>CACKXQ010000040.1 GCA_902604245.1 uncultured Pelagibacteraceae bacterium | reverse complement strand
AGTTAAACCAGAAATATCAGGTGATTTCTCAAAAATAATGAGTTGGTCTGATGATTTTAGAAAATTAAACATTAGAACTAATTCAGAAACACCATTGGATAGCAAAACTGCTAGAGAATTTGGTGCAGAGGGTATTGGTTTGTGTAGAACAGAACATATGTTTTTTGAGGAAGAAAGAATTTTATCAGTAAGAGAAATGATATTATCAAAAACAATAGAAGATCGATCTAATGCACTGAAAAAGCTATTACCACATCAAAAAAAAGATTTTATTGAAATATTCAAGATAATGAAAGGTTTACCAGTAACAGTCAGGTTACTTGACCCACCACTACATGAATTTTTGCCAAAAAGTAATAATGAAATTAATGATGTTGCAGTTTCACTTAATATTCCCGTTAAAGAACTTGAAGTTAGAATTTCAGAACTTCATGAACAAAATCCAATGCTAGGTCATAGAGGTTGTAGATTGGCAATTTCATTTCCTGAAATTTATGAGATGCAGTGTACTGCAATTTTTGAAGCTTTAGTTGAATGTAAAAAACATAAAATTCAATCGACTATGCCTGAAATCATGATCCCTTTAGTTTCAACAGAAGCAGAAATAAAAATTATGAAAGATTTAGTAATTAGGATTGCAAAAAAAGTTCAAGATGAAAATAAAATTAAAATAAATTTTTTAGTAGGAACAATGATTGAATTACCAAGAGCAGCAATAAAGGCAAAAGATATCGCTAAACATGCTGAATTTTTTAGTTTTGGAACAAATGATTTAACTCAAACTACATTTGGCATTAGCAGAGATGATAGTGGTAAATTCCTAAATGATTATATTGAGAACAAAATTTTTGATATTGATCCTTTTGTATCAATTGATGAGGGGGTTGGAGACTTAATAAAAATTGCAACCGATAAAGGCAGAAAACAAAACAAAAAAATAAAACTTGGAATTTGCGGTGAGCATGGTGGAGATCCTAAAAGTATAGAATTCTGTGCAAAAACTGGATTAGATTATGTATCCTGTTCGCCCTACAGAGTTCCAGTGGCAAGATTAGCAGCAGCCCAAGCCCAATTAAAAAAAAATTAAATCTCTAATTTTAAATCTAAAGCTTGAATACTATGTGTTAATTCACCTACTGATATTCTATCAACGTTTGTTGAAGCAAGATTTTTTATATTTTTTAAGGTTATTCCTCCGGAGGCTTCCGTTTCATATTTCTTTTTTGCATATTTAACAGCAACTCTAAGATTTTTTGGACTCATATTATCAAATAAAACTGTATTGAAATTAAGTCCATTAATTCTCTTAAATTGTTTCAAAGTGTCAACTTCAACAGTAATTTTTCTTTTCTTTTTATTTTTAATTGCTTTTTTTACTATTTCTTCAAATTTCTTTGATGAGGCTAAATGATTGTCTTTAATTAAATATTCATCACTTAAATTAAATCTGTGATTAGTCCCACCTCCTAGTTTTACGGCATATTTCTGAATTACTCTTAGATTAGGAATCGTTTTTCTAGTGCAACAAATTTTTGTTTTCTTGCCTACCTTCTTTACAAATTTATTGGTTTTAGTTGCGATACCAGAGATATGAGAGAGAAAATTTAGAGCAACTCTTTCTCCAATTAATATATTTTTAATTTTACCCTCAATTACTGCGATTACAGATCCTTTACTAATTTTTGATCCTTCTTTTTTTTTTATATGAAATTTAATATTTTTGTCTAATAAATTAAATGTTTGTTTTGCAAATTCTAATCCACCTATAATACCTTTTTCATTACTAATTAGGTAAGCTTTTGAAATTGAATTATTATTTAATAGATTTGTTGTAATATCTCCTGAAGGATATAGATCCTCATTAAGAGCTAACTTACAGGTTGATCGGACAAAATTTTTACTTAATTGAATTTTCGGCACAGAATTTATCTGCCTATTTCAGCCATTCTCTCCACTGATTTTCTAGCCTTCTCAATTGTTTTGTGGTCCATTATTAATTCGTTTGTTTCATTTTCTAAACAATCAAGTATTT
>CACKXQ010000039.1 GCA_902604245.1 uncultured Pelagibacteraceae bacterium | reverse complement strand
GGCAAATATCGTCATACAAAGATAATGGAATAGAAGATATTTCCCTTGTGAGAGGATACAAAAAAAATAAAATTAATTATAAAGGTATTAAATATTTTACTAACAATGACTATAAAGATAACAATATACTTAATTCTTTGTTTTATGCTGAAAAAGTTCTGAATGGAGATATTATAGTATCTTATTCCGATATTTTATTCGAACCCCTAGTAGTTAAAAGAGCACTTGAATCTAAACATGATATTTCAATTGTAGTTGATATAGATTGGAGGGGTTATTATGTTAATAGAAAAGAACATCCTCTTTCAGAAGCAGAAAATGTTATTTTTAATTCTGATAATGAAGTTATCAAAATTGGAAAAATCAACACTGGCAAAAAAGATGTTCATGGTGAATTTATTGGTATGATTAAATTATCTAATAAAGGAACTGAAATATTTAAGTCTCATTTTCACAGGTGTAAAAAATTGTATTGGGATAAACCTTTCCAAAGAGCTAAATCATTCCAAAAGGCTTATTTAACAGACATGATTCAAGAATTAGTAGATGTTGGTGTTAAAGTTAACTGTGTAATTATTGAAAAAGGCTGGAAAGAGATTGACACTGTTGAAGACTACCAAAAAGCCCTTAAAGAATTTGATTAATTCACTGTAATAAAAACTTAATATTTTTCTTGCTTTTATAGCTTTAAGTCTATATTAAAAGTGTTATTTTGTTAGCGAACAATATAACAAAAAGATTATTATGAAAAAATTATTTTTAGTATTAACGTTATTTTTAAGTTTATTTATTTCAGGAGTTAAAGCTGTTGAATATAATATGGTTTTTGTACCAGCGAGTGAAAAAGGTGATGAAAACGATTATGAGGGTTTACTTAAAATTGTTGAAAATATTACTAATTTTAAAATTAATACTATTAAAGTTACAGATTATAACGCAGCTGTAGAGGCGATGAGAGCAGGTAGAGCTCACATAGCTTGGTACGGAGGAAAAACTTATGTTAAAGCTGCAGAAATTGCTGATGCTGAGGCATTTGCTGCAGGCGTTAGACCTGGAGAAAAAGATGCAGGTTATTATACATATTTTGTTGTAAGGGATGATAGTGAAATTAAAAATTTTAAAGATATAAAAGACAAAGTATTATCACTTAATTCAATTGGCTCGACAAGTGGAGATTTGATACCACAGGTTGAGCTAACAAAAATAAATCTTTCAATTAAAAACGAGAACGATTTTAAAAATGTTTTTTATGCAGGTAGTCATGATGCATGCCTATTAGCTGTATTAAACAAAAAATCTGATGTTTGTGGAATGAGTTCCCGGAACTACGAAGCACGTTTAGAAGATAATACTTTTCAAGAGAAGGATGTAAGAATTATACATAAGTCTGATAAAGTTCCACCACCACCATTAGCATATTCAAAAAAAATACCATTAGAGCATAGATTAAAAATTAAAAATGCAGTTCTAGAAGCACATGAATATGGTGAAATAGGTGGTTATGGAGGAAAAATGTCTCATTATATTTCAGTTGAAGATAAAGATTATAATATTTTACGAAATGTAATTAAATTATTAAATAATAATTAATTTTAACAAATGTTAGAAATTAAAAATCTAAAAAAAACATTTAATAACGGCACTCAAGCTTTGGATGGAGTTTTTTTAGATGTAAAAGAAGGTGAATTTGTTGCTTTGCTAGGACCAAGTGGTTCTGGCAAAACAACTTTGTTAAGAAGCATCAACGGTTTAGAGAAAATTGATCAAGGCACAATCTTATTTGATGATGACAAAATTGATAATAACTCATTAAGTGAAGTTAGAAAAAAAACTGGAATGATATTTCAGGAATTTAATCTTATTAATAATCTTTCTGCAATTAATAACGTTTTAACAGGGATTTTAAATTCTGAAACAAGCATCAAATCCTTATTCTATTTTTTTACAAAAGATCAAAAAATCCAAGCTTTAAAAGCCCTTGATACAGTTGGTTTACTTAATAAAGCTTATGATAGAGTTGACCAATTATCGGGTGGTCAAAGACAAAGAGTAGGGATCGCTAGAGCAATAATTAAAAAACCAAAACTATTGTTAGCAGATGAACCAGTATCAAGTTTGGACCCAAAATCTGCTGAACTTATTCTTTCTTTATTAAAAAAAATAAATGTTGAACATAAAATAACAATTATTTGTAACTTACATCAAATTGACTTAGCTACAA
>CACKXQ010000038.1 GCA_902604245.1 uncultured Pelagibacteraceae bacterium | reverse complement strand
AAAAGAGGGCCACAAACCTCCAGCAATAAAACCAATTAATAAAATTAATAATCCAGAAGTTTTAATATCTAAATTATTTGGAATAAAATTTATTATACTATTTTGAGTAGGTACATAATTAGAAATTAAATTAGTAGATAGAGATGAGAAAATTATAAAAATTAGAACAAAAACAGTTAGGCCAGTGTTGTCTAATTTTCCAATAATATCCATTGGTTTAGTGAGTATTTGATCAACAACAATGAGCTTTTGATTTAAAACTACATCAACTCCAACAACTATAGTTGTTGCTAAAAAAGAAAACAAAATCATATTTAGAAAAAGATTTAGATTTCCCAATTTTAGATCTTTTTCTGTTTTGACGTATCTAGAAAAATCTCCAAAATTTAACAACACAATGGAGAAGTAAGAGAAGATTGTACCCGTTAAAACTACAAAAGGTAAAATGTTAGATCTTGAAAAAAAATTTCCGTCTGTTGTATTTGATTTAAGAGACTGAAAAATTTGTGTGTGATTTTCAGAAGTTAAAATTAAAAAAAAAATAAATAAACCTAAATAAACGAAAATGGCTGAAAACTGTAAAAATCTTTGATTAAACCTTTGTCCGTTTGTAAATAAAAAATATTGAATAACAAAAGTTAATATCAATGAAACCCAGTCGATAATATTTAACCCTAAAAAAAAAGCTAAAAATACTTGACCATCTAAAATTTGACTATCTAAGTTATAGTAAATAAAAATTCTAATTAGATATGTAATTGATTTTGATATGAAAAATGTTTGAATACCAAACATAAAAATACCAATAATAGATCTTAAAAGACTTAAAAATTTGGCTCCATTTAAGCCCATAGACATTCTAAGCATAACGGGAAAAGGTAATCCATACTTTTGTGATGGTTTGCCGATCAATGATATAAAAAAATAAATTAAAATAGAGGCAGCTAATGAAGAAGTTAAGACCAGCACAGTACTTAGATTATATATTAAATATAAAGAGGCTATTAACGCAAACCCTGCAATGGTTTGGATGCTATTAGCCCAAAAGCAAAATAAATCAATTGATGTCCATGTTTTATTGCTTGGGTTTACTGTGGCTAATTCAAAATTTTTTAATTCTATATTCTGACTCACTAATGTAACCTTAAACTAAAATTTTTATATGTCTATAATTGTGATATCCATAAATTTGTAATTACATGAATTTTCTAAAAAACAATATTGGCTACGTTTCTATGTTTTTGGCAGTGATAGGATTCGGGTCAGGTCCACCATTTGTGAAATTAGCATTACAAGAATTTTATGTAATGGATTTAATGGCGGTAAGGTTCTCTTTAGCATTCAGTTTGATGTTAATTTTTGCTTTGATAATGAGGGCAGATTTAAAAATCAAAAAAATCGGGTTTACGCCTTTCTTAATGGGTCTATTAAATCCTTTTCTAGTAACTTTAAGTTTTCATATTGGTCTTCTACTTACCTCACCAGTAAATGGAGTTGCTTTAATTAGCACTTTGCCAATATGGCAACCATTTGTTGCAAGACTTTTTTTAAAAGAAAAAATTGAAATAAAAGTAATTATTGGAGCCTTTATAACAATTATTGGAACTTTAATTCTACTTACAAGTCAAACAAAATCAGGACAAGGAAATTATATTGGTGATTTAATAATTTTTTTAGGAATGATTTGTGTTTCTGTAAATGAAGTTTTGGGAAGGAGGTTTATGCAAACTAAAGTTGACCAATTAGGAGTAAATACTTATCAATATTTTATTGGTGCTATACTATCTTTGTTAGTTCTTTTTGTAATTTGGCCAAATTCGAGTTTTGAATATCAAAATTATTTAAATTTTTCACCTCCAGTTTTAGCGGCTATAACTTTATCTTGTATAACGTTTGGAGCATATTTGTTTTATAATTTTGCTCTTAGAAGAGTCCCAGTAGGTAGAATTAGTTTGATGTATCCTTTAACAGGCCCAATTGGTGCTACAATGTCTTGGTTAATAATTGACTCTCCGATCTCCACAAAAGTTTTTATATCTTTAGCAATAATTTTAGTTGGAACTATTATACCTCAAATAAATAAGTCTAACTAAGGTGATGGGTACATTACACCAGGCAACCACAATGCTATTTTTGGAAATATTATAATTAATACTAAACCAATTACTTGGATAACCATAAATTGCATCATGCCAAGATAAATATCTTTTAAATCCCATTCTGGTACTACACCTTTTAAAAAATAGGCAGATAACGCAACAGGAGGTGAGAGCCAGGCGGTTTGGAGATTAACGGCTACTAATATTGCAAACCATGTAAGATTAAATCCTAACTCAATTACTAAAGGTAATACAATTGGTAATAC
>CACKXQ010000037.1 GCA_902604245.1 uncultured Pelagibacteraceae bacterium | reverse complement strand
TGGCTGAGATTTTTTATTTGGTATCTAATTTATTTTCTACGCAAAATATTTTTGATCAGTCAAATTTTTATTTAAGAATATCAGAATACTTAAATCCTGAATTTTATTTCAATCGGACCTTGCTTGCTGAAAATTATTACTTAAATAAGAATAATTACCAAGCTAATAAAATTTTAGAAGATTTCAAAAAAAAGGATAAATTATACTTTTGGTATAAAACAAAAAAGATTGGAAGAATACTATCTGAAGATAATTCAGAAGATGAAGCTGCAATTTATATTAAGAAGCATTTCAAAGCTATAAAGTCTCCAACTTTAAAAATCCTTTATGACTATGCAAATATTAACAAAGGTTTTGAAAATTATGAAATTGCTATCGAATATTACACTGAATTAATGAAAAAGGTTGAAAAGAATTCTTATGCCCTCTCAAGGATCCTATACAGAAGAGGTAGCAGCTATGAAAGGATGGGAAATTATGAAAAAGCGGATAAAGATATGTTGGAGAGTTTAAAAATATATCCAAATGAACCATATACTATGAATTATCTTGCTTATAGTTGGCTAGAAAGAAATCACAAAATAGATGAGGCAATAGAAATGATACAGTCGGCCTATAAACAAAAAGAAGATGATCCATATATTACAGATTCTGTTGGTTGGGGATATTATTTGATTGGTGATTATGTTAATGCTGAGAAATACTTAAAAAGAGCTTTGCAGCTTATGCCAGATGATCCAATTGTTAACGATCATTATGGGGATGTTCTTTGGAGATTAAATAAGAAACTACAAGCAAACTATTATTGGCGGGCTGTTTTAGAGTTTGAGGAAACAGAAGATAAAATGAAATTAAAAATAAAATCTAAATTATTAGAGGGTTTAGAAAAATCATAATTAATGAGATTTGAAAAGATTAAATCACATGCAAAAGTTAATTTATCTCTCAACGTGCTTGGAAAACAAAAATCAAAACTTCATGATTTAGAAACTCTTGTTGCTTTTGTAGATTTACATGATCAAATTTTAATAAAAAGAACAAATAATAAAAATCATATAGTAAAATTTTCAGGACGTTTCTCTAATAAAATCCCAAAAGTAAATACCGTTAGTAATTTGCTAAATATTCTGGATAAAAAAAAAAAATTAAAAAATTATAAATATTCAATTTTAATTAAAAAAAATATTCCCCAAAAAGCTGGACTTGGTGGGGGCTCAATGAATGCGTCCTCTTTAATAAATTACTTTGAAAAAAAAAATAAAATTAATTTAACATTAAGGGAGAAATATAATTTATGTTCAAAAATAGGGTCAGATGTAATTTTGGGTACTGATCAAAAAAATTTAATTATTTCTTACAAAAAAAAAACTAAAAAAATTAAAAAAAATTTAAAAATATTCGTTTTAATGGTTAAACCTAATTTTGGCTGTTCTACAAAAGTTATCTTTAACCGTGTTAGACATTACTCTAAACCACAATTATCAAAAATAAGGTCAAAAAATATTGACTTTAATTTAATGTCAAAGTTAAAAAATGATTTAGAAATCATATCTACAAAAAAATATCCTAGACTTCGGAAACTTAGAGATTATTTTTTAAATATTGATAAAAATTCATATGTAAGAATGTCGGGGTCTGGTTCAACAATCGTTGGGTATTTTAAGTCCAAAAAAGCCGCACTAAATGCAAAGAAATTATTAAGAAAAAATTATAAAAACTATTGGTGTAATTTATCAAAAACTATATAAAGCTTTTTTTTTGTGATATATGAAATTAATTTTGGGGTGTAGCCAAGTGGTAAGGCAGCGGTTTTTGGTACCGCCATCCTAGGTTCGAATCCTAGCACCCCAGCCACTTATGTACAATTTTTTTAAAAAAATCTTTAAAACAAACAAAAAAATTACTCCTAAAAATAGCTCTTTTTTAAAAATTTATAAAAGTACTGAAATCTCAAAACTTTTTGACTCGATATCTAACTTTAATGACACAAGTGAAATTAGATATGTAGGGGGTTGTGTAAGGAAAATTTTAAATCAAGAAGATGTGGATGACATTGATTTAGCAGTAAACTTAAATCCAAACCAAGTTAAAGAATGTTTGCAATCACATAACATCAAATTCTTTGAAACTGGCATAAAACATGGAACTATTACTGCAAATATAGGACAAAAAAATTTTGAGATCACATCATTAAGAGAAGATGTTGATACCGATGGAAGACATGCAAATGTTAGATATACAACAGACTGGTTGAAAGATTCATCAAGAAGAGATTTTACCATTAATTCTATTTATGCTGATAAAGATGGTAATTTGTTTGATCCAAATGGAGGTGCCAAAGATATAGAAGAGGGAAAGGTAATTTTTATTGGTAATGCAGATAATAGAATTCAGGAAGATTATTTAAGAATTTTAAGATATGTGAGATTTTTTATAAATTATAGTAATCAC
>CACKXQ010000036.1 GCA_902604245.1 uncultured Pelagibacteraceae bacterium | reverse complement strand
TTGGTATTATTGATGGAAGAAAAAAACATTCAATTCTTTTTGAATTATTCTCAGATAAAGGAGCTGGTACATTAATAAGAAAATGAAAAATATAAAAAATATTTTATTTGATTGTGATGGTGTTCTTTATCAGGATTTAGAATCTGTATTTGGTCAAGTAAGTAAAAGAATGACGCAATACATTTCTGAAAAATTAAAAATAAATTTAGTTGAAGCTAAAAAATTACAAACTGAATACTTTCATAAATATAATACAAGTCTTAATGGACTAATGATTCATCATGATATTCCTCCCAAAGATTTTTTAAATTTCGTTCATGACATTGACCTATCTTTCATGGAAAAGGATGTTGTCTTGAGAGGTGAAATAGAGAAATTGGATTTAAGAAAGTTCGTTTTTACCAATGGAAGTAGTGAACATGTTAATAATATAACTACACATTTGGGTATTGATGATCTATTTGAAGACGTGTTTGATATAGTTGACGCGGAATATAGTCCAAAACCTGCAGCGAAAGCATTCGATCTGATGGTAAAAAAATTTGATATTGACCCAACAGAAACAATTTATATTGAAGATATTGCAAAAAACTTGTCAATTGGAAAAGCAAGAGGAGCTACGACAGTTTGGCTAATCAATAATGAATATTGGGGTAAAAAAGAATCTGATAAAGACTATATTGACTATAAAATAGAAAATCTCTCTTTATTTTTAAAAGAAATAAGGATATTAAAAAACTCATAAATTATGAGTATAGAAAACGTAATAAATGAAGCTTGGGAAAAAAAGGATCAAATAAATCCTGCTTCAGATCAGTCTTTAAAAGATACTATAAATAAAGTTATTGATGATTTAGATAGTGGAAAGTCACGAGTTGCAGAAAAAATAAATGGTGAATGGATAACTCATCAACATTTAAAAAAAGCAATCATGTTAAGTTTTAGATTATATCCAATGGAAAATTTGAATGGTCCGTATAGTAGCTGGTATGATAAAGCTCATTTACTAAAGGGTAAGACAGCAGGATGGACAAAAGAAGATCATGAAAAAGCTGGCTTTAGAATGGTACCTAACTCTCCAGTAAGAAAAGGAAGTTTTGTTGGTAAGAATGCAGTTTTAATGCCGTGCTACGTAAATATTGGAGCATACATAGACGAAGGAACAATGATTGATACATTTGCAAGAGCAGGAAGCTGTAGCCAAATTGGAAAAAATTGCCATATATCAGCAGGTTCGGGTGTAGGTGGAGTTTTAGAACCTGCGCAAGCTTTGCCAACTATTATCGAGGATAATGTTTTTTTAGGCGCGATGTCTGAAGTTGTAGAAGGTGTAATTGTAGGAGAAGGATCCGTACTGAGTATGGGAATGTACATAGGACAATCTACAAAAATTGTTAGTAGAAAAACTGGAGAAATTACTTATGGAAAAATTCCTCCTTATTCAGTTGTAGTACCAGGTTCACTTCCTGACAAAAATAACCCAACTGCACCTTCGCTATATTGTGCTGTAATAATTAAGCAAGTAGATGAGAAAACAAGATCTAAAACTTCTATTAACGATCTCTTGAGAGAATAGTTTCAATGAAAATTATAAATGAACTTCAGTTAGCCAAAGAGCTAATTAGATTTCCAACTGTAACTCCTATAGATGCTGGTATAATGAAATTTTTGGAAAAAAAATTGAAAAAACTTGGCTTTAAAACTAAAATTCTCGAGTTCAAAGAAAAAGGAAATGCTCCAGTTAAAAATCTATATGCAAGATTAGGGAGCAAAAGTCCTAATTTTTGTTATGCAGGACATCTTGATGTTGTTCCAGCTGGAAATTTAAGAGATTGGACAGTAAATCCATTTAAACCAACAATTAAAAAAGGACATTTAATTGGAAGAGGTGCAAATGATATGAAAAGCTCTATAGCTGCATTTGTGTCAGCTGTAAGCGTTTTTGTTGAAAAAAATAAGGGATTTAATGGATCTATAAGTCTTTTAATCACTGGAGATGAGGAAGGTGTCGCCATTAATGGAACCAAAAAAGTTGTAGACTATTTAAAAAAGAAACGAGAGAAAATAGATTTTTGCTTGGTTGGAGAGCCAACTAATCCTAATAAATTAGGTGAAATGATTAAAATTGGTCGAAGAGGAAGTATGAACGGTCGATTAAAAGTTACAGGAGTTCAAGGGCATGTAGCATATCCTCATAGAGCAAATAACCCTTCGACTGCTCTAGTAAAAATACTTAAAGAAATAAAAGATTTACGATTTGACAAAGGGACAAAGGATTTTCAACCAACAAATCTTGAAATTACTAAAATCAATATAAATAATACCGCAGATAATGTAATTCCAGGTCTTGCTTATGCTTCGTTTAATATAAGATTTAATAACATGCATACCTCAAATTCTATTAAAAAGAAAATTAATAAAATTTTAAAAAAAGTATGTAATAAAACTAAATCTAAATATAAAATTGATTACAGTGTTTCAGGTGAAGCTTTTCTTACAAAGCCAAATAGTACAACATTTATGATACAAAATATTATTAAAAAAGTTACTAAAATAAAACCTAAACTTTCAACCACTGGAGGTACATCAGATGCAAGGTTCATTAGGAAAATAGCTCCTTGTTTAGAATTTGGCTTAGTAGGAAAAACTATGCATAAAGTTGACGAGGCTGTCTCACTAACCGATTTAAAAAAATTGAGTTTAATATATGCAAAAGTTTTAAAAAAT
>CACKXQ010000035.1 GCA_902604245.1 uncultured Pelagibacteraceae bacterium | reverse complement strand
CTTGTCATTAAACAAAATAGAAAATTCATGCTCTGCTGTTGATAGTTTAAGTTTAATAACCGATGAATACTTAACATATTTCAAAATTTATTGCTTAATAACTCAGAATAAAAAAGATGAGGCTCAGTTGTTGTTTGATCTTAACTCGGAGCTAGATACTTTGAATGAATTTTTTGTTAAAAAGTTTGAAGTATTAATGGGATATGAGGATAATAATTTTATATTGTCTGATGAAAATGTTCTTTATTTTCATTTATCTCACAAAACAGATAAGAAATTCTTATACTATCCATCCGTAGAGTCCGAAGAATTTATTTGGAAATATTTATCCAACTGGAATTTACTAAAAAATCTAAAGGATTTTAATCTTAGTGATATTGATCAAGTAAGGTTTTTAGAGAAAGCAACTAGTGAAGGTATTTTTGATGAAAAAGATCTATTGAATTTGTACAAAAAATTTCAATTTGAGATTGATGACCTTGTTAATTATGAAGATACAGTAAAAAATTTACCTGATTATGAAGGAAGAGCTCTGATGTACCAGAGGTTTTTACTAACAGATAATCTTGAAAATAAACTTTCATTATTATCAAAATTGAATAATTCCTTTGAAAACTCAAATTTTAAAAAATCATTTGACGATGAACTATCTAAGTTGTTAAAAAAAATGGATAAAGAAGAAATTCCTTTAAAGTTTTCTGACTTCTACCAAATTAATTTAATTACTGAAGAAAACAGAAAAAATAAAATTAAGTTTAATAATGAAGTTTTCCATCAATCAAAAGTATTAAATTATTTTTTGAATAAGCAAAGCTTACCTAAAACACAAAAACTAACTGACAATTTGTTATCAAAGATGAGAAAAGACAAGAATTACTCTTTTAATTTTAAAGATGTTGTATTATTACAATCATTGAGAGCTGATGGAATTCAAATAGATCAAATTGATGAACTATCTCAATATAAATTTGATTTAAATTCTGAAATTGACAAAATGATAGAGAATAATGAGTCAGGCATGATACTATTAAAATTAGTTGAAATTATTGGTGAAAAAGAATTGAATGAATTAAATAGTGAGACACTAAATTTTGTAATTGAAATTATGAATAGAACAAAATTAATTAGCTTGAGAAACGAACTATTGTTGGAAATTCTTCCATTAAAAGTTTAAACTACTTCATCAATCATGACAATAAAAACAATTATAACTGAACCTAACGAGATTTTAAGACAAGTCTCTAAACCAGTACAAACAGTGGGTAATGAAGAAAGAAAGTTAATGGATGATATGTTGGAAACAATGTATGCAGCTAATGGTATTGGTTTAGCAGCGATTCAAATTGGTATTCCAAAAAGGATTATAGTGATGGATATTTCAAAAGATGGAAAGAAAAATCCAATGTATTTTGTAAATCCTACAATCAAAAATAAAGACAAAGAAAAAACAACATATGAAGAGGGATGTTTATCTGTCCCTAATTATTTCGCAGAGGTTGATAGACCTAAATATTGTGAGGTTGAATATTTAGATTATAATGGGGAAAATAAAATTTTAGAAGCGGATGGACTCCTTGCAACTTGTATACAACATGAAATGGATCATCTTGAAGGAATTCTGTTTATAGACTACTTGTCAAAATTGAAAAAAACAATGATTGTTAAAAAATTATCAAAAAGAAAAAATCCCCCTGATAGAATTATTGTTTAATGAGCAAAAAAATTGCTTTTATGGGTACCCCCACCATTTCTGGGCAAATACTCAAATCATTGTATCAAAACGGTTTTGATATTGAGGTTGTTTATACTCAACCACCTGTAGCATCAAATAGAGGTCACAGATTAAATAAGTCACCTGTTCATATCATGGCTGAAATATTAAATATACCTGTTAGAACTCCAATTGTATTGGATAATATTGAAGAAAAAAACTTTCTTTATAAAGAAAATATAAGTTTAGGTATCGTTGTTGCTTACGGGCAGATTCTTAAAAAAGATATTTTAAAAATTCCAAAATATGGATGGATAAATATTCATTATTCACTTTTACCAAAATTACGAGGTGCAGCTCCCATTCAAAGAGCTATTATGAACAATGAAACATCAACAGGAATTTCTATTATGAAAATTGATGAGGGTTTAGACTCTGGTCCCGTCTGTAATCAATATTCTATAAATATTTTAGAAAATGAAAATAGTGAGGATCTGGCTCAAAGATTAAGTAATTTAGCATCTGAAAAAATTCTTCAAAATATTGATGATATACTGGATGATAAAGCATCTTTTAAAGAGCAAGATCATAATAAATCTACATATGCAAAAAAAATTAAAAAAGAAGAAGGAAAAATAAATTGGGAGGACAGTAATTTAAAGATCATAGGAAAAATTAATGGTCTATATCCTAATCCAGGAGGTTGGTTTGAATTTAAAGGGGAAAGATATAAAATACTAAAAGCAGAAAAATCAATTTTAAGTGGAAAATCAGGATATGTCTTATCAGATAATTTTGAAATTGGTTGTGGTGAACATTCAATAAAGATCATTGAGATACAAAGACAAGGTAAAAATGCTCAAAAAACTAAAGAATTTCTGCGTGGTAGCCAAATTACTAAAGGTACTGATTTGAATTAAACATGTTCAGATATCAAATTTTAATAGAATATGTTGGTTCTTCTTTCATAGGTTGGCAGGTACAAACAAAAGGCAAAACTATACAAGGGTTAATTCAAAAAAAAATTTCGTATCTTTTAAATGAAAAAATTACACTTATTGGCTCAGGAAGAACAGATACCGGTGTTCATGCAATTGAGCAATCCGCCCATTTTGATATCACTGAAAAAATCCAAAATTTAAATAAATTTTTAAAATCAATAAATTATTTTTTAAATAAATACGAAATAGCCATTTTAAAAATAAAAAAA
>CACKXQ010000034.1 GCA_902604245.1 uncultured Pelagibacteraceae bacterium | reverse complement strand
CCACCGTTTCCATCTGAAACTGTATAAGTAAAGCTATCAGTTGCAGTTTCTCCTGTTGCTAAATCATCAGCTGCACTTTGGTCTGCAACATAAGTATAAGTTCCATCTGCACCAATAACTAGTGTTCCATAAGTTCCTGTTACTGAAGTTCCATTTGATTGATTTGTTCCAGAAGTTACACTTGAATTAGATCCACCTGTTACTGCAATTTGAGTTATTTCTAAGGAGCTTGCGGTATCATCGCCATCTGCATCTGTGTCATTATTTTGAATTACACCGTTAGCAGCATCTGAAACTGTAACAGTTGCATCTTCGTTTACACTTGCTGTATCATTTGTAGCTACTGGATTATCATTAGCACCTGTAACTGTAATAATTAATGTAGCTGTGTCTGTTCCACCATTTCCATCAGATACTGTGTAAGTAAAGCTATCGGTCGCTGTTTCATTTGCATCAAGAGCATCAGCTGCGTCTTGGTCTGCAACATATGTATATGATCCATCAGCACCAACAACTAAAGTACCATATGTACCTGTAACTGAAGTTCCATCTGAAGAAGTTGTGCTACTTGTAACGCTTGAGTTTGATCCACCCGTAACTGCAATTTGTGAAACTGTTAAAGTATCTCCATCTGCATCTGTATCATCTGCAACTAACATTCCAGATCCAGATGTTTGACTAACTGTTACATCTTCAACCACTGCATCTGTATCATTAACTCCAACTGGGTTATCATTTACTGGAGTCACGTTTACCGTCATTGTGCTTGATGATGAGCTATAAGCAGTACCATCGCTTACCTGGAAGCCAAATGAAGTATACGAAGTACCATTTTCATTGGCATCTGGAACAAATCTTAATTTATTATTACTAATATCTGTTGCAGTAATTTCTTGGTTTAATGTTACATCTACCCAAGCTGATCCATTATAATATTGTAAAGCACCATTATCTTCTAATGATGTAATTTTAATTTTATTCAATGCTCCATCATCATCCACATCACTAAAGTTAAATTCGCTTGTTGAAAATACGTGATTTGTATCTTCTAGAGTTGTAACAGTGTTATCAGATGCAGTTGGAGCATCATTAACTCCTGTAACGGTAATTGTTATATCTGCTGTAGTTGTTGCACCTGTTGTATCTGTAACTGTATATGTAAATACATCAGTAACCGTATCACTCGCATCTAAATCATCTGCAGCTGATTGATCAGCTGTGTAAGTATAAGTTCCATCAGCTCCTATAACTAATGTTCCATAAGTTCCAGTTATTGATGTTCCGTTACTATTATAAGTACTACTGCTTGCAACGCTAGAGTTTGAACCTCCACTTGGTTTAATTTGTGTAATAACCAATGATGATGCACTATCATCAGCATCAGCATCTGTATCATTATCCTGTACAACCCCACTTCCAGCTGAAGAAACTGTTAACGTTGCATCCTCATTAACAGAACCTGTGTCATTGGTTGCAGCTGGAGTATCATTTGTTCCTGTAACTGTAATAATTAATGTAGCTGTGTCTGTTCCACCTTTTCCATCAGAAACTGTGTAAGTAAAACTATCGGTTGCAGTATCACCTGCATCTAAAGCATCAGCTGCTGATTGGTCAGCTGTATAAGTATAAGATCCATCTTCACCTACAGTTAAAGTACCATATGTTCCAGTTACTGAAGTACCATTACTTGCTGAAGTACTACTGTCAGCTACAGTACTATTAGATCCCCCTGTAACAGCAATATGTGAAACTGTTAAAGTATCACTATCTGCATCTGTATCATCAGCAACTAAAAGTCCTGATCCAGAAGTTTGGCTAACTGTTGCATCCTCGTTAACACTATCGGTATCATTTACAGCTGATGGGGCGTTGTTATTACTACTTACTGTAATAGTTAATGTAGTTGTTGTTGAAGCTGTTCCATCTGAAACTGTGTAGGTGAATACATCTGTTCCAGCACTTGATCCAGCAACATAAGAATAAGTACCATTTGCACCAATAGTTAATGTACCATAAGTCCCTGTACTTGAAGTACCATTTGCGCGTGTTGTTCCAGAAGATACGTTTGATGCGCTTCCTGCACCACTATGCTGAATTTTTGTTACTGTTAAAGAAGAACTGTCGTCTGCATCAGTATCATCTGAAATTACTGTACCTGCACCGTTAGTAGTATCTGTTACTGTGGCTGTTACTAATACAGCGTCTGTATCTGCAACTGCTACCGGTGCATCATTAACCCCAGTAACTGTGATAATTAATGTTGCAGTATCTGTAGCAGTTCCATCTGAAACTGTATAAGTAAAACTATCTGTTGCCGTATCAGTAGCATCTAAAGCATCAGCTGCAGCTTGGTCTGCTGTATAAGTATATGTTCCATCAGCACCAACTTTTAATGTTCCATATGTTCCAACAATTGTAGTAAAATTACTATTATAGGAACTGCTTCCAGCAACTGAATTATTGGATCCACCAGTTACTGCAATTTGAGTAACTGTTAAAGATGAACTACCATCTGCATCTGTATCATCAGCTATTAATAATTCAGATCCTGAGCTTTCGGTTATTGTTGCATCCTCATTAACAGCGTCTGTATCATTAACGGCAACTGGATCATCATTGATACCTGTAACTGTAATAACTAATGTAGCTGTGTCTGTTTCACCTTGTCCATCTGTAACTGTATAAGTAAAACTATCTGTTGCAGTTTCGCTAGCATCTAAAGCATCTGCAGCTGATTGGTCAGCTGTATAAGTATAAGAACCATCGGCACCTACAGTTAAAGTACCATATGTTCCAGTTACTGATGTTCCATCTAAATAAGTTGTCCCAGAGCTTACAGTTGAATTTGATCCACTAGTTGGTTTTATATGTGTTACACTTAAACCGCTTGTGTCAGCAGCATCATCATTTAATACATCATCTTGCGCACCTGTTTTAGTAACAGTTGAATCTTCATTGACACTGTCAGTATCATTTACAAGAACAATTGAGCTTGCAACTGTAAAAGTAATGGTACCAACATCATAAGCAAATGAACCTGAGTTAGTTTCATTATCACGAGTTGTGTATGTAAATGTATCAGTTGCAGTACTACCATAAGTAATATTGTTTGT
>CACKXQ010000033.1 GCA_902604245.1 uncultured Pelagibacteraceae bacterium | reverse complement strand
TTTTATATCCTAAAAAACTCTTTGGAATTTCCATTAATTACCACTTTTTTGTTTTTACGTTATGAACATGTACATGTTCACCCTTTTTAATATTTTTAACGACTTTTCCAATATCATGACCGTATTTCAAAATAGTGTCACCCTCATTTAGATCTGTCATTGCAATCTTATGACCCAATGGTATTTCGTCTTTTGATTGTATTGAAACAGACTTATCATTTTCCATTATCCAACAATTACAATCTTGTTTTGGGTTTATTTTCTCTATAACAACTACTCCAACATTGTCTTTTTCATCATGTATTATTATATCAGTATTTGACATTGTGACGATTTCTTTATTTGAAATTCGCTCAATCTTATATATTAATCGGACACTTTGACAATTAAAAAAAAGAATTAGAAAGGCTGAACCATGACTAAAATGACAACTGAAGAAGCATTCATAAAAGTTCTTCAAATGCACGGAATCGAACACTCGTTTGGAATAATAGGATCAGCTTTTATGGCAATATCTGATTTATTTCCAAAAGCAGGAATTACTTTTTGGGATGTGGCACATGAAACTAACGGAGGACTAATTGCAGATGGATATACAAGAGCTACAGGAAAAATGTCAATGGTTATTGCTCAAAATGGTCCGGGAATTACTGGATTAGTTACACCAATCAAAACAGCTTATTGGAACCATACACCATTATTATTAGTTACTCCTCAAGCAGCAAATAAAACTATGGGTCAAGGTGGTTTTCAAGAGGTTGAGCAAATGAATTTATTTAAAGATATGGTTTGCTATCAAGAAGAGGTCAGAGACCCATCAAGAATGGCAGAAGTACTAAATAGAGTAATAGAGAAAGCCTTTAGAGGTTCTGCACCAGCACAAATAAATGTACCTAGAGATTATTGGACACAAGTAATAGATATTGATTTACCACCAATTGTAAGATTTGAAAGACAAGGTGGAGGAAAAGAGGCAATTGAAAAAGCTGCAAAGCTTTTATCAGATGCAAAATTTCCAGTAATATTATCTGGAGCAGGTGTGGTAATTGGTAATGCAATTGATGAATGTAAAAAGTTAGCCGAGAAGCTAGATGCTCCAGTATGCAATGGATACCAACATAATGATAGTTTTCCAGGAAGTCATCCTTTAGCAGTGGGACCATTAGGATACAATGGATCTAAAGCTGGTATGGAATTAATTTCAAAAGCTGATGTAGTTTTAGCATTAGGAACAAGATTAAATCCTTTTTCAACTTTACCTGGATACGGAATTGATTATTGGCCAAAAGATGCAACTATTATTCAAGTCGACATGAATCCAGACAGAATTGGGCTTACAAAAAAAGTAACAGTTGGTATTTGTGGAGATGCTAAGATGGTATCACAACAGATTTTAGAAAAACTTTCACCAACAGCTGGCGATAATGGTAGAGATGACAGAAAAAATTTAATTCATCAAACTAAATCAGCTTGGTTACAAACTCTTACAAGTTTAGATCATGAAGATGATGATCCAGGAACAGTTTGGAATAAAGAAGCTAGAGAAAGAGACGCAGACAGAATGTCCCCAAGACAAGCTTGGAGAGCAATACAGGCTGGAATGCCAGATGATGTAATTATTTCAAGTGATATCGGAAATAATTGTGCAATAGGTAATGCATACCCAACTTTTGAAAAGCCAAGAAAATATTTAGCACCAGGTTTATTTGGTCCATGTGGTTATGGTTTTCCATCAATACTTGGAGCAAAAATAGGATGTCCAGATACACCAGTAATTGGTTTTGCAGGTGACGGTGCTTTTGGAATAAGTATGAATGAAATGAGTTCTTGTGCAAGGGAAGAATGGCCTGCAATTACAATGGTAATATTTAGAAATTACCAATGGGGAGCAGAAAAGAGAAATTCTATTTTATGGTTTGATGATAATTTTATTGGAACAGAACTAGATCCTGAATTAAGTTACGCTAAAGTTGCTAACGCATGTGGCTTAAAAGGTGTTGCCGTTAAAACAATGGAAGAAACAACTAAAGCAATAAAGCAATCGTGTGAAGATCAAAAAAAAGGTATTACAACATTTATAGAGGTAATTTTAAACCAAGAATTAGGTGAACCATTTAGAAGAGATGCTATGAAGAAACCAGTAGAAGTAGCAGGAATTAAAAAAGGTGATATGAAGCCTCAAAAATCATTGTTAGGTTAAATAAATATATGTATGATGTTTATTATTCATACTGTAATATATGGACGTTAAACTAGAAAAATGGTTCAGACCTAATATTGATAAAGAAGTCTTAAAAGAACTAACAAAAAAATCAGACATTAAGGGATTAATACATGTAGGTATTTATTTTAGCTTACTAAGTATTGTTGGATATTTAGCATATTTAACTTGGGGTACCTGGTGGTCAGTATTATGGTTTTACATTTACGGAAATATCTTTTGTTTTTGTAATCCAATTTGGCATGAAACAGGTCATAAAACAGCCTTCAAGACTAAATTTTTAAATGAAACATTTTACTATATCTCATGTTTCATGGCATACTTTGAGCCTACAAGATGGAGATTTACACATTTTGTTCACCATGGAAATACTTACTCTACAAAAGATCCTTATGATTATGAAATTGAGTACGATAATAATTTAAAAGATACTCCAAAAAAATTAATATTGAATTTAATTCCTTTTGGTGAATTATTATTTTTCAAAAAAAGCATAGCTTTTGAAGTCATAAAACATGCTTTTGGTATACAAACTAAAGTTATGACTGATAGTATTCCAGAAAATGCAAGACCAAGAGCTATTTTGATATCAAGAATTTATGTTGGTATTTGGTTATCTATAATTGTCTGGTCCTTATTAATATCTTCATGGTTACCAGCGTTATATCTTTTATTACCTCATTATTATGGAAAGGGATTGCATAAGTTTGTTGCTTTTACTCAACATGCTGGTTTAGCAAGAGATGTGAAAGATCATAGATTATCTGCGAGGGATATGAAATTAAATCCAATTTTAAGCTTTTTATATTGGAAGATGGAGTATCATTGTGTGCATCATATGTTCCCAACGGTTCCAGCTTATAATTTAGAAAAATTACATTCCCATTTAAAATATCAATTGCCCGAAATTAAAAATGGATTATATGATGCTTATAAAGAGATAATACCTGCTCTTAAAAAACAAAGAAATGAACCCGATTATCATTTAGATATTTCTTTACCAGAACAACAAGCCTCTTAATGTATAAAAATTATAAATTACTTTTATTTCTAGGAGCCGCAGT
>CACKXQ010000032.1 GCA_902604245.1 uncultured Pelagibacteraceae bacterium | reverse complement strand
TATTTCTTTAACAATGCAAAAAAAGCAAAATTATCAGCTACAAAAACCTTATCAACAGGAGAGAGAATATCTGTAATTTCAAAAACTATAGCGAGCGACATTGCTACTACGTCAGAACTTGGTGCCGGTAAAAGAAGAGTCGCACATGTAATGGGAATGTATGGAACTATACTTTTTTGGGTAGGTTCAGTTGTAATGATCTTCTTTTATACATCGCCGGGATCTACAACCCCTGAAGTATGGCCAATGATATGGCATATTGGAGCAACACTAACTGTATTAGGAGGATCTTGGTTTTGGTTCTTTCTAAGAGTTGATGTTTATTCTGAGGCACAACCTTGGTTCAGAGTGATTAAAGCTGACTTATTTGTTTTAGCATTAATAGCATCATCTTTATTTGGTTTGATATGGTCTTATCTTCAATCACTAAATCTTGTTGGAAGATATGATGATATGGTTTTCTTAGCATTATTCATTGTTGCAAATCTGGTTTTATTTGGGGGAATATATTGGTCAAAATTTGCTCATATGTTTTATAAACCTGGCGCAGCAATACAAAAAAATTTAGCAGAAGCTGATGGTTCTAGAGATAATCTACCACCAGAAGCAGATGCACCTGAGCAATTTGGCTTAGGTATAAAAAGAGAAGAGCCAAAACACTATTAATATGATAAAAATTAAAAAGGAGAAAATTTAAATTATGTCAACTTTTGTATATATGACTCGATGCGATGGCTGCGGTCACTGTGTAGATATTTGCCCCTCAGATATAATGCATATCGATGAAACAATAAGAAGAGCAAAGAATATTGAACCAAACTTTTGTTGGGAGTGCTATTCTTGCGTGAAAGCATGCCCTAATCATGCAATTGATGTAAGAGGTTATGCAGACTTTGCACCAATGGGTCACAGCGTAAGAGTTAGACGTGAAGAAGAAAAAGGAACCATCTCATGGAAAATAAAATTTAGAAATGGAACTACAAAAGATTTTGTATCTCCAATCACAACTAAACCTTGGGGAAAGTTTATTCCAAAACTTGCTGAAGGAGACAAACCAAATCAAGGAGAGATAAACTCACAAAGATTATACACTGAGCCAGAAGGTTTAAATATTGATGGAGAACTACCATCAGTTCCAAAAGAAACTTTTAAAAAGGGAGTTTATTATTAATGGCTAAACATAAGACACATTACGAAGATTGTGATGTTCTCGTAGTTGGTGGTGGAATGGCTGGAACAGGTGCAGCATTTGAAGCAAGGCACTGGGGAAGAGATTTAAAAATTGTTTGTGTTGAAAAAGCAAATATAGATAGAAGCGGAGCTGTAGCCCAGGGATTATACGCAATTAACTGCTACATGGGTATGCAATGGGGCGAGAACCAACCCGAAGATCACGTAAGATACGCACGTAATGATTTAATGGGGATGGTTAGAGAAGATTTAGGTTATGACATGGCTCGTCACGTGGACTCAACAGTACACATGTTTGATGAATGGGGCCTGCCAATGATGAAAAATGAAAAAACTGGTCGTTACTTAAGAGAAGGTAAATGGCAAATCATGATTCATGGTGAAAGTTACAAACCAATAGTAGCTGAAGCCGCTAAAAAATCAGCTGACAAAATTTACAATAGAATAATGATTACTCATCTTTTAATGGATGAAGAAAAAGAAAATAGAGTAGGTGGAGCTGTAGGGTTTAATATGAGAACTGGAGATTTCCATGTTTTCAGAGCAAAGACAGTTATAGTTGCTGCAGGTGGAGCATCTCACATATTTAAACCAAGAGCTGTAGGAGAAGGTATGGGAAGAACTTGGTATGCTCCTTGGAGTAATGGTTCAGCATATGCACTTCCTATTGCAGCAGGAGCTAAAATGACTCAAATGGAGAACAGAATTGTATTATGTAGATTTAAAGACGGATACGGTCCTGTTGGCGCATATTTCCTACATTTAAAAACTTATACTCAAAATGCTAATGGGGAAAACTATGAAAAGAAATGGTATGAACAAACTAAAGAATTGGTTGGAGAATATATAGACCATCACCCAACCCCTACATGTTTAAGAAATCATGCATTTATTCAAGAAACTATGGCAGGTGGAGGCCCAATTCATATGGTCACTACAGAAGCTTTTCAAGATCCACATCTAGAAACTGTTGGTTGGGAAAACTTCTTAGGAATGACAGTTGGTCAAGCTGTTGTTTGGGCTTCACAAAATATTGATCCAAAATACACAAACCCAGAACTTACTACTTCCGAGCCTTATGTTATGGGATCTCATGCGACATGTTCAGGCGCATGGGTAAGTGGACCAGAAGATCTATCACCACCAGAATATTTCTGGGGTTATAATAGAATGCTAACAATTGAGGGACTTTTTGGAGCTGGAGATACTGTTGGGGGAAGTGCACATAAATTTTCTTCAGGTTCATTTACAGAAGGTCGTTTAGCAGCAAAAGCAGCAGTTAAATATATTGAAGACCAAAAAGCTAATGGTATTAAAGTTAGCGATAAACAATGTGAAGACTTTAAAACAGCTGTTTATAAACCACTTGAAAATTATACTGTTGGAAGGAATGAGATAACTGGAGGAACTGTTTCACCTAGTTATATATCTCCAATTCAAGGTCTTCAAAGATTGCAAAGAATTATGGATGAGTATGTTGGAGGAATTGCAACAAACTACATGACTAACGCAAATATGCTTAAAAAAGGTCTAGAATTGCTTAAATGGCTTGAAGAGGATTTAGAAAATGTTGGAGCAGAGGACTACCATCAATTAATGAGAGCGTGGGAGCTTAAGCATAGAGCTTTAACTTCTCAGTGTGTAACTGAACATACAATGTTTAGAGAAGAAACTAGATGGCCAGGATATTATTACAGAGGTGACCACATGAAACTTGATGATGATAATTGGCACTGTCTGACAGTTTCTAGACGTGATCCTAAAACTGGTAAGTTTACTTTAGAAAAAGTGCCCGTTTACCATATCGTAGATGAGAACGAGAAGAAAAAAGAAGCTTCTTAATTGAATTAAAACAGAAATGGCCCTTTTAGATAAATCCGACGAGGAAATTATTAAAATTGCTGAACCAATGTGGGCCAACTTAGTTAAGTCCTCTAATATCAAAGATTATGGTGGCTTTACTCGAGATTTGTCATCTCAGATGATGTATGGAGCTAATGAAGTCGAACTTGGAAAACAATGGGCAAATAATGAGTTGATTTCAAGTTTAGCTGAAGGATGTAAGGCAATCGGCTGTCTTAGAAGAGGTCTTTACATAACAGTCTTATATAAACAGACTAGCACAAAGATCCCTGGAGACTTTTTGGGAAGACTAGTTCTTGGAGAAGAGGGAGATGAAGTCAAAGTCTTCGGTGCAACAATTTTCTAAATATTTTTAAAAAATATTTGCATTTATTACAACTTGTGATATCTCGCGAGTATGTTTCAAATAATAAATCATAATTTAAAAAAACTACCTTTATTCTTTGAAAATCAACTAAGTAAAATAATTAAATCATTTTTATATCTTTTTATTTTCTTTGCTTGGGGCATAATTCTTCTTAGTACTGCACAGAATTTTATCTAAAAACATTCATATTTATTGACTTTATATTCGTAGAGGAATAATTACTTTAAATGGAGTATTTTCTT
>CACKXQ010000031.1 GCA_902604245.1 uncultured Pelagibacteraceae bacterium | reverse complement strand
AGTATTAAAATGCATTGCAGGAACATGGGGATTTTTCATATGCATTACTACCGATATACCTGCCGCCCAAAAGTTTGGATTTTTATCTCCCCCAGGAATTCTATTTCTAAATTCTTTTGAAAATTTCCCATAAACTTCAGAAAAATTTACACCTACTTTTTCAAAAATTTTTCCATTTTCCAATATTCTAAATTGGCCTCCACCTTCATTTGAGTTTTTTCCTCTTTCCCAATTTTTAATTTTGAAGATATTTTTTTTTGCTTCTAATTCCTCTATGTCATGACAAATTACTTCTTGTAAAGTCTTAAACCAATTACGGGCTAGTTTTTTTTTAATTGTTTGATCCATAAATATTTGATTGTCTTATATTTTCTGACAATACTATTGCAACTGAAGATGCAAGGTTCAAGGATCTTTTTTTTTCAATCATTGGTATTTTTATCCTATTCTCTAGTTTTTTATGAACCTCATCGGGTACACCGGCACTCTCTCTTCCAAAAAGTAAGGTATCATTGCCTTTAAATTTAAATTCAGTATAAATTTTACTGGCCTTAGTAGTCATCAAAACAACCCTATCATTTCTCTTTGCTTCAAAAAATTCATTAGAACTTTTGTAAATCTTCATCATTTTTTCATCCATATAGTCCATCACAACTCTTTTAAAACGCTTGTCACTTAATAAAAATCCACATGGTTCTATAATCTCAAGAACAGCTCCAAGGCAAGAGCAAGTTCGAGCTATGGCAGCTGTATTTTGTGGTATATCAGGCTCGTAAAGTGCTATTTTAGGCATCGATTTAGTTTTTTTGTGTGTCATTGTTACCATGGAAAAATAACGTTTTTCTTCATATATGAAATCATATATTAAGAAAAAATTAAAATAATAATAAATGTCCGATTCAGAAAAAAAGAAGCCAAATAGAAGAGATTTTATAGTGACTGCAACAACGGCAGCCGGAGCAGTAGGCGTCGGAGCAGTTGTTTGGCCGTTAGTTGATCAAATGAACCCTGATGCATCGGTAAAGGCACTAGCAAGTACAGAAGTTGATATAAGTGCAGTGGAACCTGGTCAATCGATAACTGTTTTGTGGAGAGGCAAACCAGTTTTCATCAAAAGAAGAACTCAAGATGAAATTGATAGTGCAAGAGCTGTTGATTTAAGTGAATTAAAACATCCTGAAAAAGATGAGGACAGGGCAAAAAATCCAGAGTGGCTTGTAATGTTAGGAGTATGTACTCACCTTGGATGTGTACCTTTAAACGATAAAGGAGACTATGGGGCATGGTTTTGTCCATGTCATGGTTCACACTACGATACATCTGGAAGAATTAGAAAAGGACCGGCACCAACAAATATGGAAGTGCCAAAATACGAATTTGTAAATAGTAACACTATTAAAATTGGATAGAAAATTTTATGAGCGATCACGAATACACACCTAAATCAAAAGTTGGAAAATGGTTTAATGATAGACTTCCATTACTAACACTTGCAAACCATTTAACAGATTACCCTACTCCTAAAAATTTAAATTACTGGTGGACATTTGGTGGAATTCTTACTTTTTGCTTAATCACTCAAATAATTACAGGTATTGTTTTGGGTATGCATTATGTAGCGCATGCTGATTTAGCTTTTCAAAGTGTAGAACACATTATGAGAGATGTAAATTACGGTTGGTTAATAAGATACGTGCATGCAAACGGTGCATCTATGTTTTTCTTAGCTGTTTATATTCATATCTTTAGATCCTTGTATTACGGCTCATATAAATCACCAAGAGAAGTTATTTGGATTATAGGTATGTTGATTTATTTCCTTATGATGGCAACAGCATTTATGGGATATGTTCTTCCTTGGGGACAAATGAGTTTCTGGGGTGCAACAGTAATTACAAACTTATTTAGCGCCATTCCTTTAGTAGGAGAGAGTATCACTAATTGGCTTTGGGGAGGTTACTCAGTTGATAATCCAACGTTGACAAGATTTTTTAGTTTACACTATTTATTTCCTTTTTTAATTTTAGGACTAGTGGTGCTTCACATTTGGGCACTGCATGTACCTGGAAACAACAACCCCATTGGAATAGATATAAAAAAACCATCTAAAGATACTGTCCCATTTCATCCGTATATAGTGATTAAAGATGCATTTGCACTTTTGATTTTTTTATTAATATTTGCTTTCTTTGTATTCTTTTCACCAAATATTTTGGGTCATGCGGATAATTATATTGAGGCAAACCCACTAGTCACACCTGCTCACATTGTTCCTGAATGGTACTTATTACCATTTTATGCAATCCTAAGATCAGTCCCTGATAAACTCCTTGGGGTAATAGCGATGTTTGCTGCAATATTTGTATTAGTTATCTTACCTTGGCTAGATACTTCAAAAGTTAGATCAACAGTTTTTAGACCTATATATAAACAGTTCTACTGGTTTTTAGTTGCCGATGTATTAATACTTGGTTATGTAGGAGCAATGCCAGCAGAGGGCTTATACTTATTAATAGCAAGAGTGGCAACAGCGTATTACTTTGCACATTTTTTAATAATTTTACCTTTCTTAGGATTGAAGGAAAAAACCACTCCATTACCTCTAAGTATAACCGAGCCTGTATTGGGCGGATCTGCTGATATGGTGATGGCTAGAAATAATTCAGATTTTAAAGAGAAACTGTGAAAATCTTTTTAAAATTAACTTTCTTATTTGTTATAATTTTATCATTAATTTCATCAAGAGCAATTGCTGCTGGTGAACAACAAGAATTATTAAAAGTTGATTGGTCTTTTAAAAGTTTCTTTGGCAAATTTGATAGAGCCTCTCTTCAGAGAGGATATCAAGTATATACAGAAGTTTGTGCTTCGTGCCATTCACTTAAACATTTAAGTTACAGAAATCTAGCAGAAAAAGGAGGACCAGAATTTACAGAGCTAGAAGCTAAAGCAATTGCCTCAAATTTTGAAGTAACAGATGGACCAAATAGTGATGGAGAAATGTTTGAAAGACCTGCAAAATTATCAGATAAATTTGTGATGCCTTATTCAAATGTTCAAGAAGCAATTGCAGCAAATGGTGGAGCATATCCTCCAGATATGTCAGTTCTTGTAAAAGCTAGAAAAGGTGGAGCAAATTATATTTATTCTGTCTTAATGGGATATGATGAACCGCCAGCAGGCATGGAACTAGATGATGGCGTTTATTACAATAAATATATGTATGGCAACAAAATTAAAATGTCATCTCCTTTAGATGATGACATTGTAGAGTACGCTGATGGAACAAAAGCAACTGTAGATCAAATGGCTAAGGATGTAACAACATTTTTACAATGGACTGCAGAACCTCACTTAGAAACAAGACATAAACTAGGTTTCAGGGTAATAATATATTTATCTGTTTTAACAGTTTTAGTTTATTTCAGTATGAAAAAAATATGGTCACGTATTGAAACGAAAGTTTAAAATATCTCCGTCTTGAACAATATACTCTTTACCTTCTAATCTCATTTTTCCAGCCTCTTTAGATTTTAACCATCCCTGATTATTCAAAAAATCTTCGTAAGAAATTGTTTCAGCTCTTATAAATCCTTTTTCAAAGTCAGAATGAATTTCTCCTGCAGCATTTGGAGCAGTAGATTCTTTTGTAATAGTCCAAGCTCTAGTCTCCTCTGGTCCAGAAGTAAAAAAAGTTTGTAGGGATAAAAGATCGTATCCTTTTCTTATTAATGAATTGAGTCCTGTCTCTGACATATTGATCATTTTCATATAATTTTTTTTTTCATTTTCGTCCCCCAATTGGTTTATTTGATTTTCTATATCTGCAGAAATTATCAATGTGTTTTTTTCATCAAATTTTTTTATAAATTCCTCAGTATATTTGTTACCTGACTTAATACTCCCCTCGTCTACATTGCACACGTATAGTTTTGGTTTAGTACTAAGAAGTCCGCTATTTTTTAAAAGTTTTTCATCAAATTTATTTGTGATCAATCTTAAATCTCCATCCTCATCTATTATCTTTTTGGCTGCTTCTAGTAATTTAAGCTCTTCAATATCAACATTTTTTTTATTTTTTTTATCAAGTCTCTTTTGAATTGACTCTAAATCGGCTAACTTCATTTCAGTTTCTATAATTTCTAAATCTCTCACAGGATCAACGGTAGGGTTAACATTTTGAATATCATCTGAGTCAAAACATCTAATCATGTGAATAATCGCATCTACTT
>CACKXQ010000030.1 GCA_902604245.1 uncultured Pelagibacteraceae bacterium | reverse complement strand
GTATTTCGGGATTTGAAGTTGCAGAAAAAATTAGCAAATCTCTGTCAAAACAAGCTTTGTTAATAAGTGTTGATGGAGAATTAAAAGATTTAAATCATAGTATTTCAAAAGATTCTTCAATTAAGATATTTACATCAAAAGATAAAGAAGGTTTGGAGACTATAAGACATGATACTGCTCACATACTAGCTATGGCAGTTCAAGAACTATTTCCAGGGACGCAAGTTACAATAGGGCCAGTTATTGCAGATGGCTTTTATTACGATTTTGCAAGAAAAGAACCTTTTACAACAGAAGATTTAAATAAAATTGAGAATAAAATGAAAGAAATAGTAGATCGAGATGAAAAAACTTACAGAGAGGTTTGGAAAAGAAATGATGCAATTGAACATTTTAAAAAAAAGGGAGAAATATACAAAGCTGAGATAATAGAAAATATTCCTGAAGGAGAAGATGTGTCTCTATATTTTCATGGAGATTGGCATGATTTATGCAGAGGCCCTCATTTAAGTTCAACTGGTAAAATTGGAAAATATTTTAAATTAACAAAAGTCTCAGGTGCTTACTGGAGAGGTGACTCTAATAATGAAATGTTGCAAAGAATTTATGGAACAAGTTGGTCTACTCAAAAAGAATTAGATGATTATTTAAATAGAATAGATGAAGCCGAAAAAAGAGATCACAGAAAAATTGGAAAAGAAATGGATTTATTTCATTTCAGAGAAGAGAGTCCTGGATCTGTATTTTGGCATCAAAAAGGATGGAGCTTGTTTCAAAAGCTAATTTCATATATGAGAATGAAGCAAGAAATTGGAGGATATCAGGAAATAAATACACCAGAAATATTAGATCGCTCCCTTTGGGAGAAATCAGGTCACTGGGAAAAATTTGGTGCTAATATGTATACCTCTACAACACCTGATGAAAAAGTTTTTGCTATAAAGCCAATGAATTGTCCAGGTTGTGTTCAGGTATTTAATCAAGGTTTAAAAAGTTATCGTGATTTACCACTAAAAATGTCAGAATTTGGAAAGGTTCATAGGTATGAACCGTCTGGAGCGCTTCATGGATTATTGAGAGTTAGAGCTTTTACTCAAGACGATGCACATATTTTTTGTACAGAAGAACAAATTACCGAAGAATGTATAACTGTAACTAATTTAATTTTAGAAATTTATAAAGATTTAGGATTTGAAGACGTAATTTTAAAATATTCTGATAGACCAGAATTAAGAGTTGGTGATGATCAAGTATGGGATAAATCAGAAGCTGCTTTATTAGAGGCAATCAAAGCAACGAAATTAGAATATTCAATAAATAAAGGGGAAGGTGCTTTTTATGGTCCAAAAATAGAATTCGTTTTGAGAGATGCTATTGGTAGAGATTGGCAATGCGGAACTTTACAAGTAGATTTAAATTTGCCAGACAGACTTGGCGCTTCATTCGTAGATAGTGATGGAAACAAAAAAGTTCCTGTCATGCTTCACAGAGCATTATTTGGATCTTTGGAAAGGTTTATTGGAATATTAATTGAAAATTATTCTGGAAAATTACCTTTTTGGCTTTGTCCTATTCAAACAATAGTTATTCCCATCTCAAGTGATTTTGAAGATTATGCAAAACAAGTTAATAGTCAGTTAAAAAAAGTAGGACTTTCTTCTGAAGTAGATTTAAAAAATCACAATTTAAATTATAAAATTAGAGAACATTCATTAACCAAAGTCCCTATGCTACTTATATGTGGAAAAAAAGAAGTTGACAGCAACACAGTAACTATTAGAAGATTGGATTCTAAAAAACAAGAAACTATGGATTTAAAAGAATTCTTACAAAAATACTCTGCTCTTAACAAAGCACCTTCAATTTAGTGGCAGATTTTAAACAAAACTACTTTCAGAAAAGAACTAAACCTAGGGGCCCAAGAACAAATCAAAGAATAACTTCGCAAGATGTTCAAGTTATTGCAAGTGATGGTGATAATTTAGGTATTCTAAATTTACAAGATGCAATTAATAGAGCCAAAGAAGAAGGTTTAGATTTAATTGAGATAGCACCAAATGCAAAACCTCCCGTATGTAAAATTATGGATATGGGAAAATATAAATATGATGCACAAAAAAAAGCTAATAAAGCAAAAAAAAAACAAAAGAAGATAGAATTAAAAGAAATTAAATTAAGACCTGTTACGGAAGTTCACGATTATACATTTAAAATAAAAAATGCACAAAAATTTATTGCAAAAGGAGATAAGGTAAAATTTACAATTAGATTTAAAGGAAGAGAGCTACAACACTCTAGTTTGGGCAATGAGTTAATGGATAAGATCAAACAAGATATGGAGTCTGTAGGTCGTGTCGAACTACAACCAAAGTTTGATGGAAAGCAAATGATAATGGTTATTCAGCCTTTATAAGCTATATTTGTAGTTGTAAATTAATAACATTATTTGTATAACCCCTCAAATTATGCCTAAATTAAAAACAAAAAGTTCAGCTAAAAAAAGATTTAAAATCTCAGCTAAAGGAAAAGTTATAACTGCTCAGGCTGGAAAAAGACATGGAATGATTAAACGAACAAATTCGCAGATTAGAAAGCAAAGAGGTACAACGGTAATGTCAAAACAAGATGGTAAGATTGTAAAATCTTATATGCCGTATAACTTAAGAGGATAATATGGCTAGAGTTAAAAGAGGTGTTACAAGTAGAGCAAAACATAAGAAAGTTTTAAAAGCTGTTAAAGGTCAATGGGGAAGAAGAAAAAACACTATTAGAGTTGCAAGACAGGCTATGGAAAAAGCCATGCAGTATGCCTACAGAGATAGAAGAAATAAAAAAAGAGATTTTAAATCACTTTGGATACAGAGAATAAATGCTGGTGTTAGATCTGAGGGATTAACTTATTCTAAATTTATAAATGGCCTTAACAAAACAGGCATTAAAATTGATAGAAAAATTCTAGCTGAAATTGCTTACGATAATCCAGAAGCATTTAAAACTATAGTTAAAAAAGCTCAGGCAGCATTAAATTAATTTTCATTGTTGTTTTTCTAGAGTTAACAAATATTCTACGAATATGTCCGATATAAAAAAAATTAAAGATGAATATTTAAGTAAATTAGACAATGATTTAAATATAGAAAGTGTAAATCAAATTAAAACACAGTTATTTGGTAAAAATGGACAAATTTCTAATTTTTTTAAAACTTTAGGATCTTTGCCGACTGATGATAGAAAAAAATTTGCATCAGAATTAAATTCTATAAAAGATGAACTACAAGAAAAAATAAATTCTAAACTTCAAGAAATCGAGACAAAAGAAATTAATTCTAAACTTGTCAATGAGAAAGTAGACGTAACTTTACCTGAAAGAGAAATTAATCAAGGAAAAATACATCCTGTCTCACAAGTAATAGATGAGATATCCTCAATATTTTCTGAAATAGGCTTTAGTGTTGAAGAGGGTCCAGACATAGAGAATGAACATTATAATTTTACTGCATTAAATACACCAGATAATCATCCAGCGAGAGATATGCATGATACTTTTTATTTAGATAACAATAAAGAATTATTATTAAGAACTCATACATCACCTGTTCAAGTAAGAACAATGTTAAATGGGAAACCTCCATTTAAAATTATAGCTCCAGGCAGAACATATAGATCTGATAGTGACCAAACTCATTCTCCTATGTTTCATCAAGTTGAAGGACTTCACATTGATAAAGATATTAATATGGGCCATCTAAAAGGATGCTTAAACTATTTTATAAAATCATTTTTTGAAGTGGACAAAATCAAAATGAGATTTAGACCAAGCCACTTTCCTTTTACTGAGCCATCTGCAGAGGTAGATATTGGTTATGAAATAAAAAATGGAAAAATAGTTATTGGCGAGGGTGATAAGTGGTTAGAAATTCTAGGTTGTGGCATGGTACATCCAAATGTGCTTAAAAATGTAAAAGTAAACCCAGATAAATACCAAGGCTATGCCTTTGGTATTGGAATAGATAGACTTGGAATGCTCAAGTATGGAATAAATGATTTAAGAGCTTTATTTGAGACTGACTATAGGTGGCTTAACCATTTTGGTTTTGACCCATTAGATGTACCATCAAACTATAGAGGCCTCAGCAGATGAAATTTACAATAGGTTGGCTAAAAGAACATCTTGATACACAAATACAAGATAATGGTTTAATTGAAAAATTAACAGATATTGGGCTTGAAGTTGAAAGTTATGAATACTTAAATTCTGATTTAGATAATTTTAAAGTTGCAAAAATAATTAATGCTGAACAGCACCCAAATGCTGATAGACTTAGAATATGCGATGTTGATATTGGCCAGGAAAATACTGTTAAAGTAGTATGTGGAGCACCAAACGCAAAAAAAGATCTTTTAACTGTTTATGCTGGCCCTGGATCAATAATTCCAAAAAATAAAATGAAACTTACAGTTAGTAAAATCAGGGGAGTAACTTCTTACGGAATGCTATGTTCTGAGTCTGAATTGAATTTGTCAGATGAAAGTGAAGGAATCACAGAACTAAAAACATCCAAGTACTCTGATAAAATAGGCAAAAATTTTTTTAAAAATAAAAGTGAAAAAGTTGTAGATTTATCAGTCACCCCTAATCGTCCAGATTGCTTAGGGGTAAGAGGTATAGCGAGAGACCTTGCAGCTGCAGGAGCTGGTAAATTAAAAAATATTTCTAACAAAAATATTAAAAAAAATGGATCTCAAACAATCAAAGTTTCAATCACAAAAGAGAAAAATCAAGGTTGTACTGTATTTGGTAGTTGCTTAATCACAGGTGTTACAAATAAAGAAAGTCCAAAATGGCTGAAAGAAAAAATTATTTCACTTGGTCAAAAACCAATTTCAGCAATTGTTGATATTACAAATTATGTAATGTTAGACTTAAATAGACCACTTCATGCATATGATGCAGATAAAATTGACAATGAAATTATAGTAAGAAATTCAAAAAAGAGTGAAACTTTTGAAGCCCTTGATAACAAAGAGTACAAATTAGGTGATGATATGTGTGTTATTTCTGATAAATCTGGAGTTTTAGGCTTAGGAGGTGTCATTGGAGGAACGCGTTCTGGAACTGAAATCAATACTAAAAATATTTTATTAGAATCTGCTTATTTTATTCCTAGATCAATTAGAAAAACTTCAAAATTATTAAATATCGATACTGATGCAAAATTCAGATTTGAAAGAGGAATTGATCCTAGATCAATTGAATTAGGTTTGTCAAAAGCTGCAGAATTAATATCTGAGATTTGTGGTGGCAAAATAAGTAATTTTGATATTCAAAGAACCGACAAGCATGAGAAAAATAAAATTAAATTCAATGTCTCTTTATTTGAAAAAATAACCGGTTTTAAAGTAGATGATAAGGAGATTGTAAAAATTTTAGCTGATCTAGGATTTGAGGTTTCTAAGAAGAAATTAGAATTAGATTTAAAAATACCTACCTGGAGACC
>CACKXQ010000029.1 GCA_902604245.1 uncultured Pelagibacteraceae bacterium | reverse complement strand
TACTTTTATATTTAAATTTTTATTAAATAATATTTCTTTGACTTGTGTTTCAATGATTGATCTTTTTTCTTCAACAACAATAATTTTTTCTAAATTTTCTGAAAATTTTTCAATTATTGTTTCCTCTAATGGCCATGGCATAGCAATTTTAAGAAATTTAATTCCTACTTGATTAGCAACATCTTCATTTATTCCTATTTTTTCTAGCCCTAATTTTGTATCTAAAAAAGATTTTCCAGTGCTAATTATTCCAACTTTTGGATTTTCAGAGTCAAAAATTAATTTATTTAAACTATTTAATTTACAAAATTCTTTTACATATTTTATTTTATGATGATGTAAGCGATATTCTTTTTCTTGAGCAGTGTCTTTAAGCCTTATATTTAAACCATCTGGTGGATATTTTTCATTTGAAATATCTAAAAGATTTAACCTATTTTCATCTAAGTCAACTGTTGCTCCTGAGCTCACGTTATCATGAACACACTTTATTCCTACCCAACACCCACTTTGTCTTGATAATTCGATTCCTATTATTCCATAGTCTAATATTTCTTGAACACCGCTTGGATTAAAAAAAGGTATCATCGCATCCATCATTGCAAATTCACTTTGATGAGAGGTTGTTGAAGATTCACATATATGATCATCACCCATTAAAGCAATAACACCACCAAATTTTGAAGTACCAGCTAAGTTTACATGTTTTAAAGCATCTCCTGCTCTATCTACACCTGGCCCTTTACCATACCATATGCCAAAAACCCCATCATATTTATCTTGTTTTCTAAGATTTACTTGCTGTGTTCCCCACAAAGAAGTTGCAGCAAGTTCCTCATTTATTCCTGGTTGAAAATAAATATTGTTTTCATTCAAATATTTTTTGTTTTTTAAAATCTGCTGGTCATAACCACCTAGGGGTGATCCTCTATAACCAGAGATATAACATGCAGTATTTAAGTTTTTTTGTTTATCTCTTCTTGCTTGAACAATTGGAACTCTAACAAGGGCTTGGGCACCAGTTAAGAATCTAGTGCCTTGACTTAATTTATATTTGTCTTCAAGTTTAATTTCCACACTATTTAACTTTATTAGGCAAATCTAACTGAACTGTAAGGTTTTAAATCCATATTTGTATTTTCATTTGCAATCATACCAGATACTATTTTTCCAGAAATTGCACCTAAAGTCCATCCTAAATGATGATGACCAAATGAGTAAAATACATTTTTATAATTTTTTGATGGTCCAATTATTGGTAAAAAATCTGGCAGCGTTGGTCTAAACCCTAACCACTCATCTTTATGCTCAGGTAAGCCATCTAGCATATCCTTTGCATTTAAAATTAGGTTTTTGATCCTAGATTTTGATAAAGCATTTTCAAGACCACCAAACTCCACAGTACCAACTACTCTTAACCCTTGGTCCATAGGCGACATTCCAAACCCTCTATTAGAATAAACCACTGGTCTAGAAATTAAATGATCAAAATCTTTAAAATGAACATGATACCCTCTTTCAGTATCCAGTGGAATATTTTCATGAAGTTTATCAGTAAGTTTTTTTGAAAACGCACCACATGCAATAACTAATTTATCAAAAACAAATCTTTGGGTTTCTGATCTTAAAACAGGTTTTTCCTCATCAAAATTTAAATCTTGGATATTTAGTTTTAAAAACTTTCCACCTTTTTTTATAAAATTTTCAAATAGCTTTAATAATATTTTTTTTGGATTTCTTGCGTGTCTTGCATAATCATAGAAAACGCCTCCATGATAAAATGGTTTTAAATTTGGTTCTAAATCATGTATTTCTTTTTTATTTACCACTTGTTGTTTAACGCCTAGATCATCTCTAATTTTTATTTCTAATTCTCTACTTTTTAAATTTTTTTCATTCCACACATATAAAATTCCATTACTTTCAACTAAACCCTCTAGATCTATCTCTTCGAATAGTTCATCATAAGCTAGTAATGATTGATCTAAAATTTGATGCATATTTTTTGCGGTATGCATCATTTTATCATTAGTACAATTCATTAAAAATTTTGAAAACCAAGGGATCATTTTTGGAACATAATTCCATTTAAGTGCTAGAGGTCCTCTTGAGCTCAAAAGCATTGATGGAACATCACTTACAATATCTGGTCTATTTAAAGGGACTGATGCGTAAGGAGAAAAATGACCCGCATTACCATAAGAGGCTGCATTTCCAGGTTCATCTCTATCGAACAAAATTACTTGATAGCCTTTTTTTTGAAGAAAAAGAGCATTACAGACTCCTTGAATTCCTGCTCCTATTATACCAATTTTTAAAATTTTTTCTGACACAAAAAAAATATAGTTGGTGGGATAAATTATAATAGATGTTATTTGATCGCGGCGGATAACTGTTTACAATATCTTAATTGCCGATCGAATCTCGACTATAAATTTTGCAGCTCATTACGATACCTAAACCAAGCATTATTGATAACATAGACGATCCTCCATATGACATGATAGGAAGTGGTGCTCCAACTATTGGCAACAACCCAACTACCATAGCTATATTTACAAAAATATATAAGAATAAAGCAGATGCAAAACCAAAACAGTATAGTTTTGCAAAAAATGACCTACTAGAAAAACCAATCCTTATTATTCTATAAATTAATAAAGCGTATAATAAAATTAGAACCATTGAACCAACAAAGCCAAATTCTTCAGAAAAAAGAGTAAAAATAAAGTCAGTGTGTTTTTCAGGTAAGAATTCAAGATAACTTTGTGTACCTTGTAAGAAACCTTTGCCTAACAATCCTCCTGAACCAATTGCTATTTTAGATTGAATTATTTGATAACCTGCACCCAAAGGGTCTCTGTCTGGATTAAAAAAAGTTAATATTCTTGATTTTTGATATGGTTTTAAAATTGAAATTACAAAAGGTAATGAGACTAACAATATTAATCCTGAATATATAAAATATTTTAAATTAAGTCCTGCTAACCAAATAATAGCCAACCCACTTCCTGCTATTAGAATTGCTGTTCCTAAATCAGGTTGAGTTATAACTAAATAGCAAGGTATCAACAAAAGTATGATTGGTTGTAATAAATATTTATAACTTTGAATATCTGAGCTTTGAATACGATGGTAATATCTTGCAAAACAAACTATTATTGCAATTTTCATCAGTTCAGAAGGCTGAAGGTTCATTACGAAAAAATTTATCCATCGTTTAGAACCTGACGCTGAAATTCCAAAAAAAATTACAAGTAATAAAAGTAAAATTCCTAGAATATAAAAAATATATGCCTGTCTATACCAAAATGAAACTCTTACAAATGACAGAACTAAAAACATAAAAAAAAATATTAGAAATCTAGTTAGATGATTTTTAGTATAAAAAGAAAAGTTTCCACTTTCTGTAGAATAAATTGAAAAAACACTCATTGAACCTATTATGGCAACAATTATTATTAAAAAGTAATCAACAGCTTTCAGTTTATCAATAAATGAATAGCTAGTAGAATTTAGTGACGTTGAAAGTATCATGCAATATTTTTTAAATCTTTTCTAATTTTTTCTCTTAATTCATGCCTATCTAAAATTTTTTTTATTAATTTGTTTGCTAGTGGGGCGGCTGCTTTACTTCCAGAGCCTCCATGTTCTATTAAAACACTAAGGGAGTATCTTGGTTTATCATAAGGAGCAAATGCAATAAATAAAGCATGATCTCTACTTTTATATTCTATCTCATCAAGGTCTAAATCAAGCTCTCTATCTTGGTCAGTAATTCTTTTAACTTGAGAAGTCCCAGTTTTGCCAGCAAACTTGTATTTATCTTCTTTATGTCTAGATCTGAAGGAGGTTCCAAATTGTTCATTGGTTGACCCATACATTGCATCCAGAACTAACTTTAAATTATTTGGATTTCTGTAAAGTCTTTCATAGTGTTTAAATTCATGATCTTTCAAAATATTTTGACTTACAGATTTATTTTTTTCACTTTTAATTTTAGATTTAATTTTATCTAAGTCTATTTCTTTATCATAAATTAAATTTGGCTTAATCTTATAGCCTCCATTAGCCAATTGTGCTGTCATCAAACATAATTGAAGTGGAGTAGTCTGAATGTAACCCTGTCCTATTCCAGTAATTACAGTTTCACCAAGGTACCAAGACTGTTCTAAAACTTGTTTTTTCCATTTTGTTGAGGGTACAATTCCTTTTTTTTCTTCTGAAAAAAAATCTTCTAAAACTTTTGAACCTAGACCATATCTTTTTGCAATTAGTGAAAGTTTATCTACACCTAAAAGCCTTGCGACTTCATAAAAATAAATATCACATGACTGTTTAATGGCATTTCTCATACTCATTAATCCATGACCATTTTTTTTCCAACAATGATATCTTTCTCCATACAATTCATATGGATGATCATGGCCTTTACAGTTTACTTTAAACTTTTTGTCTATTATTCCATATTCTAGTGCAGCTAGTGCAACCAAGGGTTTTATAGTTGATCCAGGAGAATATAATCCAGCTAAGGATTTATTTAGTAAAGGTCTTAACTTATTATTTTTAATTTCATTCCAATCTTTAGTGCTTATTCCATGCGTAAACTTATTTGGATCGTAGGTTGGAGAAGATGCCATGGTAATTACTTCACCTGTGTATATATCCATAACACATATTGAACCTGCCTGATTTTTTAATAACTCTTGAGCCAATTGCTGAACTTCTAAGTCTATGGTCGTTCTTAAATTTTCACCTTGAGTTTCTTTATTATAACTAATTTCACTTATTTTTTTTCCTGATGCATTTACTTCATATCTTTTAATTCCATGATTCCCTATTAGGTCAGTGTCTTTTGAATTTTCAATACCAATTTTTCCGACTTTTAAACCTGGTACAAAGTTTTCCTCTATTTTTTTTTTATTTTGAATATCTTGAGTTGTTGCATCACCAACATAACCAACAACATGTACTAAATCATTGGAATAAGGATAATATCTTGACGTAGATAAAACTGGCTTCGCTCCATCTAATTCATGCAAATACAAATTTAATTTTGAAAATTCTTTCCATGATAAATTTTCAGAAATTATTAAGGTATCCCATGGCTTAGACTTTTCTTTCTTCTCATATATTTTTTTTATTTCATCCTCTTTAAGACTAATAATATTTTTAAGTTTAAAAATTGAATTATTAAAATTGGAAACTTCTTCAAGAGATAAATGAACTTGATAAACTCTTTGATTATCTGCAATAACATTATTAAAATAATCAGTTATTATTCCTCTTTGAGGTGGAGTTTTCCATTCTCTAATTCTATTCTTGTCAGATAAAACTTCATATTTTTGCTTTTGAGAAATTTGAAGATTATATAATCTTGAAGTAACAATCCCAAGTAACCCAATCTTTGCAGCAACTAAAACAAAAAGTCTTCTACTAATAATTTTATTTTTATTTAAATTACCTATTTTTTTTATCATTCTCTTTAACTAGCACCATATTATCTATCCAAGCAAATATTTTGAAAAATATAGGGTAAATTAAAAATGTAGCGAATAAACCCAATATTAAACTTTCATAGACAATTGGAATTTTAAATATTGTTATTAATATAATATAATTTACTGATCCTACAATTAAAATTGCTATGAAAAATGATATCCAATCATAAATTAAATTGTATATGATCGACCTATTTCTTATAAATGCTCCGATCGCAGATAATAATAAATAATCAAGGGAAGATATTCCAATTGGCAAACTTTGAACTACATCATTTATAATGCCTGCAAAAAAAATTAATCCATAGCCTAGATGCTCTGGTTTTTTTAAACTCCAGAAGAATACAATTATGTAGCTAAAGTTTATGATAAAATCGTAATTTTTATAAATAATATTAATATTTAAACCTAAAATTACGACTAAAAATAAAATTAAAGTGGGTAAACTTGTAATTGTCTTGGAATAAATTCTGTTAGCAAATAAACTCACTTTTTAAAATAAACCTTAACATATTTAATTTGATCAAAATCTTCAAAAAATTTCACAAATTTTTTGGAGTCTATAATAGTTATTTTGCCTATAGGTATTCCAGGCGAAATTATTCCATCAGCTCCTGAAGTATAAACAATATTATCCTCTTCAACTTGATTTTTTTCAGGCAGATACTCAATATCACCATTAAATTTACTTCCATTACCTGAAACTATCGCACTAATGCCATTAGGTTCAATTATGACTGGAATCTTACTATTAAGATCATTTATTAATAAAACTCTAGAGGTTAAGTAATTAACTCCGACTACTTTTCCTATAAAATATGGTCCACTTCTCACTGCTGACCCTATTTTAATATTATGCTTGAAACCTTTATTAATCAAAATTGACCTTAAGTATGGGCTCTTTTGATCTAGTAAAATTTTGGTTAAATGATAATTATCTGAAAAGAGGTTTTTTTCTTCGATCAGTGCATTAAGCCTTATATTTTCTTCTTTTAAAAATTGATTTTCAAATTTTAACTCATCAATATTTAAATCAATAATCTTAAGTTGTTTATTTTCTTCGTATATTTTTAAAAGATCACTAACACCGTAATAAGCATTTTTTAACGATAAAAATGGTAACGATACAATATATGATGTTTTAAAAACTACATCTTTGGTTACTGACCTAAATTGATTAATAGGTCCTGTTTTAAAATATTCTAATGATAAAACAATTATGGATACTATAATTAAAGTAAAAAGTGAAAATTTTCGTCTATTACCTTTATTTAAAAAAATTGAACGAGCAGATATAACCAAATCATCTCTGCCCATTTCTTTAGACATTTTAATTAATACTCAGATAAGACTGATGAAAAAGTTTCCTCTTGGTCTAAAGCTTTACCAGTTCCAATTGCAACACAAGATAAAGGATCATCAGCAACATTTACTGGAAGACCTGTTTCTTTTGAAAATCTTTTATCTATATTATTTAAAAGAGAACCTCCACCAGTCAAAGTTAAGCCCATATCAACTAAATCAGCAGATAATTCAGGTGGAGTATTCTCTAATGCTTTTTTAAT
>CACKXQ010000028.1 GCA_902604245.1 uncultured Pelagibacteraceae bacterium | reverse complement strand
TAGAGTAACAAATCTACCAACAATTGTTGATATAGATACTGGATTTAAATCTTGCAAAGAAACTATTGAAACATTTGAAGAATTTGGTGTTGCTGCAGTTCATTTAGAAGATCAAATTGAACAAAAAAGATGTGGTCATTTAGATAACAAAGAGCTTATTTCAAAAGAAAAGATGGTTTCTAAGATAAAGGAATGTGTAGGTTCTAGAAAAGATAATAATTTTAAAATCATAGCTAGATCAGATGCAAAAAATGTAGAAGGAATAGACAGTATGATTGATAGATGTAAAGCATACGTAGATGCTGGTGCTGAAGTTATATTTCCTGAAGCTTTGAAAGATGAAAAAGAGTTTGAATTAGTTAGAAAATCCCTTGGATGCTATCTTTTAGCTAATATGACAGAGTTTGGAAAATCAAAATTACTCAATTACAAACAACTTGAGGACTTGGGATATAATATTGTTATTTATCCAGTCTCAACCCAAAGATTAGCAATGAAAAATGTGGAGGATGGTTTACGTGCCATTTTTGCTGATGGACATCAAAACAATATTATTGATAAAATGCAAACGCGGAAAAGATTATATGATTTAGTTGAATACGAAAAATATAATGCTTTAGACGAAAAAATTTATAATTTTAATACTGATGGACACGAATAATGAGTGACGAAATCAAAAAAGGTTTACTTGGTATAGTTGTTGACGAAACAGAAGTTTCTAAAGTAATGCCAGAGATTAATTCTTTGACTTATAGAGGATATGCTGCTCAAGATTTGTGCGCAAAGTGTAAATTTGAGGAAGTAGCTTATCTTATTTTAAATGGTGAACTTCCAAGTAAAAAACAATTAAAAAAATTTGAAAAAGAAGAGAGAAAAGAAAGAAAATTATCTAAAACATTATTAGATGATATAAAAAAATTTCCAAAGAAAGCACATCCAATGGATGTAGCAAGGACAGCAGTGAGTATCATGGGTCTAGAGGATAAAGAAACAAAAGATAATTCACCTAAAGCAAATATGAGAAAAGTAATGAGAATTTTCGCTAAAATGCCTGTTGCACTTGCAGCATTTTATAGGGCAAGAAAAGGAAAGAGAATTATACCTCCAAAAAACAAACTTTCATTTTCTGAAAACTTTTTTTATATGTGTTTTGGCAAAGTACCCAACAAAGATATAGTTAAAGCTTTTGACGTTTCGTTAATTTTATATGCAGAACATAGTTTTAATGTTTCAACCTTTACAGCTAGAACAATAACAAGTAGTCTATCGGATATTCATGGCGCAATCACTGGTGCAATAGCAAGTTTAAAAGGACCTCTTCATGGAGGTGCTAATGAAGAAGTCATGCATATGATGAATAAAATCAAGAAACCAGAGAATGCACTTAGGTGGATAAATAAAGCACTAGATAATAAAGATGTAGTAATGGGATTTGGCCATAGAGTTTATAAAAGTGGAGATTCAAGAGTTCCTACAATGAGAGAATATTTTGGAAAAGTTGCTAAAATTAAAAAAGATAAAAAGTTTGAAAAAATTTACGACATTGTAGAAAAGGTAATGATAGATCGAAAAAATATACATCCAAATGTGGACTACCCTACTGGACCTACCTATCATCTAATGGGATTTGATACTGATTTCTTCACACCAATATTTGTAATTTCAAGAATTACAGGTTGGTCAGCTCATATAATTGAACAACATGCTGCAAATAAATTAATTAGACCATTAGCTAGCTACAAGGGTAGCAAGCACCGTAAAGTTCTCCAATTAAATCAAAGATAATTCTAAGAAAAAGCTTCTGTCCAAGAACCTCTTGTAGACGCTTTTGAATATTCAGTAGCTCTACCTTCGAAGAAGTTCATATGTTCAACTGCATTTAACATTGTATCAAGCCATGTTAATGGATTTTTTTGAACATCATAAATTGGCTCTAAACCTAACTGAGCTAATCTTCTATTTCCTATAAATCGTATGTAATCTTTTACTTCTTTAGCTGTTAAGCCTTCCATCGGACCCATTTCAAAAGCTAAATCTATAAAAGCATCTTCATGCTCTATAATAGTTCTGCACGCTTCATAAATTTCTTTTTTTAGTTTTGGCGTCCAAATTTCTGGATTTTCTTTAATGAAATCTTTAAATAACCTGATCATAGAATTACAATGTAAAGTTTCATCTCTTACAGACCAAGTTACTATCTGTCCCATTCCCTTCATCTTGTTGTGTCTTGGAAAATTAAGTAAAATAGCGAAACTTGCAAAAAGCTGCAAGCCCTCTGTGAATGCACTAAATACAGCAATTGTTTTAGCTATATCATGATTAGATTTCATATCGAAGCCTTGCATGTAATCATACTTATCTTTCATTTCTTTATATTTCATGAAAGCTGAATATTCAGACTCAGGCATTCCTATCGTATCTAACAAATGTGAATAGGCTGCAATGTGAACAGTTTCCATTGAAGCAAAAGATGACATCATCATTAACACTTCAGTTGGTTTAAACACATTCATGTAATGTCTTATATAACAGTTGCTTACTTCAACATCAGCTTGTGTAAAAAATCTAAAAATTTGAGTAAGTAAATTTTTTTCAGACTGAGATAAATTTTTTTGCCAATCTCTGACATCATCACCAAGAGGTACTTCCTCTGGCAACCAGTGAATTCTTTGTTGAGTTAACCACGCATCATAGCACCATGGGTATCTGAAAGGTTTATAGACAGGATTCCCTACAAGTAATCCATTATTTTTTTTTGTTTGAATTATTTCTTTATTAATTTTTTCTGCTACTGACACGATAAACACTCCTCATAATCTTGTTGGTTATTACTTTCGTCTTTTGATTTATAAACGTTAGCTGCAATGTCAGTTGAATTTGCATCATTAACATTTTCAGCACGCTGTATTGATTTAGACCTACAATAATAAAGACTCTTCAATCCTTTCTTCCAAGCTTGGAAGTGAATTTGATGCAAATCTCTTTTATGTACATCTGCAGGTAAAAATAAGTTAATAGATTGAGCTTGAGAAATATGAGGTGTTCTGTCTGCACTCAAATCAACAAGCCATCTTTGATCTAACTCAAAAGCTGTTTTAAAAACATCTTTTTCATCTTGAGTTAAAAAATCTAAATGTGATACTGATCCTTGGTTAGTTGTAATACTTGACCAAACTTCATCTGTATCTTTTCCATGTTTTTCTAATAGTTGCCTTAAATATTTATTACGTACGTTAAAAGATCCTGAAAGAGTTTTATGTGTAAAGCTATTAGCAGCAATTGGCTCGACACCTGGAGACGTTCCACCACATATTATTGAGATAGAAGCTGTAGGGGCTATTGCAGTTTTGTTAGAAAATCTCTCCATTATACCATAATCAGAAGCATCTGGACATGGTCCTCTTTCCTCAGCTAAATCTTTTGATGCCTTATCAACATTTTTATGAATATGCTCAAAAATCTTTTTATTCCAAGCTTTACTCATAACAGATTCGATTGGGATCATTTTCTTTTGATAATAAGAGTGAAGTCCCATCACACCCAATCCTACACTTCTTTCTCTCATTGCTGAGTAAGTAGCATCACTAAATTGCTCTGGTGCATTTTCAATGAAATCTGTCATTACATTATCTAAAAATCTCATCACATCTCCTATGAAATTTTCATCATCTTTCCAATCATCGTATTTTTCGACGTTTAAGGATGATAAGCAGCATACTGCAGTTCTATCTTTGCCGTCTTTGTCAATTCCTGTGGGCAGAGTAATTTCACTACAAAGGTTTGAAGTTTTAACAGTTAGACCTGCTAATTTATGATGTTGAGGAATTTGTCTGTTAACAGTATCGATGAATATAATATACGGCTCTCCTGTTTCAATTCTTGCTGTAAGTAATCTTATCCATAAATTTCTTGCAGATACAGTTGCTTGAACAGCTCCATCCTTTGGACTTTTTAGTCCCCATTGTTCATCTAATTCTACAGCTCTCATAAAGGCATCTGAAACTAAAACACCGTGGTGCAAGTTTAATGATTTTCTATTCGGATCACCTCCTGTAGGTCTTCTCATCTCAATAAACTCTTCAATCTCTGGATGGTCTATTGGTATATAGCAAGCAGCTGAGCCTCTTCTTAATGAACCTTGGCTAATTGCCATTGTCAAAGAATCCATCACTTTGATGAAAGGAATTATACCTGAAGTTTTACCAACTCTTCCAATTTTCTCTCCTATTGATCTAAGGTTTCCCCAGTAGCTTCCGATACCTCCGCCACGTGCTGCAAGCCAAACGTTCTCACTCCATAGATCTAGAATACCGTTAAGACTATCACTAGCTTCATTTAGAAAACAAGATATTGGCAATCCTCTTGTAGTTCCTCCATTTGATAAAACTGGTGTTGCTGGCATGAACCAAAGATTACTAATGTAATTATATAATCTTTGAGCGTGCAAGTTGTCATCAGCATAATGGCTTGCAACTCTAGCAAACAAATCTTGAAAAGATTCGTTAGCACCCAAATATCTATCCTTAAGAGTAGCTTTTCCAAAGTCAGTTAAATTATCATCTCTGCTTCTATCAATTTTAATTGTTATGCCTTTTGAATTTTGAAATAGTTCTGTTTCGCTATTTAGAGAAAATAAATCTAATCTTTTATCTTTAAGATTTTGATTCACATTTGGTGTGTAATCAGAGACAGCTTTCCTAATAGCTTGTGATAAAATCTTGTTCATTTAGCTCCTTTTTTGTACTATACTTAATTAAGTAAAACAACTAGATGTTGTATGATGGTTTGGTAAATATACTATATGACCAACAAATCAATAGAACATTTATAGAACTTAAAAAAAAATTATCAATAAAAAAATAAACAAAATATAAAAAATATTAACATGAAAAATTCAATAAAAATTGATCCTTTTGGCTTTAGAGAGTACGACGCGCGATGGTTGTACCCTACTAATATAAATTTAGAAGGTGTGACAAATTTGGGAAAAGGTTTAGGAACGCAGATTATTAATCATACAAATAAAAGTAATCCAAGAATCATAGTTGGTCATGATTACAGATCCTATAGTGAAGAAATAAAATCAGCTTTGAAAAAAGGACTTATATCAACAGGTTGTTATGTTGAGGATGTTGGATTGGCGTTATCACCGATGGTTTATTTTGCACAATTCAATTTAGAAAGTGATGCTGTTGCAATGGTGACAGCAAGTCATAATGAAAATGGTTGGACAGGTGTGAAAATGGGAATAAAAAAAGGATTAACCCATGCACCGGAAGAGATGAAAGAATTAAAAGATATAACATTAAATAACAAATTTATTGAAGGTCAAGGAAATGAAAAAGAAATTAGTGATTTTCAAAGTGTTTATAAAGATGATCTTATAAATAAAAATAAAATTAAGAAAAAAATTAAAGCTGTAGTTGCCTGTGGTAATGGAACAGCAGGAATATTTGCACCAGACATATTAAGAGGAATAGGATGTGAAGTAATAGAGCTAGATTGCAATTTGGACTATACTTTTCCAAAGTACAATCCTAATCCTGAAGATCTTGAAATGTTACATGCAATAAGTAAATCTGTAAAAGATAATAATGCTGATATCGGATTTGGATTTGATGGAGATGGTGATCGTGTAGGTGTAATAGATAACGATGGTAATGAAATTTTTTCAGATAAAATTGGATTATTGATTGCAAGGAACTTATCTTCAAACCACAAGGGGTCTAAATTTATTGTAGATGTTAAATCAACTGGACTCTATTCAACAGATGAAGTTTTGAAAAATAACTCGTGTGAAACATTGTATTGGAAAACTGGACATTCCCATATCAAAAGAAAAGTAAATAATGAAAAAGCACTTGCAGGCTTTGAAAAAAGTGGTCATTTCTTTTTTAACAAACCTTTAGGTTACGGATATGATGATGGTATAAATTCAGCTATTCAAGTTTGCCATTTACTAAATAATAATCATAAAAAAATGAGTGAGATTATAAGTGAATTACCTAATACCTATCAATCACCTACCATGGCTCCTTTCTGTGAAGATAATGAGAAATATCAAGTTGTTGAACAAATAATTAAACAAATTGAGGATTTAAAAACAAATAATGTTCAAATTGATAATCAAGAAATTGAGGACATACTTACAGTAAATGGTATCAGATTTTCTTTTAAAGACGGCTCTTGGGGTTTAATAAGGGCCTCATCTAATAAACCTTCGCTAGTGGTCGTTACCGAAAGTCCAACATCTGATGAAAGAAAGAAAGAAATCTTCGATTTTATTGACAATTTGCTTCAAAAAACTGGTAAAATAGGTGAATACGATCAAAAGATTTAATTAAAGATCTAAGAACCTAATTAAAAAGAGAGTCCCTATTACATATAAAAATACTCCAAACATTCTCTGAGTTTTATTTCTATCTGTGGTGTGAACCATATTTGCTCCAACTCTAGCCATAAAAGATGTAATTGGAATAAATATTAAAAAAGCAGGAATATTTACAAAACCTAAGCTTAAAGGAAGATTTGCATTTAGTAAAAAACCAGATGTCAAAAAGCCAATTGAACCAATAGATGCTATTATAAATCCTATTGCAGCAGAACTTCCAATTGCTCTACTTATAGGATATCCAAAATATCTTAGGATTGGAACATTCATCATAGCTCCTGTAATACCCATAGGTGCAGATATAAAGCCAGAAATGAAACCAAACGTTGCTCTAGGCAGAAACTTAAACTTTTTATTTTTTTTTAATTCCTGTTTTACTAGTAATAAATATCCTCCAAAAAAATATACAACTACTGCAAAAAATAAAACTAAAGATTTTGTATTTAACAATGCTGCCATGTATGTACCAAGCAAAACTCCAAATATGACAAATAGACCATAAGTTTTTAAAATATTTGTATCTACAGCTTTATGTTTTCTATGAGTCATCACTGAAACAAAAGCAGTAAAAATTGTAATGGAAAAAGCAGTTCCTACTGAAAGATGCATTAAATAAGATTTATCAACATTTGCTGTTTCAAAAATAAAAAAAAGTACAGGTACAGAAATTAGTCCACCACCTATGCCAAAATAACCTGCAAAAAATCCTACAGGAAATGCAGTAATAATCATTAATAAAATTAAAAGATAATACTGATTGGAAAGAATAGTATTAATCAATTCGACCTGCCGAATGTAATTTAGGAGAAAGTCTTACTTTATCCATAATATGATCGATTTTTTTTACATCCGCATCTCTTACACACATATTTTCACTTAAATATCTTTTCCAATGGCTTGAACCTGTTTGTCCATGGAATAAACCTAGTGTATGTCTCATAACTTGATTTACTCTTGTACCCATTTGTACTTGAGCCTTAACATAATCAATTAACTCCTCAACAATTTCTTCTCGCTCTTTAATATCGCTATTATTAAAAATCTCTTTTTCAATATCAGCTAAAAGATAAGGAGAATGATAAACAGATCTTCCAATCATTGCTCCATCCACTTTATCTAAATGATCTTTTACTTCTTCAACTGAAGTGACACCGCCATTAATAATTATTTCAAGGTCTTTGAAATCTTGCTTTAGTTTATAAACATAATCATATTTTAAAGGAGGTATATTAAGATTTTGCTTAGGCGTAAATTTACCTAGCATGGCTTTTCTTGCATGAATTATAAAAGTTTTAACCCCAGTCTCCTTTAAAGTTTTTATGAAATTAAAAAAATGTTCGTAATCCTCAACATCGTCATATCCAATTCTAGTCTTAACTGTAACTGGCAAAGATGTTGAGTTTATCATTTCT
>CACKXQ010000027.1 GCA_902604245.1 uncultured Pelagibacteraceae bacterium | reverse complement strand
ATAGACTTATCAGAGACCAAAAAATTAGAGAGAGAGTCGAAGCTCTTGGTGTTAAGACAGATGAAGCTGATGATAGGTCGGCACTCCTTCAAAAAGAGAGAGAATATAATTTAGCGAGACAAAAAATTGAGTTTGCTTTAGAAAGTTTTTATAGAAGTGCCAATAGTTTAGTTTTTCAGTTGAATAAAAGATATATTACAAGACACATGTCTATATTTAGATGCATAGATAAAAGGTTTGAGACAGGAGAAATATTTATTAAATGGGACGAGTCAACGGACGATGAATGGTTGATTTTAATATATATAAAGGATAATTCGCCTGATAAAGGAATAATAATAGAAGATAAGACAAACGAAGAAAAAAATATTTCTCATGAGTTTAAAGCAAATGAAATATTTAAAGCCTCAGACTTAATGGTAGATTCTCTAACTCAGCTTATTTCAAAAAAAAGGCAAAAACAGAAGTAATTTTTAATTTACTCATTTACATAAACAGAAACTCCTCTAGAGTTTAAGTCTACATCAAATTTCTTATGAAGAGGAGGGAAGGCTCTCTGTGAACAATCAAGTCTGTCACATGTTCTACATGATACTCCAATGGGTAATTCAGATTTTTTATCACTGAGATCTAAATTTTCTGTATATACAAATTCTTTAGCGTATTTTGCCTCACAACCAAGACCTATAGACAGCATACTTTTTTTTTGTCCATATCTTCCTACACCCTTTTCAACAGTTTTTGCTATACAAACATATTTTTCCCCATTAGTCATTTTGCTAACTGCTGCTTGAATAACACCTGGTCTTGAAAAAGCTGAGTAGACATTCCATCTTGGACATGCTCCCCCATATCTTGGTATTTCTATACCTGATAATGAGAATCTTTTTGAAATATTTCCAGCAACATCTACTCTTAAAAAATGAAAAGGTATTCCAGGAAGTTTTGGATCTTGTAAACATGTAACTCTATGAGCTACTTGTTCGAACGAGGTAGCAAATGTATTTTGTAAAAGTTCCAAATCATATTTTAATTCTTTACATTCTTTATGAAAAAGAGAGTAAGGCATTAATATTGCGGCACCACAATAATTCAAAAGTGCAACTCTAGTTAATTTTTTAGATTCCTCGGTTGGAAAATTAAATGTAGCAAGGTATTCATCAATTTCTTTTGAGGCACCTTCTTGTGAAATTTGTGCTGCAGCAAAAAGTTTTTTAGTTTCAAGTGAAAGATAATCAGATAATAATAATTCTTTATCTTTTACTTTATATATTTTTGAAAACGGTTTTCCTTCTTTGGGTATTACATCTTTTACAGTTATACCATATTCATCTTTTAAAAATTGACATAAGGCAATATATCTTGTTCTATTATTTTGTTTTACTTTATCAAATATCTGATTTGCAAATTCTTCCAATTTTGGAAAAAAATTTTTATTTTCTTGTAAAAAATCTGAAATTACTTCTCCAGGAAATGCGTTTTTTCTCCCATCAATAATTTTGCCTGAAATATTTTCTAATTTGTTAAAAATTTCATGATCTTTTTGTTTAAAGTTGTCACCTAGTTTGATTAAAGCTTTAGCTATTTTGGGATTTGTATTAACTAAATCTTTTACTTCTGGTCCAAGAATATCAAGATCTTCAAAAAGTTCATCACCCAGTAGTTCAGAAATATTATTCTCAAGATTTATGTCTGTTTTGCTTGTAAGATCCGAAAGCTCTATTTTAAGTTTATCACAAACCCTTAAAAGTAAGTCTCCATCAATTTTTCTTTTTCCACTCTCTATAAGATTTAAATAGCTTGGTGAAATAGACATTTCCTCTGCTAGTTTGTTAGCTTGAATTCCTAGTTGCCGTCTAAATGCTTTGATTTTTGGACCAATTTTTGTATCAATTTGACTCATTTTACTATTTGTAAATTTTGTAAATCTAAATTTACACAAAATTATTCAATTTTACAAGCAAAATTAAATTAATTGTAGATTTTGTAAATATTGTAAATTATAAACTTTACATGGAAAAAAACAAAATTAACAACATCGAAAATAACTACCAAATTACTAATAAAGAAGAGCATTCTGAGCATAAGTCAAAAGGTATTTACATTAGAGACGATCATTGCGATTGGGGATCTAGCGGAATGAACGAATTTACTGAAGAATACAGCTCAAAATAGTCATTAGTCATTTCTAGTCATTTAATCAAAAGAGAGGGGTTTAAGTGTCAGCCGAAAACATTTCATACGATTTACAAAGATTTTCAGGTATTAAAAGAGATTATACTCCTGAAGAAGTTGAAAGATTAAGAGGTTCAATCAAAATTGAGTATTCTATGTGTAAAATGCAGTCCCAAAAGCTTTGGAAACTGCTTAATACAGAAGCCTATGTTAACACACTTGGGTCACTTTCAGGAAATCATGCAGTACAACATGCAAAAGCTGGTTTAAAAGCAATTTATTTAAGTGGTTGGCAAGTTGCAGCTGATGCTAACAGTGCCGGTGAAATGTATCCTGATCAATCTTTATATCCATATGATAGCGCACCAAAATTAGTCGAGACAATGAATAATTCCCTGATTAGAGCTGATCAAATTCAACATATGGAAATGATAGATGGTGATATGGATAAAAGTAAGAGAACTGATTACATGTTGCCAATTATAGCAGATGGTGAAGCAGGATTTGGTGGACCACTAAATGTATTTGAATTAACTAAAAAATTTATTAGAGCGGGTGCTGCTGGGGTTCACTTTGAAGACCAATTAGCTAGTGAGAAAAAATGTGGTCATATGGGTGGAAAAGTTCTTGTACCAACTGGAACAATGGTTAGAAATTTAAAGGCTGCAAGACTTGCCGCTGATATTGCAGATGTACCATTAATAATTTTAGCAAGAACAGACGCAAATGCAGCGAAGCTAATCACTAATGATTTTGATGAAAATGATAAACAATTTTTAACTGGCGAAAGATCACCTGAAGGTTTTTTTTATGTTAAAGATGGAATAGAGCAGGCAATTTCTAGAGGTCTTGCTTATGCACCATACGCAGATTTAATTTGGTGTGAAACCGCTACTCCAAATTTAGAAGAAGCAAAGAAATTTGCTGATGCTATACATGAAAAATTTCCTGGTAAAATGTTAGCTTATAACTGTTCTCCATCATTTAATTGGAAGAAACATTTATCTGATGAGGAAATTGGATCATTTCAAAGAAAGATTGGAGAAATGGGATATAAATTTCAATTCATTACATTAGCAGGTTTCCACACTCAAAACATTGCAATATTTGAATTAGCAGAAAAATATAAATCAGAAGGCATGACTGCTTACTCAAAAATTCAACAGCATGAATTTGCTAGAGAAAAAGATGGATACACAAGTGTGAAACATCAAAGAGAAGTAGGTACATCTTATTTTGATGCAGTTTCAAATACAATAAGCTCAGGTAAAAGCTCTACTACGGCAATGGAAGGCTCAACTGAGTCAGAACAGTTTTAGATGATAGACTAATGTTTACTAGTGGTCTTCTATTAATAGTAAGCTATCTTTTATTTAAATATACAGTTCAATGGATTCATTATTATAATCAAACCGATCCTAGGATGCCTGACTCAATATGGCGTTATACCTGTGATTATAAAGTTATTGGAATAAGAGATATCTGCGACTTGGATGACAAGCCATTTGTAAGACAAAGAAGGAAAAGAGATAAAATTGTTACAATAATGTATTTTATTGTAGTTCTTGCTTTTGTATTTTCAATGTATTTTATGGCAAGCTTATTGGGACTAATTCTTTAATTTTTGAATCTGATCCCATGCTGAATTAACAGCTCTCATTTTAGCTTTGCTTTCATCTATTACTTCTTGAGGAACACCTTTACTTAATAAAAGATCAGGATGATGCTCTTTGCTAAGTTTAATATAACGTTTTCTAATTTGTTCGAGTGAGTCATCAGGTTTACTCTCTAAAACAATATAAGGATTAAGTTTGTCTGATGATTTTCTGCTTTCTTTAATTCCATTAATTTGAGTCTGATTTAATCCAAAAATTCTTGCTATATCCTCTATCATGATTAATTCATTGTCACTTATGTGTCCATCAGCTTCAGCGATATAAAAAAGAGTGTTAATTACTTCCTCTAATACATTCATATTTCCTCTATAAACTTCTGCAATCTGTTTTGCATATGGTTCATACCCAGTACTTTCCTCTTTAGCTTTATTGAAAATTTTACCAACCTGATCTAATTCACTCTCAGGTATTTTTAATTTATCTTTAACTGCAATTAATTCTTCACGACTAACTTGTCCATCTGCTTTACTTAGCTTAGCTGATAAAACAATCAAAGAGAGTGCGAATATTTGTTGTGGCTGTGCAAAAGATCTAAATCCACTACTTGATCTGGCTCTTGATATTTTTCCACCGATTAAGGATCCTAAAAGCATACCAAAAGGTCCACCAATTGAAAAACCTAGCATTCCACCAATTATGCTTCCCCATATTGCCACTACTCAAAACTCCTTAATCTATATTCCCAATTACCCATTTTATTATAAGTTACCTTTAATATTAAATTATTTTCTGAATTATACCAAACATCAAATTCAAATTTTTTTTCTTCAGAAAGATTTTCATCATTTGATTTAATATTAAAGTGAATAGTTAAATATTCTTTACCGTTAATATCAATTTTTTCATTTCCTACTAAATTCACAGTCTGTTTTTTTATACTTCCAGACAAAGGACTGATTTGTTTATCAGCTTTAAAAATTTTGTGGTTCCACCAATTCCCAATTATGCAATCTAAACTGGCTTCACCTTTGTATGATGATCCATCTATAACGAATTTATTTATAGATTTATCATAATTTAAATTTACATATTTCTCTTTATCATTTTGAAAAGTATTAGATTTAAAAAAAACTAATTTATCATCTTTGTACTTTTCTATTGTTTCACTTAATATCGAAAAAACTGTGATGCCAAATAATTCTACTTTGAAATTAGTATAATTTTTTACAACAAATAAATCCTCATCAAATTCAAAAAAATAGTTGGTGCTACCAATAACTTCATTATTTCTCAGAACATCCATCTCAATTTTTTTAAGACCCTCATAATGACTGCTATGTGCCATCACTTTAGAGGCAAACATAAGAATTATTGATACGATTACAAAATGTTTCATTTTCATAGATTTTAGTAAAAGAAAGTATAAATAATAGCTTAAAATATGTTCCTTACTATCAAAAATATTCCTAAAGTCTCATGGAGTTCTAAAGAGACTTTTAATTTAAAGCCAAAATTATCAACATTATTCTTCCTTTGTTTTGGGCTTATATTATTTGGTTTTGGCGAAGCATTAGTCGTTATTTCATTTATTGGCAATTCTCCATGGACTGTAATGGCACAAGGAATTTCAATTAATTCAGGACTATCCATTGGAATTGTTACTTTTATAGTAAGTGTTGTCGTTTTATCTTCATGGTTTTTTTTAAAACAAAAACCCGGTCTAGGTACCATATTCAATATCGTAATCATTGCAGCAATGTTAGACATTACAATTGCATTAATACCAACACCTGAAACTTACATTATGAAATTATTAATGGCTGCAGTAGGCGTTGTGATAGTTGGAGTGGGGAGTGGTATCTATTTAATAGCTAATCTAGGTCCAGGACCTAGGGATGGTTTAATGACTGGTTTACAAAAAAAAACTAATCTGCCAATTGCAGCTGTTAGAGCTTTTATAGAAATTACTGTGGCATCAGTTGGGTGGTATTTGGGTGGAACAATTGGAGTTGGAACCTTGATGTTTGCTTTTGGAATTGGTCCTTGTATTGCTTTCAGTTTGTATATTATTGATAGAATAATGAACTAAGTAGTAGTATTTTGTTTTTCGCTTCTTTTTCTTTCGTGAGGGTCCAGAATTGCTTTTCTAAGTCTGCAAGATTTAGGTGTGATTTCTAATGCTTCATCAGTATTAAGCATACTTAACTGTTCTGCAATTGACATTTGCCTTACCGGTGTGAGAACTATATTTTCATCGGTGCCTTGTGTTCTCATATTCGTCAGTTTTTTTCCTTTCATGACATTAATTATCATATCACCAGGTTTTGGAGACAAACCCACAATCATACCTGTATAAACTGGATCATTGTGTGTGACAAACATTTCTCCTCTAGCTTGCAAATTAAAAATTGAAAATGCAACAGCCTTGCCTTGGTCCATAGAGATTAAAGCACCATTTCTTCTTCCCTCCATGTCTCCCTCGAAATCTCCATAAGAATGAAAAATTCTATTAATAACACCTGTACCTTTTGTTAAGGTTAAAAATCTGCTTGTGTAACCCATTAAACCTCTTGTTGGAGCTTGAAAAATGAGCCTTTTTTTATTTTTTCCAGTATCTTTTAATTCAACTAATTTACCTTTTCTTCTATTCATAGAATCTATAATTCTTGATGAATATTCTTCATCTAAATCCATAGTTATTTCTTCAATTGGTTCTAACTTTTTTAAATTTTCGTCAGTTTTAAATAAAACTTTAGGAGGACTTACAGTCATTTCAAAGCCTTCTCTTCTCATTTGAGTTAATAATATTTCAAGCATTAGCTCTCCTCTTCCACTTATCTCAAATGCATCTTTATTTGAGTTTTCTGATAAAGAAATTCCAACATTATTTTGAGCTTCTAAAAGTAAACGATCTCTAATTTGAGTACTTGTTAATTTTTTACCCTCAGTTCCTGCTAGTGGCGAGCTATTTACAGTTATTTTAATAGACATTGTTGGTGGGTCGATTGGTGTTGCCTTAATAGGTTCATTTACCTCTAAATCGCAAATAGTATCTGCTACGTTTGCTTTTTCCAATCCTGCTATAACTACGATATCTCCAGTTTCACCAATTTCAATTGGGACTTTTTTCGTACCTTCATATCTAAAGATTTTTGTAAGTCTACCCTGATCAACTCTTTCACCTTTTAAATTGATTGCCTTAATTTGTTGATTTGCTCTCGCCGTCCCTTGTGAAATTCTTCCTACTAGACTTCTACCCAAAAAGTTATCAGCATAAAGTAGCGTCGATAACATCGCAAATGGTTTTGATCTATCAAATTGGGAAGGTTTTACATGATCTAAAACTAAATCTAATAGCGGGTTGAGATTTTCTCTTGGTCCATCAATATCTTTAGAAGCCCAACCTGATCTTCCACTTGCATATAATACAGGAAAATCTAATTGTTCTTCACTCGCGTCCAAACTAACAAATAAATCAAAAGTCTCATTCAGAACTTCATCTGCTCTTTGATCACTCTTGTCTAATTTATTTATAATGACAATTGGTTTTAATCCTTGTTTTAAGGCTTTACTCAGTACAAATTTTGTTTGAGGCATCACACCTTCCGCTGAATCAACTAACAATAACGCACCATCTGCTAAACTTAAAACTCTTTCAACTTCTGCTGCAAAATCTCTGTGACCAGGAGTATCAATAATATTTATTCTAGTATCTTTCCAATTAATCGAGGTAGGCTTAGCAAGAATTGTAATTCCTCTTTCTTTTTCTAGTTCTCCTGAGTCCATTAATCTTTCATCAACTTCCTCATTCTCTCTAAAAGAACCACTTTGTTTCATTAAATTATCAATCAGCGTTGTTTTTCCATGATCAACGTGAGCAATGATAGTGATGTTTCGAATATTGTTATTCATATTTGGATTTCTTATACATCTAAACCTGGGATTGAAAACAAAAAAAACAATTGTAGCTTCTTCTTTTTACAGGAAAATTCTAGACATTTATCTAATACAAACTTCAAATAATCTAAAAGTACATTTAATTCAAATATATCTTATAAATTCTGGTATGAATATGATAAT
>CACKXQ010000026.1 GCA_902604245.1 uncultured Pelagibacteraceae bacterium | reverse complement strand
AAATCAGTAGATAGCTTTTTAAAGAATTTAAAAAGAAATTCAATGTGTTTTAGAATTAAAAAATCATTATCAAACAGTGAAATAGAACAAAAAAATTTAACATCATTTAGAAGGTCAATTTATGCCAAAAGAAATATTAAAAAAGGCGAAAAATTCACTGAAAAAAACATAATTTGTTTAAGACCGTTTTTAACAAATAGCTCCATGAACTATTATGAATTAATCAACAAAAAATCAAAAAAAAATTATAGTAATGGTGAAATTATATGAAAAAAATAATAGATCCAGTAATTACAGTCTATATTACAAATAAAAATTATGGACAATATTTAGAAAAAGCAATTAAAAGTGTTTTAAAGCAATCCTTTAAACTAAAAGAATTAATCATAATCGATGACGCTTCAACCGATTCTTCAAAAGATATAATTAATAGATATAGAAAAGATAATTTGTGTAAGGCAATTTTTAATAAAGTATCAAAAGGACTGATAAAGTCTTCCAACATAGCAATAAAAGCTGCGAGAGGTGAATATGTAATTAGATTAGATGCTGATGATTATTTTGATCCAAATGCACTATCAATACTTTATAACACAATTAATAAAGAAAAAAATACTGCTCTAGTTTATTCAGATTATTATTTAATTGACGCCAAAGACAATATTTTATCATTAGAAAAACAACTTTTGAGAAAAAACAATAATTTAGATCATCTACCTGTATTAGCTGCTTGTTGTCTAATAAGAAAAAATGCATTGTTTTCTGTTAATTTGTATGATGAAAGATTTACAAGACAGGATGGTTATGATCTATGGTATAAATTATTGGAAAATTTTCAATTTAAACATATTTCATTACCACTTTTTTATTATCGGAAACATGGATATAATTTAACCACAAATAAAAAAAAATTATTTACAACAAGAACAAGAATTTTAAATAAATTCTCAAATTTAAAAAAAATTACTAATAAAATAAAAATTATTTGTGTTATACCTGTAAGAGGAAAAAAAGCAGATATAAATTGTAATTCATTGGAATTATTCAAGGGACAACCTTTATTATTTTATACTATAAATGAAGCTTTAAAGATTAAACAATTTAAAAAAATAATAATAACGACCTTTGATGATGAATTGATTAAAGTTTTGAAAACAAAATATAAGAAGTCGATTTATATTCATAAAAGAAAAGAAATTTTATCTTCGATAAATATGGACTATAAAAAATCTGTTATAAACGCAATAAACTATTATGAAAAAGTAAATCCAGATATAGTTGTAATTTTAACATATGAAAACCCTCTTAGGACAAAGCATTATATAGAACAAGGTATAAGTAATTTAATAATTCATAATAGCGACCTGGTAATTGGCACTAGTCCAGATTTTGAAAATAATTATTATAAATTTGGTTCTAATGGAATTAAATCACTTACTAATCAAAAAAATAAAAAACTAAAATTAGAAAAAAATATTATTCATAAGGATGTTGGTGCGTTCTCAGTACTAAGATTTATACCTTATTTGAATAATAAAATTAATAAAATTACAAATATTATTTTAGATAAAAATGACTCATACATAATTAATGATAAACAGGAACTTTTAAATTTAAATAAAATTTCGAAAAATAAATGAAAATTTTAATTACCGGATCAGCTGGATTTATTGGATTCCACTTATCAAACTTTCTACTTAAAAAAAATTTTGAAATTATTGGTATTGATACACTTAATAACTATTATGACAATAAATTTAAAAAACAAAGATTATCAATATTAAAAAAAAATAAAAAATTTAAATTTTATAAAATAGATATTAGTAATAAAAAAAAAATTGATAATTTTTTTGATAATTTCAAAATAGACATAATTATAAATTTAGCTGCCTATGCGGGTGTTCAGTATTCTTTAAAAAATCCAGATATATATTTTAAAACTAACGAAGTTGGTTTTTATAATTTATTAGAAAATGGAAAAAGGAAAAAAATAAAAAAAATAATTTTTGCATCATCTTCATCGGTTGCTGGTACAAATGATAAAAAGTTTTTTTCAGAAAAAGACAATACAGATACACCAATCTCTCTTTATGGTGCTACAAAAAAAAATAATGAGATCTTGGCACATTTTTACGCAAGTAATTACCAGATACAGATTATTGGTTTAAGATTTTTTACAGTTTATGGCCCATATGGTAGACCTGATTTATCTATTTATAAATTCGCAAAATCAATAGAAGAAAATTCTGGAATAATTATTAACAATTATGGTCAACACTTTAGGGATTTTACCTATATAGATGATGTTGTTAAATGTGTTTTTAGCTTACTAGAGTTGAAAAAATTTAATAAAGTTGATCATAAAGTTAATAAATACTTTCAAATATTTAATTTAGGTGGTGGAAATAAAATTAAAATTACAAAAATAGTTTCACTTTTAGAAAAATATTTAAATAAGAAAACAAAAATTAAAATGGGGCCTTTAAAAAAGGGAGATATTATTTTTTCTAGATCGGAAGTTTCAAAATTAAAAAGAAACATTAATTTCCTCCCAAATACCTCTGTCAAAATAGGTTTAAAATACTTTGTGGATTGGTTCAAAAGTAGAGATATTAAATAAATTTAAGAAATTTTTCGGATTAATCTATTTTTATCCAAAATTTTTGCTATTTTATGAATTTTAGATGGTTCTATTAAAAGAATTTGAGCGATATTAGAAATGCTTATCCCATCTCCATAGTAAAGTAAATTAAACATAATAAATTCATCTTTTGTTAAAAAATTTGTTGAAACATCTCTATATAAATTTCTTTTTGATAAAAAAGGTTCACATTTCGTTAAACTAAATATTTTAATCTTATCATATTTTGTTTTTTTCTTTTTTAAATCTCTAAAATTTTTAATTTTACTTCTGTTAATTACTTCTTCTTTATTTTCAAAATTCACTAACTCAATAATTTTAATTATAAAATCAAATGATTTTTCTAAATTTTTTGGATTGGTAATACTTAAATTATCTTTTGATGTATGATATTCTTTAAATTTCCCAAATCTAGTTTTGGTTAAAGTTACAACTGGTAAATTTATTCCTGGAAAATTATATTGTCTTTCGTCAGATCCGCAATTTTGAAATTTAAACACATTATATTCAGAAAAACTTTTTAAAATTTTTTTTGCAACAAGATCAGAATAACTGTTGTTATATTTAGTTGATATCATTGAAAATTCTCCCTTGTCGCCAAAACAAGTTACGTGAAATCCTGCTCTAAAATTTTTTTTAATTATCTTCAAATTTTTATTCAAATAAGCTATTGAACCAATGGTTTCAGGTAAAAATAAAATTCTTAAAGAAAAATAAGTTTCTATTTTTGAAAAATAGTTTGCAACATAAGCTAATATTACTGGAGCACACAATTCATTATTTACCATTGAAGGATGACAAATATTTGTGCTTAAAAGAATTTCTTTATTCGATTTTCCTTTTATTAAAATTTCACCAATAGACATGTGGCCATTTTTTTTAAAATCTGAATCAATATATACTTCATAATTTTTAGATTTTTCTAATTTTTGCCTTTTTTGATGTTCCAAACAAAATCCCCATCTTCTTTTATAATAAGATGTAATATATGGAATCGATTTAGGATATTTTTTAATTGAATGAAGATGATTATTTAATTCTTTAAAAGAAATAGTTTTATTTACAGGTTCTGAATAAGAAACTAGATGAAGATTATTTTTTTTGAAATCAATAATTTTTTTCCCATTACATTTTACATAAGCATCCTTCACATTCCATTCACTAGGAATTTTCCAATCATAAACACTTTGACCAGACATATACTCTAAAATTTTAAGTTTTTTTGAAATTTTTTGTAAAATTTTTAATGACTTTCTATTACCATTTCCAGTCAAACTTCTATTTATTGGGAAAAGCTGCTTGATTTTTTTATATATTTTTTCACCTTGTTGATATTTTTTCATAAATTTTTATAACAGAGTAGGTGTATATAATAGTAATCTGATAAAATGAATAAAAGATTTGAAATAAAAATGAAAATTAATTCCAAGAATATTCTTGTGGAAGATTGGTGTAGGTCTAAAAAAAGATTGAACAAATTACATCAAGATAGAGAAATTAATAGTTTATACTTTGATACACACGATTTACAGTCCGCAAGTGATAATATAAATGGCTACACAAATAGGGTTAAATATAGACTAAGATGGTATGGAAGTGATAATAAACATGTAAATTTAGAATTTAAAGTAAGATCAAATAGGTTTAATTCTAAAAAAATTTTTCCTTTAGGTAAAAATATAGAAAATCTTAACTTTTTTGAAACTTTTAATGCAAGCAATGAAATCTTTAAAAAAGACTATGAAAATGTTTTCAATTTGATTGGTTATAAAAAACTATTTCCAATACTTAATGTAAATTATTTAAGAAGTTATTATTACTATGAGAATATGATTGTTACTTATGACAGAAACATATCATATGGGTTATTTAATTCTAAAAATGTAGATAGAAAAAATGATTTTGGAAAAATAATTGAATTAAAAATTCCTGAAAAAGAAATTCATCGAACAAGTAAGTTTATCAATGAATTTCCATTCAAAATAACAAGAAATAGTAAATATATAACAGGGTTAGCTATGTTGGGTAAAACTAGCTATATATAAAATGTTATCCTTTTTTAAATCACTTTATTCAATAATTAAAATTAATAAAATTAACTCTATTTGGAAAAAAAGAATTTTTTTCTCTGAGAATGAAAGTTATTCTTCTCATTTAAGGCCACTTGTAAGTGAATTTTTAAAAAATAGAAAAAAAATATTATTTGTAACTAGTCAGATTAATGACCCAATATTCAATATTAGAGATAAAAATTTAATAGCTTTATATATTTCTCCTTTATTAGGACAAATTTTATTTTTTAATTATCTTAATTGTGAAAAATTATTTTTAACTATGCCTGATATTAATAATTTTCATTTAAAAAAATCAAAAAACTGTAAATCATATATTTATATTTTTCATTCGCCTGTAAGTACAAATATGATTTATAGAAATAAAGCATTTTTTAATTATGACGAATATTTATGTGTTGGCGATCATCATGTTGAGGAATTAAGTGAATATGTTGAAAAATATAGTCTAAAAAACAAAAAATTGCACAAAACTGGATATTTTAAACTTGATGAGATTTATAAAAATAAAAATTCAGTTAATATTATTAAAAAAAAAAAAATTATAATCGCACCTTCTTGGGGTAAAATAAATATCATTAATTTATGTGGAGAAAAGTTAATATCAAAATTACTAGAATCAAACTATGAAGTAATATTGAGGCCACATATTCAATCTTTAAAGTATGATAGTAAATTATTAAAACTTATTGAAAATAATTTCAAAAATTTTAGTAAATTTAAAATTCAAAAAGAAAATTTTTCATTTAATGATTTTGAAACTTGTGAATTTTTAATTACAGACTGGTCAGGCATAGGAATGGAGTATGCTTTTGCATTTGAAAGACCTGTGATTTATATAGATACTCCAAAAAAAATAATGAATAATAATTTTAATGACATTTCAGTTGTACCATTAGAAGACAAGATTAGACATCAAATTGGTCTTGTTATTAAACCTGAACAAATTGAGAACATTACAAGTATTATGAATTGTACAGATGTTAATGATCAGTCATTTAGAAATGCTATTATAAAATGTAGGGAGAAATTTATCTATAACTTCGAAAAATCAGCACTTGAAGCCTACAAATTATTTGCTGACTAAAACTAGCCTAATTATTTTTTTTTTTAAATTTTAAAATTAATCTTTTTATTCTGTAGAATATATCTTTAATATAGAAAGTAATTGACGCTACTACTGCAACTATAAAAGAAATTATCATTGATAATGTGCCTGGCTCAATATAAGCATAAGCTGAATTCTGTATTAAAAAATAATAAATAAGTACAAAGTAAGTAAGTCTGTTAAATTTCATGGACAAAACATATCAAAATATTTCAAATAAAAAAATACTTATTTCATGCATATCTATTTCAAGTTTAATATTTATTAATTCATGGATAAGATTAAACGTATTTAATATTAATAATAATTATCCTTTAAACGGTTATGATTTAGGATTAATTTTTGTAATTTTTTTTGCTTTTTTAATGTTAGTGATAATAAATTATTCAATAATTCTATACGTAAAAAAGAAAGAATTTTTATATTCATTATTTTTGTCTTTATTATTAATTTTAGCAATCAATTCCATGCGTTCATCTTTAAATATGGATTTTATAAGTTTAAAGAATATAAAAATACAGATTTTTTTTTTATTAATTATAACAATAATTATATTCACTATTAAAAAGAATAAAAATTTAATTATAAATTTTTTTGTTAAATTTGGAGTAATTACTTTTCCATTTTTTTTAATAATAATATTTAAAATAATTATTAACTTATTTTTATTAAATCCATATGATAGTCAATCTACTCACAAGTTGTTAATAAATAATGATAACTATTTAATTAAAGAAAAAACGGAAAAAAACAAAATTGTTTGGCTAATATTTGATCAATTAGATTCAAGATATTTTACTAACGATGTTTTAAAAAAAAATAAATTAGACAATTTTTACAAATTGATATCAAAAAGTGATTATTATGAGGAATATACTCCTGTTACAGAAGAAACTACTAAAGAAATACCATCAATATTATCAGAAAAAATTTTCTCTGATTATAAATATTCAATTAAAGATAATAAAATAAGGTTAAAATTTAAAGAAAAAAATTTAAATGATTATAAATTATGGAATGTTAACGAAACAATATTTAATAAAATACAAAATAAAGATCTAAAAATTTATATAAATGGATGGTATCATCCTTATTGTTCTTTATTTAAAGAATTTTATTCCAAGTGTTTTCAATCATTATATGGATATTTTACTACATTACAGTTTAGAGGATTAGCAAGAACATTTCTATATCAATTTATTTCTATTGTGCCTGCATATGAAACTCTTATTAAATATTTTAAGATAAATGAACTTAATATATTCACCCAAGGTGGCTCAGAATTTTTGGAGAGTAAAATTAATTTTTCAAAGTCACGTTCAAACTTTATTGGTATATTAAATGAAAATGATTTGGATTTTTATTTTTTTCATTCCTCTATCCCTCATGAACCATTTATATATAATTCAAATAGTGAAAAATTAATTGACGATTATTATAGAGAAAAGTCATCATATATTGACAACCTTAAACTCACAGATATTTTTTTAGGTGAAATTATTAATTCTTTAAAAGATAATAATATTTATGATGAAAGTATAATTATTGTTCAAGGTGATACAGGAATTGGAAAAGATTATATAAATTCAACTTTGGAAGATAGAATAGGGTCTACGCCTTTAATAATAAAAAATAAATTCCAAAATAAAAAAAACATTATTCATGATAGATTATACTCAAATGAACTTTACAAAAAAATAAGTGAAATTTATTGAGTAAATTTAATTTTCGTAGCTAAAATTAATTTTTTTAAACTCTGTGTTATCTAAAACTAACTTGCTGAATGCATCTTTCTGAATTGTTATATTATTTGGTACGTAGTTGTTAATCATTGCCGTTCCACCTTTTTCATAAAAAGGTTTTTTTAGGTAAAGAGAAATATCATTAATATTATCATCAAATATTACTCCATTTACATTTAATAAACTACTGTCTTTAACAGCTAAACCAATAAGTGATTTAGAAATTTTTATTTTTTTTACTTCAAGCTTGCTTTTTTCTCCTACTGATATCGCTTTATCATAAATTTGATCGATCAAACCATTTTCTATATCTACAAATGATCCTGAAGTGTCAATAGCATCTCCATTTATATTAAAAAAATTAAAATTTGTAATTTTTCCATTAGAAAAATCTAAATCTAATGCATCAGAAACTGACTTTTCAAACACAACATCATTCAAAAGGAAATTTGAATTCACAATATTTAACATATCCTCTGCAATTGAGTTTTTAAAATTAACACCATTTAAATTTATATTACTATTAAAAAAATTTATCGATCCTGTTAAATATATATTTGCAAAAACATCTCTATAGTAATCAATGTTTTCTAATGAAGTATGTATAATTTTTGATTGTGATGAATTTGAAACTAATATTCCTCCCCAATAATCTTTGAGAGCTTTAAGTTTATTAATTTTATTTTTACTTCCCAAACTTATTAAGTTTCCCTCATTGATATAGACAAAAGAGTTTTCACTGAAAAAAATTTCTGTTCCATTTTTTATTATTAAATTATGACCTTTAGGTATGATTAAAGGTCTTCTAATAATGTGTGATCCGTTATCAAAAATATAATCTTTATTTATTTTTTTTATAAATTGAAGATTATTTAAATAGTTTATATGATCAATAGATACATCAGAAAGAATATTTTTTTTATTCAGGGAAGCATTCTCTATATCAATCATATAAGTTTCAGTATTTAAATCAGTTTTAATAATCATTTCTAATTGCTTAATATCTTTCAAACATAAATTATTATAATTGTACTTTTTTAGGTTATGTCTAAATTTATCTCCTGGTTTTAATTTTATTTTAATATTAATATTTTTTATGCATTTATATTCTGAATTTATTTTATCATTTTTAGTATTTAATCTAATCTCATCTAAAAATATTTCTACTGGAGTAATATTTTCAAAATAAATTTCTCCATCTGAAAAAATTCTATAGTAAATTTTTTTTTCTATTTTTGAAAAAGCTTTAGTAGTTTGTTTTTGGGTATATTTTGAGTTGATTGTATTTGAATAATCAAATTTTTTTTTATCGAATAAAATTTTTTGTTTTAAATCCTTAAACAAGTTTTTATTTTTATTTAAAATTTGGTAATTATATAATAAATTATCGAAATTTATTCCTTTATAGCATTCATTCGAGTAATTTTTACACAA
>CACKXQ010000025.1 GCA_902604245.1 uncultured Pelagibacteraceae bacterium | reverse complement strand
TTTCTGGAAACACTACAGCTTTTGAAAGAATTGGATCATACGTATCTTCACCTCTTGCATAATTTGCTCGTGTGGACTCTGAGGTTGAAAATCTTCCATTAAAGATTTTTTTCAATTCTATTTGTACATTCTCATTCATAAGTAAATATTACAGAAAAATCTTTTAAAAATACAGCCTATTTAGAAAGCATCTTGCCTATATTTTCTAAGGCCTGCTGTATGTTATCTCTAGATGCGGCAAAACTAAATCTTACGTAGTCTTGGCAAGTTTGTCCAAATGCTGTTCCGGGAACTATTGCAACACCAGCTTCATGCATTGCTTTTTTACAAAATTCTGCGCCTGTCATTCCAGTACCTTTTACATTTGGAAATGCATAAAAAGCTCCACCTGGAAGACTGCATTCTATTCCTGGTAAATCATTTAAACCTTTATGAATTAAATTTCTTCTTAAAGTAAACTTATCTAACATATCTTTAATTGAATCATCTGGTCCATCCAATGCAGCTATACCAGCAAATTGTGCTGCTGCATTTACACAAGATACACTGTTGATTAATAATTTATTCACATGTTCAACAAGTTCTTTGGGCCAAAAACTCCAACCTAATCTCCATCCAGTCATTGAATATGCTTTACTCCAACCTTCTAGTACAATTAACCTATCTCTTAAATTTTCATAATGAAAAAACGATGGCATTTCTTTATAGTCAAAAATTTGTCTACTATAGATTTCATCGCTTAAGATCGTAACATGTGGATGTTTTTCTAATTCTTTAGCAAAATAGTCTATGACTGGTTTTTCAACAAAACTTCCTGTTGGGTTATTTGGGTTAATTAAAATTAACAATCTAGTTTTATCAGTAATTAAAGATAATATTTTGTCTGGATCAAATTTAAGATCTTTGTCTTCAGTAAGATCATAAGGCACTGGTGTTGAACCAGTATAATTTATCATTGACTCATAAATCGGGAAAGCAGGTGTAGGATGAATTATTTCTGCACCTGGTTCACCAAAACATTGAATTGCATAACTCATTGTAGGCTTACCACCTGGCATAATCAAAATTCTTTCAGCATCAATATCTGCATTATATCGTTTTTTAATCCATCTTGTTACAGCTTCTCTACATTCTGGAATTCCGTTAGACATAACATATCCATGATGACCATCGTCTAAAGCTTTTTTAGCAGCTTCAACGACATGTTTTGGTGTTTTAAAATCTGGTTGACCTAATCCCAAATGTATCATTGGGTGACCCTTTGCTTCCAGTGCTTTAGCTTCAGCTAATACGCTGAATGCGGACTCTGTTCCTAAGTTTTCTAAATTTTTTGCCAATATCATAATTTTATTTTTTAAAGTGAGAAAACTAACTGAAAAGGTTATCTATGTCTATTAATTAAAATTTTTATCTTCTATAAATAATTTTGGACTCATCTAAGTCTCTTATACTTTTGCATCCCATCAATATCATGTTACGTCTTATTTCATCATGCATATTTTGCAATAATCTTTCTACTCCTTGTTGGCCACCAGCCCCTAAACTAAACAAAAAAGCTTTACCAAAACTACAAGCTGTCGCACCTGCTGCTAAAGCTTTAAGAACATGTGTTCCTCTTCGAACTCCACCATCTAAAATTACCTCTAATTTATCTCCAACAGCATCTCTTATAGCTTTTACTTGATCAAAAGGAGATCTAGACCCGTCAAGTTGTCTTCCACCATGGTTTGATATCATTATAGAGGTACATCCTATGTCTATTGCTCTTTTAGCGTCATCAACTGACATAACTCCTTTAAGTGCAATTGGACCGTCCCATTTTTTTATACAATACTCTGCATCTTTCCAATTCATGGCAGGGTCATATTGCTCATTTATATACCCCATAACAGATTGGGCAATATTTGTACCCTTATCAACTTTATCTTTAAGATTTGCTAATTCAAATTTTTTATGCGTAAAATAATTAAAGACCCACTGAGGTCTCATGGCAAAACTCATTAAACTATCTAAGGTAAATTTTGGTGGTGTTGTAAAACCTGTTCTATGATCTCTTTCTCTATTTCCAGCAACAATAGTATCAACTGTAATACACATTCCGTTAAAGTTTGCTCTTTTACATCTATTTATTAAATCATTAGTTATAGATTGGTCTTTATGAATATACAATTGGAAAATTTTTGGCCCACTTGAAAGATTTGCAATTTCTTCAATCGAAAAGGAAGCCATAGTAGACATACTGTATATCGTACCAAATTTTTCTGCAGCACGAGCAGAAGCTTTATCTCCATCTGGGTGATATAGACTTTGCATAGCGGTAGGTGATAAAAAAATTGGCATATCCATCTTTGTTCCAAAGACCTCTGTTTTTAAATCAGGTTCACCAACACTATTTAAAATATTTGGAATTAGATCACAGTCATTAAATGAGTCTGTATTTCTATTCATTGTAACTTCGTCGTCTGCTCCTCCGTCTATATAATGAAAAATGGGGGCAGGAAGTTTTTTTTTTGCTAACTTTCTAAAGTCATCAAAGTTATAGCAATTGCTTAAGCTCATTATCCTCTAAATCTTAAATTACTTCTGTTTAGATCACTGATTTTTGTGCAACCCATTAGTTTCATATCTCGTTGCAGTTCAGTTTTATATTGATTTAGTGCTCTTTCCACTCCTGCTTGACCTGCTGCAGCTAACGCATAAAGATAAAGTCTTCCGCCAGAACAAGCTTTGGCACCTAAAGATAACGCTTTGAGCATATGAGTTCCTCTGTGAATTCCGCCTTCACAAATAACGTCTAATTTATCTCCAACAGCATCTACAATTTCTGCAAGTTGATCAAAAGGAGATCTAGACCCATCAAGTTGTCTTCCACCATGGTTTGAAACCATAATACCAGTACAACCAATATCTACAGCTTTTTTTGCATCTTCAACACTCATAATACCTTTAAGAGCAAAATGACCACCCCATTGAGAACAAAGTTTTTCAGCATCTTTCCAATTCATAGATTGGTCTAACATAGTAGAAAAATAACTTCCAATTGAAGAGTTAGTGCTTGTACCTTCTTTAACAAAATCTTGAAGATGAGGTAATTCAAATTTACCTTTTGTAAGATAGTTTATTCCCCACATAGGCTTAGTAGCAAAACTAAATAGACTTGATAAAGTTAGCTTAGGTGGAGATGTAAAACCAGTTCTTAAATCTCTCTCTCGGTTTCCACCTGTAATAGTATCTACCGTTAATGCCATTACATCAAATTTTGCTGCTTTAGCCCTCTCTAAACAAGAGTCATTCAAGCCTCTATCTTTGTGGAAATAAAATTGAAACATCTTAGGAGTATCAATCATAGCAGAAATTTCTTCTACACTGACTGTAGCCAAAGCTGAAACACCAAACATTGTATTAAATTTTTTAGCTGCCTTTCCAACTGCTCTTTCTCCGTCATAGTGAAAAAGTCTTTGTAATGCTGTTGGTGCAAGGTAAAATGGTAAATCCAATTTTTTTCCAAATATTGTTGTTGAAAGATCAACATTTTCAACTCCTCTTAAAACATTTGGAACCAAATCTACATCATCAAAAGCAGTAGTATTTCTAGCATAAGTTATCTCATCATCTGCTGCACCGTCAATATAATGAAAAATTGGAGAGGGTAGTTTTTTTTTAGCTAATTTTCTAAAATCACCAAAGTTGTGACAATCTTTTAAATTCATATTTGTTTAAAAATTTTTTTTAAAATTTATTAATATCGAGTCGCTACCTGGGTTTTTATCACCAATATCAGCATTTGAAATGTGATGGAAGGTTACACCTAGCATAGAATCTCTTGATAAATGAAGATTAAGTTCTAACTCACTTTTAAATTCTATTGGGAAACCCATATCTTTTCCTTGGTCAAAACTTTCATATAATCCCAAACTAAAGCTGGGCACTAGGGAAACATTTTTGCTTAAGGCAATTGTCTTTTGAAGCCCAGACGACAAATAAATTGCATACTCCTCTCGTTTTTTCCTTTTATGACCTCTGCTAAATTGATTTTCCTTATCTATTATACTTGTAAATTCATATATTTGTGCAAATTCTCCAAGACTTAAAATATTGTAAGTATTATTTGAAACTTTCTTAACATTCAACAGAAGTCCCCCTGTCTCATGTTTATAATCAAAGTATCCTATCTTATAGTATAACTGATCATTAGCATTTGATGTTGAAGATAGAAGAAACAAAACAAAAAAAAATTTTAAAAAAATTCGCATAACTATAAAGTTTATTTCTACTTTATAGATACTTTTCTAAAAATTAAAAGGCTGCCAAAAGCAAATAAAATCAAAGGTAATACCCAAAGCAAGACTGTATTTTTGTTAATTTCTGGATCATAAACTATCCACTCTCCGTATTTGCTCTTAAGAAAATTATAAATCTGCTCATCATTTTTACCTTCATCGATTTTATTTTGAATTAAAATTTTCATACTTAAAGCAAAATCAGATTGAGAGTCATAAACTGATTGTCCTTGACAAATTAAACATCTCAAATTTTTTGAAATTCGATCAACCTTTTCAGAATTAGTTGCATATGATAGATTAAATGAACCTATTAAGTAAAATATTGTAAGGACTAAAATTTTAATTTTCATTTTTGATTATCATTTTAAGTTCAGCAAGTTTTTTATCATCTAGTGGACCTATATATTTTTTTAAAATAGTTTTAGTCTTGTTATGAACAAGAAGTGTTTCGGGTACACCATATGCGCCTAGCTCAATCGAATTAATTCCAGAAGGGTCAACTACAATTTTAGAATAAGGATTACCTAATTCTTTAATAAATTTTTTTGCATTAATCTCATTATCTTTATAATTAATTCCAATTGTATTTAATTTATCCAATGATTTGAGTTTTAATAAAAAAGAATGCTCCTCTCTACAGGGTAGACACCATGAAGCCCAAATATTAATTATTGAAAAATCTTTATCATTTATCAATTCATATAATGTTGACTCTTCATCAGAGTAAAGAAACTTTGCCTTAAAGTTAAAATCAATTTTACTTGAGTTTAAATTAGGGGAATAATTATTTGTTTTATTCAGGCCTTTAAGTAGAATAAAAAAACTTACAATAACTAAAAAAACTACTGCTATTAGCTTAATATTTTTAACCATTTTTTTTTACAATGCTTAATATTCCTCCGAAGGAAATTAATATTATTGATATCCAAATCCATATCATAAACGGTTTTATTTGATACCTAACATTATAAAATCCATCATTTTTTAATATATTAAACACTAAAAAATTATCTGAATATAATGTTGATTCAATATCAGCTTCACTGGTTATGGTCTGTGGCTGATCATAAACTCTTATTTCTGGTTTTAAATTAATCGAATTATTTTTGTCTGTAATTTTAAAGTTTGCTTCTAAAGATTGATAATTTTTATTTTCATTAATTTTAAGACTTTCAAATTTGATTGTTTTATTTAAAAATTTTCTCTCATCACCGACTTTCATATTAGATGAATATTCTTTAGCTAGAACACCATTGACTAAAACACTCAAAATAAACAAACTAAAACCAAAATGAGATATTTTCTGAGATAAATTTGTTTTTTTTACTGAAAAATCTTTAATAGTAATAAAAAAAAGATAAAAGCTTGCTATAAATAGTGGGAGTGAAAATAAATAGGAAATTCCAACTCTTTTTAAAAAAACAAACGAAACAATTATTGATAAAACAAAAAATAAAAGTTGCTGTAGATTAATTTTATTTATTTTATCTTTTATCCAATTCAAATTTGGTCCAATTGCCATAAAAATTAAAAAAGGAACCAAAAAAGGCACCATTAATTTATGATAAAAAGGTGGACCAACTGAAATTTTATCATTATTTACTACTTCTAGAAATATTGGATAAACTGTACCAATTAAGACAACTGATAAAAAAAACATCATGAATAAGTTATTAACTAGAACAGCTGTTTCTTTACTAACAATATAAGTTTTTGTGAAATTGTTTATGATTTTGTTTTGATAAAAAAAATAAATAAAAATAGACAACGTAATTAATATAAATAAAAAACATAGAATAAAAAATCCCCTTGAAGGATCATTTGCAAAAGTATGGATTGAATTTAAAATACCAGATCTAACGAGAAATGTTCCACTCATACTTAATGAAAAAGTTGTAATTGATAAAATTACTGCCCAGGAGTGAAACATTTCTCTTTTTTCTAAAATTAAAATAGTGTGAAATAAAGCTGTTAAACAAAACCATGGCATAAGGGATACATTTTCAACTGGATCCCAAAACCAAAAACCTCCCCATCCTAGTTCATAATAAGCCCATATAGATCCTAATAAAATTCCAATTGATAAAAAAATCCATGAAACTAGTACCCAATTCTTTATATGCTTAGCCCAAGTTTTATTTACAGAGCCTGATATTAAAGCTGCGAGTGAAGAAGAAAAAATAATAGATGTTCCAACATATCCTAAATATAATATTGGTGGATGAATTGCTAATGCAGGGTCTTGAAGTATTGGATTTAAACCAGTTCCCTCGTTTGGAATTGGAAATAAACTCATAAAGGGATTTGAAGTAAAAAGAATAAATAATAAAAATCCTAGAATTATTATTTCCTGAAAAAATAAAGTAAGAATCCTATATTTGTTTGAAAGATTTTTTGAAGTAATTGTAAAAATTAATAAAAAAATTGACAATACTAATAACCAAAGAAGTAAACTTCCCTCATGGTTTCCCCATGTTCCCGAAATTTTATAGAATAAAGGTTTAGAGGTATGAGAATTATTATAGACTGTCTCATTACTAAAATCTGAGATTATAAAAGCTAATATAAGAGTAATGAAACTTATTATAATCATTAATGATTGAATAGAAATTAGTGAAAAAATTCTTCCACTAAGATTTATATTATTTCGATTTAATAATATTGGAGATTGTATGATTATTAAAATAGAGGAAAGTAAAGCAATATAAAGTGAATAATTTCCAATTTGGTTTATCATTAATTACTCTATTTTAACGCCTCTTCCACCTCGGGTGGCATATAATTTTCATCATGTTTTGCTAATATTTTAACCGCAGTTAAAAAATTACGATCTTTCAAAAAACCCTCAGCCACAACTCCTTTTCCTTCTTCAAATAAATTTGGAACAGAACCACTATAATTAACGATTAATTCATTTTTAAAGTCAGTTATAACAAAGTTAACTTCTGACTGATTTACATTAATTGATTTTTCTTTAACCATTCCTCCAACTCTTATTTTTTTTGGAGTCAACTCTGTTAAATTTTTTATTTCTGTAGGTGATTTAAAGTAAACAACGTTTTCTTCTAGTGATTTAAAAACTAAAAATACAATTAAAATTGATGAAAAGAATATAGATAATATAAAGATGGCTCTTAGTTTAACTTTTTTACCATACATGAAAATAAAAATTAAATTTTAGATGTAGATGAAGTAGCTAGTATTTCTTTATATGTTTCTTGTTTTTTTGCTATTTCAATTTTATCAGTTTCTAAACTTTCAAAACGAGCTCTAAATCTCTTTTGCTCTTTAATTAATTGAATTTTTATCACTGAATATAAAATACAAAAACAAGAAATAGTAAATGCAAAAGAAGACCATACATAGAGACCGTAACCATTCATATATAAAACTTCGTTAATCATAATCTGTCTAATCCTTTGTTTTTTATTTTTATCAGTTCTGTATTATATTTCATCAAAAATATCAAAAGCGAAAAAAGTGCAAATGCCGCAGTCATTATACCTAAAGGTAACAACATGGAAGCATGAATAGAAGTTTCTGTAAAAATATTTACTGAAGAAGGTTGGTGCAATGTTGACCACCATTCAACAGAAAATTTGATTATAGGGACATTTATTAAACCTATTATTGCTATGTAAGAACTAATCTTTACAGCTTTTTCCTCATTGTCAGTTACCCTCCAACTTAGAAGAAACATCAAATAGAAAAAAGCAAGTAATAACATTGATGTTATTCTTGCATCCCATGCCCACCAGGTTCCCCAAGTAGGTTTACCCCAGATGGATCCTGTTACTAAAGCAATAACATTAAAGACAAAACCAGATGGTGCTAAGCTTTTTGTTATTAAAGAAAGATTCTTATTTTTAAAAACTAAAATACCAAATGACAAAACAGCAATTAAAGAAAAAATTCCAAGAGAAATCCAAGCTGCAGGGACATGGACATACATAATTCTCACTGAATCGCTTTGTTTATAGTCTTCAGGAGAAAGTATTAATGCCTCAACAAGGCCGATGCTTATAATTATTAAAAAAATAACAAATATAAATTTTTGTGTTTTATTTATTATTTTTAATAAATTATTTGGTTTAAAATACTTAAACATTTACTGTTATCTATAACACAAATTGTAATTATGAAAATTTTTCTGGTGGGTTATTCTGACCAAGAACGCAGAGGGAGATAAAATAAATGGGATTAAAGCATCCTTGGTCAAAATATGATTTATTTTAGACATAATCTATGACGAAGGTTTGCACGAAATGTGTTTAAATAATGTAAACTAGCTTAATTAGAGGGCTTAAAGTAACCAGAGCCTTTTTTTCCTGAGAATATCTCGTTGATTAGAGGGTGTTTAATTGGTTCATCAGAGTCATCCATTAATAAATTTTGCTCAGAAACGTATGCTTCGTAAGTGATTTCGTCATTTTCAGCTAACAAATGATAGAATGGTTGATCTTTTCTAGGTCTTACGTTTTTTGGTATAGATTGATACCACTCCTCAGAATTATTAAACTCAAAATCAACATCATAAATTACGCCTCTAAAGTCGAAGTGCTTATGTTTTACGACGTCTCCGATAGAAAATTTTCCTTTTTGAACAGTCACATATTAAATATGGATATTTAAAAATAAAAATCAATAAAAAAAATATAATTGTTTTATTATTCTGCTATTATGTAGCAGTGAATAAATCTGTTTTAAAATTTGTTACTGATTTAGGGCCTTTGGTAATATTTTTTTATTTTTATTATAGCAATGATAAAAATTTAATTGTAGCAATACCTCCACTTATAGTTGCAACAATAATAGCAGTTTTAATTATGTGGATTGTTGAAAAAACAATTCCAAAGGTACCATTAATAAGCGGAATATTGATTACATTGTTTGGCGGTTTAACAATTTATTTTGATGATCCTATATTTATTTATATGAAGCCAACAATAATAAACATTTTGTTTGGTCTTGCATTAATGTTTGGCAAATACTTTACAAATGAACCAGTTTTAAAAAAATTACTTGGAAAATCTATGCCCTTAAGTGATGAGGGATGGGAGATTTTAAATAAAAGATGGACGTACTTCTTTTTTGGATTAGCAATTTTAAATGAAATAATTTGGAGAACACAATCAGAAGAATTTTGGGTTAACTTTAA
>CACKXQ010000024.1 GCA_902604245.1 uncultured Pelagibacteraceae bacterium | reverse complement strand
ATGATAGAGTTGTAGATAAAGAAAAAGAAATAATGACCATATGAATTCACCAAAACATGTTGCCATAATTATGGATGGAAATGGCAGATGGGGAATTAAAAAAAAAAAATCAAGAAATTATGGTCATACTGAGGGAGTTAAGGTAGTAGAAAAGATAATTGAAGCTGCAATATTTAATAAAATTAAACATTTAACGCTATATACATTTTCTACTGAAAATTGGAAGAGACCAAAAAAAGAAATTTTATTTCTAATTTATCTTTTAGAAAAATATATAGACGAACAATTTAAAAGGTTGGCAGAAAAAAACGTCAAATTAAACGTAATTGGCAATATTAATAAATTTCCAAATACTTTAAAAAAAAAACTTAAAAAAGCTGAAAAAATCACAAAAAAAAATAAATCAATTCAAATTAATCTAGCTCTTAATTACGGATCTAAGGAAGAAATTATTGTAGCAATAAAAAAACTATTAAATACATCTGCTAAAATAAATGAAAAAAATATTTCACGAAATTTATACACTAAAGATATTCCTGACCCTGAGATTTTAATAAGAACTGGAAACAGGTATAGACTTAGTAATTTTTTACTTTGGCAATCATCATATACTGAGATTTTTTTTGTAAAAAAATTATGGCCAGATTTTAATAAAAAAGATTTTCAAAAAATATTAGTTAAATTTAAAAGTATGAGAAGAAATTTTGGTGGGATTAAATGAGTGAATTAAATAAAAGAATAATAACCTCATTTTTGCTACTAATTTTAGTTTTTTTTTCATTTAATAATTCTATAGTATTATATACGTTAATTCTTTTTTTAAATTTTTATGTTATAGACGAATTTTTTAAATTATTTAAAAAAATTTATAGAAATAAAAATATATTTATATTTATAGCTTTAATTATATCAACTTTTTATATGGTCTATTTTTCGCTATCAATAATTTATTTTTTAAATGGCCCTTTTGAAAATAATAAAAGTATATTATTTTTTATTTTACTAATCTGTATATCAACAGATGTTGGAGGTTTTGTTTTTGGCAAAACAATTGGTGGAAAAAAACTTACATCAATTAGTCCAAATAAAACTATTTCTGGATTGATTGGATCTTTTGTTTTTGCTCTCGTTTTTGGATATCTATTTTTTAATATTCAAAATAATTTGATAACTATAAATCTAAATATTTTTTTATTTATTATTTTAATATCTTTTGTTTCACAGGTAGGAGATTTATGCATTTCTTATTTAAAAAGAATAGCCAAATTAAAAGACACAGGTAGTGTTTTACCAGGTCATGGAGGCATTTTAGATAGAATAGACGGCATCTTATTAGCTTTACCATTAAGTATAATTTTAATTATTATAACCTCATAGAATGATTAAAGATTTAATATTACTAGGTTCAACTGGGTCAATAGGAGAGACTACATTAAAGATTATAAATAAAAATAAGAGCAAGTTTAGAATTAAACTTTTAACAACCAATAAACAAATTAAAAAAATTTATAAACAAGCCTTAAAGTATAATGTAAAAAAAATAGTTATTTTTGATAAAAATAAATATTACGATTACTATAATTATAACTTAAAATTTAAAAAAAAAAAAATTAAAGTTTATTTCTCTGTAAATGATGCACTAAAGGGTGAAAGAAAAAAAATAAATTTTGGTATAAGTGCAATATCCGGAATTGATGGAATGGAACCAACATTAAATGCTATTAAATATGTAGAAAATTTAGGAATAGCGAATAAAGAGTCTATAATATGTGGATGGAAATTTATCAGTAGAGAATTAAAAAGAAACAATACTAATTTTATTCCATTGGACTCCGAACATTTTTCAATTTGGTCATTAATTAAATCAGAAAATAAAAATAATATTAAAAAAATATATATAACAGCATCTGGTGGGCCATTTTTAAATAAAAAATTAATCGATATAAAAAACATTAAACCAAAAGAGGCTTTAAAACATCCAAACTGGAAAATGGGAAAAAAAATTTCTATAGACTCAGCCACAATGATGAATAAAATTTTTGAGGTAATAGAAGCAAAAAAAATATTTAATCTAAATATCAAACACTTTGAAATATTAATTCACCCCAAATCTTATATTCACGCAATAATTCATTTCAAAAGTGGCTTAACAAAATTGCTTGCTCATGACACAACTATGGAAATACCTATTATAAATTTTTTATTTTCAAAAAATAACAATTTTAATTATAATAATTGTTTTAATTATTCAAATCTTAATGGATTAAATTTTTTAAAGCCTAAAAGTAAAAATTTTCCGTTACTTAAATTAATTAACAATAAATTTAATAATACTTATTTTGAAATTATTTTAGTTACAATTAATGATGAGTTAGTTAACTCATATTTAAATAATTCAATTTCTTATTATTCAATACATAAATTACTATTTATATTATTAAAAAAGCCTTATTTTACTAAATACTACAATACTAGTCCAAAAAATATAAATGAAATAAAAATTATGGTAGATAAAGTAAAAAAATATATTGATAGAAATATAAATGCAAATGATAAAATTTAAAAAAAATATAATTAATAAATTAATTATTTTTTTATTTATTTACTTATTTGTAGGAATTTCATTTCTTAAAGCCGAAATATATGAGTCGATTAATGTTGTTGGTAACAAAAGATTGTCTGTAGAAACAATTTTAATGTTTTCTGGTTTGGAAACAAGAAAAGATTTAAATATTGATGATTTAAATATTGCTATAAAAAAACTTTATGAAACAAATTATTTCAAAAATATTGAAATAGAAACTAATGGCAATGAATTAGAAATTAAAATAATAGAAAATCCAATTATTCAAACTATTTATATCAATGGAATTAAAAATAAGCGAATTATTAGACAGTTAAATGAAATTACAAAGAAAAGTGAAAAATATCCCTTTTTAATAAATAATATTCAAGATCAAAAAAATCTCTTGTTGAATATTATAAGATCAAGTGGATTTTATTTTTCAGACGTTGATGTAAAAATAATAAATAATAAAAATAATTCTGTTGATTTAATATATAATTTTAATCTAGGCGAACGTGCGATTATTAAAAGTATTAATTTTCAAGGTAATAAAAAATTTAAGGATTCAAAACTTAGAAATATCATTAAGTCTGAGGAAGGTAAATTTTGGAAATTTATAACATCTGATAAATATTTAAACGAGGGCAAAGTTAAAATAGATGAAAATTTACTAGTGAATTTTTACAAAAATAAAGGTTATTTTAACGTAAAAGTAAAATCATCATATGCTAAAAATCTAAGTAATAAATTTTTTGAATTAACTTTCAACATAGATGCTGGAAAAAAATATTTTTTTAGTGATATTAATTTAAATCTTGATGAAAATTTTGATAAAGGAAACTTCAAAGAAATTATTCTTAAATCTAAAAATTTAAAAGGTAAAAAATATTCTCAAAAAAAAATTGAAGATATTATCGATAAAGTTAATAAAATATCAATTCAGGAAGAATTTGTTTTTGTGGATGTTAAATATGATTTAACAATTGTTGATAATAATTTCATTAAAGTTGATTTAAGTTTCCAAGACATGGAAAAATTTTTTGTTGAGCAAATTAATATTATTGGAAATTTTATAACTGAGGAAAAAGTAATTAGAAATTCACTTATTGTGGATGAGGGTGATCCTTTTAATGAATTTTTATTTGATAAATCTATTTCGAATATAAAATCTAGAGGCTTTTTTAAAAAAGTTGAAAAAAATTTCAAAACATCTCCTAACGATCCACAAAAAAAAATAATTGATATAATCGTTGAAGAGAAGCCTAGTGGTGAGATATTTGCAGGTGCTGGTACTGGTACATCTGGCGCAACAATCACTGCAGGTATAAAAGAAAATAATTACCTCGGAAAAGGTATAAAACTTGCAACTAATTTGAATATTTCTGAAGATCAAATTAAGGGAAGATTTTCTGTTGTTAACCCAAACTTCAAAAACACAGATCGTTCTTTAAATACAACACTGGAAAGCACAAGCAGTGATAATTTGAGCACTAGCGGTTTTAAAACTTCAAGGACTGGTTTCGCTATTGGTACAGGCTTTGAGCAATATTCAGATATGTTTGTTAACTTAGATATTTCTACTTATTACGAAAAATTAGAAACTGCTTCAACTGCATCAACTCATAAAAAAAAACAAGAAGGGGATTATCTTGAAAACTTATTAACTTACAAATTGACACTTAATAAATTAGACCAAAATTTTCAACCAACAGAGGGTCATAGAGTTAGTTTCCAACAAGTTCTTCCTATATATTCAGATGATTTATCTATTGAAAATACATTTAATTATTCAAAATATTTTTCAATTACAGATAATCTTATTTTTTCAACTAAATTTTTTGCAAAAGCAGTAAATTCAATTGATGATGATGTAAGGGTTTCTAGAAGAGTTTATATACCGAGTAGCAAATTACGCGGTTTTGAGTCGGGAAAATTTGGTCCCAAGGATGGTAACGAATATGTAGGCGGTAATTATGCTTCAGCTATTAATCTTAATACTACTTTGCCTAATTTTTTTGCTGCAAATGAGGATATTGATCTAAGTTTATTTCTTGATGCAGCAACTATAAGAGAAGTTGATTATGATAGTTCTTTAGAGTCAAGCAAAATAAGATCCTCAACAGGTCTATCCGTAAATTGGTTTACAATTTTAGGTCCATTATCATTTTCATACGCCATTCCATTAACAAGTGAACCTTCTGATACAACAGAATCATTTAGATTTAGAATTGGAACTTCATTTTAAAATGAAAAATTTTTTTATAACATTTGTGCTTTTTATAACGTTATCTGTAAATTCTCATTCACAAATCGCTTATATAGATATCAACTTTGTATTAAGTACGTCTAAAGTTGGAAATGCATTAAACAAATATATTAAAGAAATCAGTGACGAATACTTAATTAACTATAATGAGATTGAAAAAAATTTAATCAAGAAGGAACAAGAATTAGTTGCTCAACAAAATATTTTAGATAAAAGTGAATTTGAAAAAAAACTATCTAAATTATCTAAAGAAATTAACAAATATAGGTCGGATAAAAAAAAATCTGAGGAATCACTAAATAAAATAAAATTAAAAAATACTAAAGAGATATTAAAACTTTTAAACCCAATTATAACAGAATATGTAAATACAAACGCAATATCATTAGTTATTCCAAAAAAAAATATTATTGTTGGTAAAAAAAACTTAGATATCACCAATGATATAATTACTTTATTGAACGAACAAACGACTATCCTGAACTTTGAATGAGAAATATTTTTTTTAAAATAAATAAAAACATAAAAATTAATGATATTCTAAAATGTTTAAAACTTAAAAATAGTAAAATTAATTTTAAAATTGATGATATTAAAGATTTAGATACAGCCACCATTAGAGATATTACTTTTTTTCATTCAAAAAAATATTTAAGTGCAATAAAAAATACTAAAGCTAAATTTGTTTTGACACATAAAAGATTTAAAAATATTTTACCTAAAAGCGTTACACCTATTGAGGTAAACGATGTTTTATTGTCTGTAGCTAAAGTAACATCTATATTTTACCCAGATTCTCTAAATGATACTTTTGATGAAAATGTTTATAAAATTGACAAAAGAAAATTTGTAAGACTTAAAGTTGGTCAAAATGTACTCGTAGGGAAAAATGTTAAAATTGGTAAAAATTGTTGTATTGGCCATAACACAATTATAGAACAAAATGTTGTTATTGGCGATAATTGTGAAATTGGAAGCAATGTTTTGATTAAAAATACTATCATTGGAAACAATTCCATAATTCTTGATGGAGCAATCATAGGTAAAAAAGGTTTTGGTTTTTTTCCAGGTCAAAAAAAAAATATTAGATATCCACATATTGGCTCAGTAATAATAGGTAAAGACGTTGAAATTGGGTGTAACAACACTATTGATCGAGGTTCACTTTCTAACACAATAATAGGTGATGGCACATTTTTAGACAACCAAGTTCATATTGCACATAATGTAAAAATAGGAAAAAATTGCATTATTACAGCACAGGTTGGATTCGCTGGGAGTTCATCAATAGGAAATAAAGTTTTGATAGGAGGTCAAGCAGGGATTTCTGGACACCTCAAAATTGGTGATAATGTACAAATAGGAGGTGGTAGTGGAGTTATCAAAAATATTCCTTCAAATACAAAAGTGATGGGATATCCTGCTAAAAATATTAGAAATTTTTTAAAAGAAAGTAAATTAAATGACTAATTTAAATAAAGATCAAATTAAAGAATTATTACCTCATAGAGAACCAATGTTACTAATTGATGAATTAAGAAATATAAAAAAACTTTTTTCAGCAACTGCAATTGTAAATGTTAAAAAAGATAGTTTTTTTGTGCAAGGACATTTTCCTAGTGAACCAGTTATGCCCGGAGTTTTAATAGTAGAGGCGTTTGGACAAGCAGCTGCAGCATTAACTGCAAATGGACTTGATAAGGAAACGTATAATAATAAATTAGTCTTTTTAATGACAATTGAAAAAGCTCGATTTAGAAATCCAGTAATACCAGATTGTGTTTTAGAACTTAATATAGAGGCGATCAGATCACATGGTAAAGTATGGAAGTACAAAGGTACTGCTTTTGTTGACGATAAAAAAATGGCTGATGCACTATGGTCTGCAACTATCGTAAACAGAAAGTAATAATCAGTAGTAATAGTTGATAAGAATTAAATTTTTAAATTTGTTATTCATTTAACATGATCCACAAAACAGCAATTGTCAATTCAAATGCTAAAATCTCAGACAATGTTCAGATAGGCCCATACTCGATAATTGGTCCTGAAGTAGAAATAGGATCAAATTCAGTTATACATTCACATGTAAATATTATTGGTAATACAAAAATTGGAAATAATAATCAGATATATCCATTTTCATCTATTGGGACCCCTCCACAAGATCTTAAATACAAAGGTGAAAAAAATTCTTTAGTAATTGGTGACAACAATAAATTTAGGGAGTATGTCAATATCAATCCTGGTACGGAGCATGGTGGGGGGATAACGAGGATAGGAGATAACAATTTATTTATGGTATATTGTCATGTGGCACACGATTGCATAATTTCTAATAATATTGTTTTGGCTAATAATGTTCAGGTAGGAGGTCATGTTGCAATTGAAAATAATGCTGTAGTAGGAGGAAGTTGTGCAATACATCAGTTTTCAAGAATTGGAGAATATGCAATGATTGGAGGAATGACTGGTGTTTTGAGCGATGTTATTCCATTTGGTTTATCTATGGGTAATAGAAATAATCTAACAGGACTGAATCTTGTTGGATTGAGAAGAGCAAAAATTTCAAACGAAAATATTAAAAAAATACAATTAGCTTATGAAATAATATTTAAAACCAAAAGTTTTAGAGATAATATAAATCAACTTAATGATGATCTTAAAAACAATAAATTTGTAAAAAAAATACTTAATTTTATAAATTCAGACAAAAAAAGAGCAATATCATTACCTCCCAACTTATAATGATAGGACTTTTTTTTGGAGACAAAGATTTACCAAATCAAATACTAAAAAAAATTGAAAAAAAAAAGTTAAATTATTTTATTATTGATCTTACAAAAAATAATAAATTTAAAAAAAATAAAAATAGTTTTTTTATTAATATAGGTAAATTTGGTGAGATTTTAAAACTCATTAAATCAAAAAAATGCAGGAAAGTTATTTTTGCAGGCAACATAATTAAACCAAAGATATCAAGTTTAAAATTGGACTTTAAAGGTTTGTTTTATATACCAAGAATAGTTAAAGCTACAAAGTTAGGTGATGCAGCGGTATTAAAAGCTTTAATAAAGATTCTGTCAGAGAACAAGATTAAAGTTATTAGATTAAACACTTTTAATCCAGAACTAACTTTAAAAAAAGGAGTTTATACTAGAGTAAAACCATCTCAGGAGGAGAAAGAGCAAATACGTAAAGGTATTAAAACTTTAAAAAATACCAATTCCTATAATCATACCCAAGCAGTAATTATTAGAGACAACAAGGTAATTTCTTTAGAAACAAGAAATGGTACGAAAGAAATGATAAAGCGTGTTCCTAAATCCAAAATTAAAAAAGGTATTTTAATAAAATTACCTAAAGCAAAACAAGATTTAAGAGTAGACTTGCCCACAATAGGAATTGACACTTTCAAAGATTGTAACATCGCAGGAATTAAGGGAATTGCAGTTAAATCAAACCAAAATATTATATTAGATAAAGAGATTTCGATTAAATATGCTAACCGCAATAAACTCTTTCTCATTGCAATATGAAAAAAATTTTTATTCTTACAGGTGAACCATCCGGTGATAAATTGGCTTCTGAAATTGTCTCAGAAATTACAAAAAAAAGAACTGATTTAGAATTTTTAAGTGTTGGAGGAACAAACTTAGAGAAATTAGGTGTAAAGACAATCTTTGACCAAAAAGAGATAACTTATATTGCTTTTACTGACATTATTTTAAATTTTTTTAAAATAAAACGTAAAATAAAAGAAACTGTGAATGAGGTTTTGAAATTTAAACCAGATATTTTATTTAGTGTAGACAGTCCAGATTTTACACTAAGAGTAGCAAAACTAGTAAAAGAAAAAAATTCTAAAATAAAAACAATTCATTTTATTGCTCCTAAGGTTTGGGCATGGAGAGAGGGTCGAGTAAAGAAAATGAAGAAATTTTTAGACCATATTTTATTACTTTTTAAGTTTGAAAAAGAGTATTTTGATAAAGAAAATCTCACCAACACCTTTGTGGGCCACCCACTGTTAGATAAGAATATTAACGAAAAAGTTCACCTAGACCAGTTTTTAGATAAAAAAAATATTATTTCCATTTTTCCTGGCAGCAGAGTTTCAGAGATAAAGCATCATATACCAATTCTAATTAATTTTATCAAAAAAATGAATATCAAAGATCCTAATTATAATTTCATATTTCATGCAACTGATAAAAATAAAGAACTTATATCAAGCTATTTTATTAAAGAACAAATAACAAATCTAGAAATTATTAATGATGATAAAATTAAAACTGCAGTATTAAAGAAATCAATTTTTGCAATAGTAAAATCTGGAACAGTTTCTTTGGAAGTATGTAAAATGAATGTTCCATCAATAATTATTTATAAGATGAATTTTATTAATTTTTATTTAGCAAAATTTCTACTAAATATAAAATTTGCTAATATGATTAATATTATTAATAATAGAGAAATTATTCCAGAGTTGATACAATCAGAATGTAATGCAGAAGAAATATTTAAAAGTGTTTACTATTTTCTAAAAAAACCAAATTTAATAGCTAAACAAAAACAAGAAATTAAAAAAACTCTTGAAACTTTGAGTTCTCCTAGTTCTTCATCTGAAGAAGCATCAAATATTATCTTATCCTATATTTTCTAATCTTTTTATTACTTCGTTTTTTCCAAGAGACAATATTATGTCATATATTCCTGGACCAAATTTAGATCCAGTTAACATTATTCTTAATGGCTGCCCAACACCCTTGAAATTTGTATTAT
>CACKXQ010000023.1 GCA_902604245.1 uncultured Pelagibacteraceae bacterium | reverse complement strand
TTACAAAGAATGGGTAATTTAATTTTTTTTTTAATTTCAGAAATATGAGATAGATTTCCTAAAAAATAATCTTCTTCGGTTAATACAGACAAACAAGTGACGTTCTTAGAATTATATATATTGGCAATTTTAACCGGGTCATAGTCATCTATCAAAATACCCGCAGACGGACTTGCTTTTTTTATCTCAGCAATTATGGATATCTTATTTTCTGAGTTATTGGTTTGTATTTTTTTCTTGAAATCAAAAAAAACGTCTTTTTTATAAATTGTATTCAACAAACTATTAATATCAATTTCACGTTTTAATTTTTCAATTTTAATCTTTTTTTGATCAATTATTTTTTGAAGAATATTTTTAGACATTCTGTATATTTTTTATGTATTTGAATGCAGCTCCAGATTTAATAAATTCTCTGGAATAATTATAAGCAATTTTAAAATCATCATATTTTTCAGATATCATTAATCCTGCTGCAGTATTTAAACATACAGCTTTTGAAAAATCATTATCTTCTCCTTGAAAAATTTTTAAAATTTTATCAGAATTATATTTAGCATCATTTCCAACTAAATTTTCAAATTTGTCTGCATTAACATTTAATTCATTCGGATCAATTATAAACTCAGATATTTCATTATTTTTCAATTGCACGACATTAGTTTTAGCGTAAGGTGATATTTCATCTAGACCATCCTCACTATTTACAATCCACGCAAATTTTAAACTTAGATTTTTTAGAGCATTGGCAAAAATTTTTTGAAGTTTATTATCAAAAACACCAATTACCTGCCTTTCAACAAGTGCTGGGCTGCTTAATGGACCTATCATATTAAAAATAGTCCTTTTTCCTATTTTTTTTCTTGTTGGACCAACATATTTCATTGCTGAATGATAATTTGGAGCGAACATGAAGCCAAAATTGTCATTTTTAATTTGTTCCTCGATTTGATTTGGTTCTAAGTTGATATTTATATTTAAAGCTTCAAGAACGTCTGCAGACCCACATTTTGATGAAACTGCTTTATTTCCATGTTTTGCTACTTTAACACCCATACTTGCTAACAACAGCGCTGATGCTGTTGAAATATTTAGAGTATCTTTTCCATCTCCACCAGTACCGCAAGTATCAATGCAATCTTCTACTTTTACTCTTTTTGACTTATCTCTTAATATATATACACCACCAGCTATTTCATCTGAAACCTCACCTTTATCTGATAATAAAGTTAAAAAATCATAAATTTGTTCATCACTAGCTTCACCATTCATTAAAATCTTAAATGCATTTTTACTCTCATCAAAATCTAAATTTATTTTATTTCTAAGCTTTTCTAAAAATTGATCCATTTTACTCTTTTACAAAGTTCTCTAAAATTTTTAAACCATATTTTGTTTTGATACTTTCAGGATGAAATTGAACCCCATGGATTTTGTATTTCTTATGCATAACACCCATTATTGTCCCATCTGATGTACTAGATGTAATTTTTAAATCTTTAGATAAGGATTTTTTATCAATTACTAAACTATGATATCTTGTAGCTGAGAATTTTTTTGGTAAATTTTTTAAAATTCCAATTTTCTTATTCATAATATTACTTGTTTTTCCATGCACAAGTTCTTTAGCTTGAATTATCTTAGAACCAAATATTTGACCAATGATTTGATGGCCTAAGCAAACACCAAGTATTGGCATTTTTTTATACAAATTCTTTACTATCTTTAAACAATTTCCAGATTGATTAGGATTTCCAGGACCTGGAGATATTACAATTTTATTATATCCTTTTCTTAAAATGTAACGATGATCTACCTTATCGTTTCTTAAAACATCAACTTTAGCAAAGGATGAAAGATAGTGATATAAATTGAATGTAAAGCTATCATAATTATCAATTAAAATTATTTTCATATTCTTTACTCCAAAGCCTTAATTAAAGCTTTTGCCTTATTAACCGTTTCATTAAATTCATTAATAGGTTTACTATCAGCAACAATTCCTGCACCTGATTGTACGTAAAATTTTTTATTTTTTGAAATTGCTGTTCTAAGTGCAATGCAAGTATCAAAATCACCGTTTGCAGAAAAATAACCAATACCACCAGCATAAACTTTTCTTCTAGTCGTTTCTAATTCATCTATAATCTCCATAGCTCTTATTTTAGGTGCGCCTGATACCGTTCCAGCAGGAAAACCAGCTAATAACGTATCAAATTTACCAAATTTTTTATTAAATACACCTTCAACATTTGAGACTATGTGCATTACATGTGAATATCGCTCTATCTTAAAACTTTCTGTAACTTTAACTGAGTTGATTTTAGAAACTTTTCCAGTATCATTTCTTCCAAGGTCAAGAAGCATTAAGTGTTCAGAAAGCTCTTTTTTATCTTTTAAAAGATCTTTTTCATAAAATTTATCTTCTTTTTTATTTTTACCTCTAGGTCTTGTGCCAGCAATAGGTCTAATAGTTATTTTATTATCTCTGAGTCTCACAAGTATCTCAGGACTTGCACCTATAATTTGAAAATCCTCAAAGTTAAAAAAATACATGAAAGGTGAAGGGTTAGTAATCCTCAATTTTTTATAAATATCTAATGGTTCTTTATTAAGATCAGTTTCGAACCTTTGACTTAGAACAACTTGAAAAATATCTCCTATTTTAATGTAATTTTTAGCTTTAGAAACATTACTAAGGAATTTCTTTTTTGAAATATTTGATTTAACTTTCGGTTTTGAAATCTTAGTTTTTGACTGATTTATCTTGTAACTATAATTTGCCAAAAATATCATTTCTTCTATTTCTTTTTGAATTTGGTCATACTTAACTTGATAATTTTTTATTTTTTCATCAAAAAAACAATTAACTATAAAAAATAATTTTTTTTTAACATTATCAAAAACAACTAGATTTTTTGGTCTCAAAATTCTTGCATCAGGAATTTTAAGATCATCTTTTGTCGTATTAGGAATTTTCTCAATATATCTTATTGTATCATAAGAGAAATACCCTGATATAATTGAGCTAATTGGTGGTAATTCACTTGGTATTTTAAAATTAAAATTTTCGATTATTTTCTCAATATTATCTTTTGGAGCTCCTCTTAATCTTTTTCTTTTATTTTCATACTTCAAAACACAGTTACTATTATTAAATTCCCAAATTTTATCAGGATTTTTACCAAAAATTGTATATCTCCCTTTTATGAAACCTTTTTCAACAGACTCGAATACGAAACTATTTCTTACATTTAAAAAGTTGTTAATTAAATTTTCTATTTCTTTTAAGCCATTTGATTTTATTGCATGGTAAAGAACTTGATTTTTATTTTTTTTGTGATTTTTCTTAAATAACTTTAGATCAATATTCAACATTATCTAAAATAATTTTTAACTCTGTCAATTGTTTGATTGAAAATTTTTACCTTATATTTTGAATTTAAAGATAGATCATAAGATGTATAAACATCATTAATAATATCGTTATTTGCTTTAATAGAATATTCTTCAACATAATCTGTATTTTTTTCCATATCTGAATAATAAATATTCTTAATTTTTGTAAGAAAAACTTTATTTGTTTCCCCAGTTACTAATGAGAAACTTTCTTTTGGTAATGTGTATAAAAGTTTTAAAGAGTCTGGGTCAAAAATTTCGTAATCATTACTGTTTTTAATAGTTATAGTCTTAATATTATTTGTATCCTTTGATAGTTTCAAAAACTCTTCATCATTAAATATTTTTTCATCAATTTTTTCAAAAAGACTTTTATTAAATTCAAATTTCTTTTTTAAAATAACATTTTTTTTAACGTTTTCTAAGAATTTTGGATCTGCTTTATTTGGAATTTTTTTGTTAATATTTGATATTTCAAAAATTAGATAATAATCATTTTTGTCAACTAGTTGTATCTTATCCTGGTTTCTTTTTGAGTAAATTTCTTCAAGTATTTCATCTGAATCATCATTTAGTATAAAATTATTAATTTCATTAATTTTTAAATTATAAACTTCATTAATTTCTCTAATATTTGATCCGTTTAAAATATTATTTTCTATCTCATCAATTTTCTTAAAAAATTCATCATTAAACTCATCTATTTCTATTAGATTTTTAGGAGTAATTTTTGCATAAGTGGCATCAATAAAATCAATTTTCAAAATTTCTTGATTATTTTTAATGAAATCTTCAACTTCTAAATTTGTTGCTGTTTTGTCATGAACTAAATCTAAATCTAAAAATTCGATCTCGATTTTTTTATTTTCATTGATATATATTTTATTTTTTAAAAAATAAGGCGACTTAATTCCTCCGCTAATATAATTAAATAAATTTTCTTTTAGCTCTTGTTTCTTTAATGAATTTTCAAATGTCGAAGCACTTAAGTTATTTTCTAATAGAAATTTTTCATACTTAACTCTTGAAAACTTCTTATTTTCATCTAGTAGTATTGAATTTGACCTTATTTTATTTGCTAACGCTTTCTCTGATATTGATACATTTAATTCTTTAATTTCCATCTCAATCAATTTTTCAGATACCAATTCTGATAAAATATTTTCAATAATATTTTTATCTATATTTGCTTTTATAATGTCATTAGAAAGTCTTGACTCGTTTATAAAATTTACAAAATCTTTTGATGAGATTGCTTCATTATTAATCTTAGCAACATTGTTAGTATTACCTCCACTAAAAACACTACCCATGCCCCAAAATACAAATGGAATTATAATAATTCCGACAAGTACTCCAGCTAATTTTGAATTTGAGAAAGCTCTTAATTTATTTATCATATTCTATAGTCTTTATTTATTGATCTAAAAAAAAATAAACATATAAATTATATTAATCTTTATGACAAATAATAAAATGTATTTCATTGCTAATTGGAAGATGTTTGGGTCAGTTAAATCGGTTAATTCATTAAATAAAGTAATAAGTTATTCAAAAATGAAGAAACTCAAAGCCAATATTATTTATTGTCCACCTTACACATTGATCAAATCTTTTGTAGATAAAACAAAAAAATCAAATATTAAAATTGGAGCTCAAGATTGTCATACACAAATAAACTATGGACCTTTCACAGGAGCTGTAAGCTCAAAGATGATTAAAGATTTAGGAGGTAAGTTTGTTATAATTGGACACTCAGAAACGAGAGCTGAAAATGATAATAAAAAAATTAATTTAAAAATTAAGTCTGCACTTAATGAAAAATTAAATGTCATTTTATGCATAGGCGAAAAATTGATTGATAAAAGAAAAAATAAAACAAAATATGTTTTAAAAAAACAATTACTTGAAGGTTTAAAAAATTTGAAGAATTTAAATCAAGTTATAATTGCTTATGAACCTGTTTGGTCGATTGGTACAGGCATTATTCCTAGTGAAAATGATTTAAAAAAATTATTAGATTTATAAGAAACACCTTAAAGATTTCAAAAAAATTTACAAAATCTAAGATTTTATATGGAGGCTCCGTAAACCCAAAAAATATAAAAAATTTAATGAGAATCGATAATATTGATGGTTTTTTGATTGGTGGAGCATCAACTAATGAAAAAATATTTATTGATATAATGAAAAAATCAATTAATTAGGCGTCGTGGAAAATATACTATTAATTATAAATATAATATTAGCAGCGATTTTAGTATTGCTAGTTTTGCTCCAAAAATCTGAAGGCGGAGCTTTAGGTATTGGAGTTTCTCAAGATAACTTTATGTTTTCAAGGTCGGCTGGGAATTTTATGACTAAAGCAACTGCTATTGTTGCTACATTATTTATAATTTGTAGTCTAGGATTAACTATTATTTCACGAGGAGATCTTCCTTCAAACACTTCTGTAATTGATAAAATAGAAGAAAATGCAGATGATGCTCCTAAATTACCAGAAAATAATAATTAATACTTTTATTTTTATAAAACTTTGGCTATAACATAATTCCATGGCGCGATATATATTTGTCACTGGCGGCGTGGTTTCATCACTTGGTAAAGGTTTGTCATCAGCATCACTTGGATATTTGCTTAGATCACAAGGTTATAAGGTGAGAATAAGAAAAATGGATCCATATTTAAATGTAGATCCAGGAACAATGAGTCCTTTTCAACATGGTGAAGTTTTTGTAACTGACGATGGGGCTGAGACTGATTTAGATTTAGGACATTACGAAAGATTCACAAATATTTCAGCCAAACAATCTGACAACATTACTACAGGTAGAATTTATAGTGATATCATAAAAAAAGAGAGAAGAGGAGGGTATCTAGGAAAAACAGTTCAAGTAATTCCACATGTTACAGATAGAATTAAAGAGTTTATAAAAAAAGATATAACAAATGAAGATTTTGTAATTTGTGAAATTGGAGGAACGGTTGGTGATATTGAAAGCTTACCATTTTTAGAAGCTATAAGACAGTTTTCAAATGATAATGGCAGATCAAAATCATTATTTATTCATTTAACATTTGTTCCATTTTTAAAATCTTCGGATGAAATTAAAACAAAACCAACACAACACTCTGTTAAAGAATTAAGAAGTATAGGAATTCAACCTGACATAGTGATATGTAGATCTCAACAGTCTATTCCTTTAGATCAAAGAAGAAAAATATCCTTATTTTGCAATGTTGACATTGCTAATGTTATAGAAACAGTTGATGTAAAAACTATTTATGAAGCCCCAATAAGTTTCTTTAATCAAAAATTAGATAAGCAAGTTTTAAAATTCTTTAAAATAAAATCTAGAAAAAGACCAAACTTGCTACCTTGGAAAAAAATTACAAATATAGTGTTAAAAACAAAAAGAACAGTAAATATTGCTATCATAGGTAAATATGTAAACTTAAAAGATGCTTATAAATCACTTGATGAAGCTCTTACTCATGGTGGAATTTCAAATAAAGTTAAAGTTAACTTAGTAAGAATTGAGTCAGATAAACTTAGATCAAAAGAAATTAAATCAAAATTTAAGAATGTATCGGGAATATTGATACCAGGAGGGTTTGGTAAAAGAGGAACAGAGGGAAAAATCGAAGCAATTAGATATGCCAGGGAGAGAAAAATACCTTTTCTAGGTATTTGTTTTGGAATGCAAATGGCAATGATTGAGTTTGCAAGAAATATTTTAAAAATTAAAAAAGCTGGCTCTAGTGAATTAGATAATAATTGTTTTCCCGTAATAGGATTAATTGATGAATGGAACAAAGATGGAAAAATTATAAAAGGAACCGACAAAAACCTTGGAGGAACAATGAGGTTAGGTCTATATGAGGCAAAACTAAAAAATAATTCTGCCATAAAAAATATCTATAAATCTAATATAATTAAGGAGAGACACAGACATAGATATGAAGTCAATATAAATTTAATGCAAAAATTTGAAAAAAAAAGGTTTGATGTTTTCAGGAATTTCTCCTGACAATCAATTACCTGAAATTATTGAACTTAAAAATCATCCATGGTTTATTGGAGTCCAATTTCATCCAGAATTTAAATCTAGACCTTTAAATCCTCATCCTTTATTCTCATCATTTATTAAAGCTGCAAAATTTTTTAATGGAAAATAAAATAGTTAATTGTAACGGTATAGAAATTTCAAACAAAAATAAAATTTGTTTAATAGCTGGACCTTGTCAACTTGAAACTGAGCAACATGCTTTGGACATGGCAGGCAAAATTAAAGAAATTGTGACAAAGTATAATATTGGATTTATTTATAAAACTTCATTTGATAAGGCCAATAGAACAAGCTTGAAAGGCAAAAGAGGAGCCGGATTAGAAAACTCCTTGCCTGTATTTGATAAAATCAAAAAAGATATTAATGTACCTGTTCTCACCGACATACATAATGAAGAACAATGTTCCCTAGTTTCTAATCACGTAGATGTTCTTCAAATACCAGCTTTCCTTTGTAGGCAAACAGATTTATTAATTGCTGCTGCTAAAACCAATAAAATCATTAATGTGAAAAAGGGTCAATTTCTAGCACCGTGGGATATGGTGAATGTAACCAAAAAAATTTCTGATAGTGGTAATGAAAATATTTTAGTGACCGAGAGAGGAGCTAGCTTTGGTTATAATACGTTGGTCTCAGATATGAGATCTATTCCCATCATGGCAAAAAATGGTTATCCAGTAGTATTTGATGGAACTCATTCAGTGCAACAACCTGGTGGTCTAGGTGAAAAAAGTGGTGGTCAAAGAGAATTTGTTGAGTATTTGTCTAGAGCAGCAGTAGCAGTAGGCGTTGCAGCTATTTTTTTAGAGACACATCAGGACCCTGATAATGCTCCATCAGATGGGCCAAACATGGTCCCTTTAGACAAATTAGACGAGCTGATTAATCAAATTGTAGAAATTGATAATTTAGTTAAAAAGTAATTAATGAGCAAAATCAAAAAAGTTGTAGCCAGACAGGTTTATGACAGTAGAGGAAATCCAACCATTGAGGCTGAAGTATTTTCAAATAATTTAAGTGCGTCAGCAATTTGTCCTTCAGGTGCTTCAACAGGAACTTTTGAGGCTTATGAAAAAAGAGATAAGAGTAATAAAAAATACCTAGGAAAAAGCGTTTTTATACCAGTTGCAACTGTTAATAAATTAATTTCAAAAAAATTAAAAAATCAAAACATCCATGACCAAGAGAGAATAGATAGTATTCTTATAAAATTAGATGGCACAAAACAAAAAACAAAGTTAGGTGCGAATACAATATTAGCTGTATCCATGGCTGTAAAAAAATTATCAGCAAAAGTTAAAAAAATACCTTTATATAAAAATTTTATTCTCAAAAAAAATTTTAAACTCCCCTTTCCTTTAATGAATATTATTAATGGGGGTGCACATGCTGATAATGGCCTTAGAATACAAGAGTTTATGATTAGACCTGATAAAGCAAAATCATTTAATGATGCTGTCAGAATGTGTTTTTTAGTAATAAACAATTTAAAAGTATTATTAAAAAAAGCTGAACACTCTATTAATGTAGGTGATGAAGGTGGCTTTGCACCAATGATAAGTGATAATGAAAGTGCATTAAAACTTATAGTTCAAGCTATAAAAAAATCAGGTTTTAAAAATGGTAAAGATATATCAATTTGTTTAGATGTTGCAGCAAATGAATTAATTAAAAAAGGCAAATATTCAATTCATTCTAAAAATTACATAAGTGTTGATCAATCAATTAAAAAATACTTACAACTTATTAAAAAATATCAAATTAAATCAATTGAAGACCCATTTGGTGAAGATGATTGGAAGGCATGGTCAAAATTTGTAAATGAAACAAAAAACAAAACACAAATAATAGGTGATGATCTTTTTGTAACTAATCTCGAAAGATTAAAAATAGGCTTTCTAAACTTATCTGCAAATAGTATTTTGATAAAATTGAACCAAATTGGAACTGTAACCGAAACGTTAGAAGTAATAAAATTTGCTCAACTTATTGGTTTTAAAACTATCATCTCCCATAGATCTGGTGATACTGAAGACACATTTATTGCTGATTTAGCAGTAGGCACCAATTCAAATCAAATCAAAACTGGATCCCTAGCAAGATCAGAGAGAATTGCAAAATATAACCAACTGATTCGTATTGAAGAAGATCTTGGTAGATCAGCTAAAATGAATAGAATTGATTAATGTTAGAAAAATTAAAACAGAACTATTTTATTCTTATCATAACATTCCTATTTATATATTTTTTCTTTAATTTATTAGATGGTGACAGAGGTCTTATTTCTTACATGGAAAAGAAAGATGTGTATGAGCAACTAAAGAATGATCAAATTACTCTAAATGGCAAAATAGAAGATTTAGAGCACAAAAATTCACTTTTAACAGAAAATATAGATCTAGATTTCATAGAAATATTGATAAGAGAAAAGTTTTTATTTGGAAAAGAAGGAGAGACTACCTATATAATTATAGATAATGGAAATCAAAAATAGACCAAGACACCCTGAAAAAGTTAATAAACCGATTAATCCTATCAAAAAGAAACCTGAGTGGATTAGATCTAAGCTACTAAATAGTAAGGAGTTTTTTTTAACTAAAACAGTTGTTAATAAAGATAATCTTGTAACAGTTTGCCAAGAAGCAAACTGCCCTAATATTACTGAATGCTGGAGCAAAAGGCACGCAACACTTATGATAATGGGTGATACATGCACAAGAGCATGTGCATTTTGTGATGTTAAAACAGGAAAACCAGAAAAATTGGATCAATTTGAGCCAATCAAAATAGCTAATGCAGTTAAAAAATTAAGTTTAAGACATGTTGTTATTACATCTGTTGACAGAGATGATCTCTCTGATGGTGGATCAAACCATTTTCATGATGTTATTGTTGCAACAAGGAAAAAAAATCCAAATACGACAATTGAAGTTTTAACACCAGATTTCTTAAGAAAAGGTGAAGCTTACAAAAGAGTATTAGAAGCAAACCCAGATGTTTTTAATCACAATATTGAAACTGTTCCAAGTCTTTATGTAAAAGTAAGACCAGGGGCAAGATATTTTGGATCATTAGAACTTTTAAAAAATTCAAAAAAATTCAATAAAAATGTTTTTACAAAATCAGGAATTATGGTTGGATTTGGTGAAACAAAAGATGAAATAATTCAAGTTATGGATGATCTAAGATCTGCAGAAGTTGATTTCTTAACTATAGGTCAATATCTTCAACCTTCAGTCAAACACTTTCCACTAAATAGGTATTACCATCCAGATGAATTTAAAGAGCTAGGAAAAATAGCAAAATCTAAGGGATTTTTATTAGTATCTTCATCACCATTAACAAGATCTTCTTATCATGCTGATGAAGATTTTAATAAACTTAAAAATAATAGAAAAAATATTCATTAATGCCAAAAGCGTCAGTTAAGAGATTAATTGATAACAGAAAAGACAAACTTATAGAGTTCGTTTTAGATATTGAAAAATACCCTGAATTTGTTCCATTCTGCCAGGGTTCAAAAGTTTATGAAAAAAAACAAGAGGGAGATTTAACACTTATTGTTGCCGATTTAACAATAGGAAAAGGACCTT
>CACKXQ010000022.1 GCA_902604245.1 uncultured Pelagibacteraceae bacterium | reverse complement strand
ACTTGATAAATTTTTAGACTGTATTTGTTCCAGTAACTTTTTTATTTTTACTCCATCTGTTTTTGACCACATATTAAGGTTTAGATCGTTGTCATCAGGGTCGAATAATCCAGCCAACAAAATATCTGAATTATCTAAATTTTGATCTACTACAATATTCTCATCAGAAAGTTTTACTTTGACACCTTCAAGCTGATCTGCATTGATAGATGTACCTACATCATTTTTTTTGTTCAGTATTTTTAATCTCTTTTCTTTCTATTTCTGACCAAAACTCCTTAACTTCCTGAGCTTGGGCTGATAGAGCAAACAAAAAAAAAGAACAAGAAATTAAAATCTTACTTAATTGTTTTAAAATTTTCATTTGGTAAAATTTTTTTCAATTTGTTTGTCTGGAGCGGGCAAATTAATCTGGTTAATCACAATAGTGCCAAATACAATTATAAAAATGGCTATTAAAATTTTTAAAATTGTCCCTAAGCTAAAAATTTTGTCTTTACTTGAATTTTTTGTAAATTGCATATAATTTAATAATTTCAAAATAAGACATATTTGTGTTTTTTCAATATAGAAACTCATGAAATCAAATAAAAATATTGTATTAATTGGAATGATGGGATCTGGAAAATCTTCAATTGGTAAAATTTTGTCAAAAAAATTAAATTTAACATTTATTGATATTGATCAAAAAATTGAAGAAAGTGAGGATTCTAAAATATCAGAAATTTTTACTAAATATGGAGAAGGTTATTTTCGTAAAATTGAAGAAAAAATATCTTTGAAATTTCTAAGTTCAGAAAATTCTGTAATATCTTTAGGAGGAGGAGGTTTTATAAATACCTCAATCAGAAAAATGTGTAAGAAAAATTGTTTATCTTTTTGGCTAGATTGGCAAAATGAAACAATAATAAAAAGGATTTATAAGAGTAAGAAAAGACCATTGGCAATTAATCTTACTAAGAGTCAAATTAATAATTTAATAAAAGAAAGATCAAAATTTTATAGTTTATCTAGTTACAGGATTAATTGTGATAAATTAGACAAAGTTGAAATTATAAATAAGATATTAGAAATTTATGAATACAAATAAAATTTCCATAAAAACAAGCAATAAGAAATACTCAATTGTAATTGGAAGAGATTTAATTGGTAAAATTGATAAAATTTTAAAGGCTAACCGTCTAAAATTTGATAAATATTTAGTCGTTACAGATAAAAATATTCCTAACAAGTTTAAAAGACTCTTATACAAAAAGTTAAAAACAAATAAACTTGTTAAAATAGAAATTACAGCATCAGAAAAAAATAAGAATTACCGAACAATTGAAAAAATTCATAAAGTTTTATTTGAAAATAGGTTTAATAGAGCAGATTGCGTTATTTCTTTTGGTGGAGGAATTATTGGGGATATAGTTGGATTTGCATCTAGTACATTTAAAAGAGGCATGAAATTTGTAAATATTCCCACAACATTACTTGCTCAAGTGGATTCATCCATAGGAGGCAAAACAGGTGTAAATAATAAATTTGGAAAAAATTTAATTGGAAGTTATTATCAACCTGATTTAGTTGTTTCTGACATGAATGTTTTAGCTTCTTTACCGGAAAGAGAAATTATTTGTGGATATGCTGAAATATTAAAAAGTAGTATTATAGATAATTTAAATAATTTTCTCTATTTAGACAGAAATCTAAAAAAAATTTTAAAATTAAAATCACCTTTCATTGAAAGATCCATAATAAAAAGCTGTAATTTAAAAAAAAGAGTTGTAGAAAAAGATGAAAAAGAGAAGAACTACAGAAAAGTATTAAATTTAGGTCATACCTTTGCTCATGCTTATGAGTCTACTTTAGGTTTTTCTAAAAAATTAAATCATGGAGAAGCTGTAATTTTAGGCATTAAAAATGCAATTGAATTCAGTTTTAAAAGAAAAATTTTATCAAAACAAAAATTTAATATTATTTTAAGTCATATTAATAGAATCGGAATGAAACCAAAAATTGAAAAGTTAATTAAAAAAAGACATGTACCTAAAATTATGAATTATATGAGAAGTGATAAAAAGAATCATTCAAATAATATTAACTTAATTTTAGTGAAAGATTTTGGAAAAATAATAATTGACTTTCAGATTAACCCTTCAAATTTAAAAAAATATTTTTCTAGTAGTTTAAATTAATTTGATTTGTAATGAATGAATATATTTTTCTAATTCATTGTCTAAAATTTTGTAAATAAACCTTGTTGAATATAACTTACTTTTATTCTTTAACTCATCAGACTCAATTGAAAGAACAATATGAAATTTTCCATCTATGTTAGATTTGTGATTTTTGTGTAGAAATGACTTATCCTCAATATAAACTTTTGAAATACAATCCTGCGACAAAATTTTTTTTTCTATAGTTTCAATTAGTTGATTAATGTTCATTTTATAAAGTATTATACATCATGAAAAATATTTGCGATTGGAATAATTGCTCTGAGGAAGGTCTTTTTAAAGCGCCTAAAGAAAGAGATAATAGCAAAGATTATAGATTACTATGTTTAAACCATGTTAAAGAATTTAATAAAAGTTGGAATTATTTTACAGGTATGAGTGATCAACAAATAATTGATTTTTTAAGGTCTGACATGACTTGGCACAAACCAACACAAAGTTTTAGTTCATCTGATAATTTTTTCAAAGTTCTTTGGAGTAATGCTTTAAAAGATGAGATGGATAAATTTAAATTTAATAATGACTTTAATAATATGAATAAATTTAAATTTAATAACAACGATTTAAAAGCCTTTAATATATTAGGGATTAGTGTTGGATTAAAATGGGAAAAAGTTCAAGAAAAATTTAAAAAGCTTGTCAAAAAATTTCACCCTGATATGAATTCTGGAAATAAAAAATTTGAAGACAAGCTTAAAGTAATAACTCTAGCTTATACGCAATTAAAAAATACATATAAGGATAAAATTGACACCAAATATTAACCATACCCCTGACATTAAATTATCTATTAAACAAACTTTTGGGATTGAAAGTGAGATGGAAGTTGATGCATTTTCAAAAACAAGTGAGTACGTACCAGAAATTGATAAAACTTATAAGTTTGATAAAGATACAACATTAGCTATTTTGTCAGGATTTTCTTTTAACAAAAGAGTTTTAATTCAAGGGTACCATGGAACTGGGAAATCAACGCATATTGAACAAATTGCTGCAAGATTAAATTGGCCTTGCATAAGAATTAATCTTGATAGCCACGTTAGTAGGATTGATTTAATCGGGAAAGATTCAATAGTAATTAAAGATGGTAAACAAATCACTGAATTTAAAGAAGGAATACTACCTTGGTCAATTCAAAATCCTGTTGCCTTAGTTTTTGATGAATATGACGCTGGAAGACCAGATGTAATGTTCGTTATTCAGAGAGTACTTGAGTCTGAAGGTAGCTTTACTTTATTAGATAAAAATAAAGTTATTAAACAAAATAAATTTTTTAGGCTTTTTGCAACAACAAATACTGTGGGACTAGGTGATACAACCGGATTATATCATGGGACACAACAAATTAATCAGGGACAAATGGATAGATGGAATATTGTATCTACTTTAAACTATCTTAGTTTAGATAAAGAAATGGAAATTATATTAGGTAAGAATAAGAGTTTAAATAATCCTAAAGGTAAAGAGCAAGTTTCAAATATGATAAAAGTAGCTTCACTTACGAGGAAAGGTTTTATGGCAGGTGATATATCGACAGTAATGAGTCCTAGAACAGTTTTACATTGGGCAGAAAATTCTGAAATTTTCAAAGATATTGGATATGCATTTAGAGTAACATTTTTAAATAAATGTGATGATGCTGAGAAGAACACTATTGCTGAATATTATCAAAGATGTTTTGGGGAAGAACTGCCAGAGTCAATGATCAATATTCAAATTTGATGAACAAAGAAGATAGTATTAAAGAAAAATTTAAACAAGCTCTTCAATCAACTTACAAAGTAATTTCAGATGACTATAAAGCTGTTAAAAATAAAAAAAATGATGAAAAAGTTTATAATATTGGAGAAATTGAAAATATTAACGATAAAAATCAATTTAAAAAACTGAGGGCTGAAACAGATTCTGAGGCTTTAAAAAGAAGATTTTCAAACAGAAGATTATTAGATAAAAATAATCCGCAGAATCCCTCGTGTAGAACGCTCTACCAGTTTGCAGAAAAGGTAAGGTACGAATTACTTGGCTCAGAAATGCTAAAAGGAATCTCTAAAAATTTTAAAGAAAATTATAAAAATAGACTTCAACATCTTAAACAGGAAAAAATAACAAAAAAAGAAGATACTAATATAATTGATGCTTTTGAAATTTATATGACAAACAAGTTTTTTGATGTCGAATTATACTCAGAAAATAAAGAAATTCTTAAATTTTGGGAAAAAGATTTTAATAAGTCAATAGATAAACACTTTGAATTTTTAAAACAAAATCTAGAAAATCAAGAAGTATATAATGCTAAATTTTCTGAAATTTTAGAAAGTATGGATATATTTGAAAATGATGACACAACTGAAAAAGAAAATGAAGAAAACGATGATACGCAGGATCAAAATAATTCTAATAACAATGAAGATAATGATAATAATGACTCCAGCAAAACAAGTGAAGATGAAAATGTAAGACAGGGATTGGATAGCGAGGATGATGTAAATGAGTTTAGGCTTGATGATCAACTTGGTAGTGAAAATAACGAAGACACAGAGTCAGAAAATATTATACAAAAAAAAAATTTAAGTGTAAGTGATAAAGAATATAAAATATTTACTACTGAATTTGATGAAGTTGCAAAAGCAGAAAGTCTAGACACAGCTGAGGAAATTCAAAAACTTAGAAAAAATTTAGATCAACAACTTACAAGTTTCCAAGATTTAATTACTAAGTTAGCAAATAAATTACAAAGACAATTAATGGCAAAACAAAATCGATCATGGGAATTTGATCTAGAAGAAGGATTGTTAGATAGTTCAAAATTACCTCGAATTATCATTGATCCGTATAATTCATTATCGTTTAAAAAAGAAAAAGATTTAGACTTTAAAGATACAATTGTAACTCTTTTAATTGATAATTCTGGGTCAATGAGAGGAAGACCAATAACAATAGCTGCAATATGTGCTGATATTTTATCCAGAACCTTAGAAAGATGCTCAGTTAAAGTTGAAATACTCGGTTTTACAACGAAAAATTGGAAAGGTGGCAAAAGTCGCCAAGAATGGAATAGATTGGGTAAAAAGAAAAATCCTGGACGACTTAATGATTTAAGACACATAATTTACAAAGGTGCTGATTCTCATTGGAGACAATCAAAAAAAAATTTGGGATTGATGCTTAAAGAGGGTTTACTAAAAGAAAATATAGATGGCGAAGCTATAACTTGGGCATTTAATAGATTAAAAAAAAGAAAAGAAGAAAGAAAAATTCTTATGGTTATTTCAGATGGAGCACCAGTCGATGACTCCACATTATCAGTTAATTCAGGAGACTTTTTAGAAAAAAATTTGAAAAAAATAGTTAAATTTATTGAGAATAAAAGTGAAGTAGAAATATTAGCTATAGGAATTGGTCATGACGTATCCCGATATTATAAAAAAGCTATAAAAATTTCAGATGTACAAGAACTAGGTGATGTAATGATAGATCAATTAAGTGGACTATTTGAAAATAAAAAACTTCACTAAATACTAATTAAATCTTTATTAGACCACTCTATTTTAATTTCTGCACCACCTCTAGTTTCTGAATTCCTAATTAAGAGTTTTGCCTTATTTTTTTCTAACAATGTTTTACCTATAAATATTCCCAAGCCCAATCCTGCCTTTGATTTATTTTTAGATTGCAATGATTTTATATATGGATCTCCAATTTTGGTTAATACATCTCTCGGAAATCCAAGACCATCATCTTCAATTGATATCGAAGAGTATTCACTGTCACTCGTTATTGAAATATAAATATTTTTTTTTGCGAACTTATTTGCATTTCCAATAAAATTTCGTATACCATAAATAACTTCAATTAATTTAGAAATTTCAAAGGAATTATAATTCTGTTCAGTGTTGATGATAAAATTTTTATCTGATATTTCTTTGAAAGAATTCACAATTTCTTTCACATAGTTATGTAGTGTTATATTCTTATCTATAAAATCATCTTCAACTGTAGGATTTAAAGATAATTTTTTTAATATTACATTACATCTATCAACTTGGCTTAGCAATAATTCAACATCTTTTTTTAATTCTTTATTTTTTTTAAAATTATCATACAAATCTTGAGAAATAATTTTAATTGTAGAAAGAGGTGTACCTAATGAATGAGCAGCAGCTGCAGCCTGTCCACCTAATGAAACTAATTTATTCTCTTTAGAAATAACTTCCTGAATTTTATCTAATGCATCTTTTCTAACTTTTGACTCATTTCCAAACGTTAAAGCGAAAAAACTTAGGAAAATAAGTGCGATAATTAAAGCTAAAGGGACTGAATAATAATAGTAGTTACTAAAAATATATTCATTTAAAGGAGAAGGTAATTCTTGATGATAGAAAGTAAGTAAAATAATTGAGGAAATAGTTAAAATTATTAATAGAATATTTGTTCTAATGCTTAAGCTATTTGAGGCAAATATACTTGGTATTATTAAAAAAATAGAGAATGGGTTAATAGTACCACCTGTTAGATAAAGTAGAAAACTTAATTGTATAATATCAAGGGTGAGAAAGGTTAAAGATATTTTTTCTTGTAACTGATTTTTTTTAAAAAAATAAAATAAGAAGATGTTACTTAAAGCACCTATTAAAACTATTAAATTTGCTAGTAAAAAATTAAATTCAAATTTAAATATGAATGCTACAGCATTTATAGTAATAAATTGGCCTATTACACCTATCCACCTTAAGTTTACGTATGTAATTTTGTTTAAGTACGATGATTTGGAATTGCTACTTAACTCCATTAATTAAATATCTAAATTAACAACATTTATAGCATTATCTACAATAAAATCTTTTCTAGAAGCAACATCGTTACCCATTAATGTTTGTATAAGGTTTTGATCTTTTTGAAGATTTTTTGAATATTGAACTTGAAGTAAATTCCTAGTCTCTGGATTTAATGTAGTATTCCATAATTCTTCAGGATTCATTTCTCCAAGTCCTTTAAATCTTTGAATATTCAATTTAGATTTTTCAAATTGAATATTTTTATGAAACTCTTTTGAATTTCTTTTCATTTTTTTTAGATCCTTAGAATTTTTAATTATGTAATCTTCAAGATCTTTCTCATCTTTTATATAAATACCTTTAGAGCCTTTGTTAATTTTAAAAAGAGGTGGTTGGGCTAAATAGACATGACCTTTTTCTATTAATTTATTAAAAGGGATATTATTAAAAAAAGTTAAAAGTAGGGCTCTAATATGTGAGCCATCAACGTCTGCATCTGTCATGATTATAATTTTTCCATATCTTAAATCCTCTAAATCTATTTCTTCTGTTTTAGGATCTAATCCAAGAGCATTTATCAATGTAACAATTTCATTTGAAGAAATCATCTTTGATAATGATTTTGTTCTTAGGTCACTTTGATTTCCATTTTTTTTAGAACCATTGATCTCTGTATATGTATTTAAAATTTTTCCTCTCAATGGCAGTACTGCTTGATATTCTCTATTTCTTCCCTGTTTAGCTGACCCTCCAGCAGAATCTCCCTCAACAATAAATAATTCTGTTCCTTCTTGTTTTGAATTTTGACAATCTGCTAGTTTTCCAGGTAAGCCTGTTAGTTCTAAGGCTCCTTTTCTTCTTACATTTTCTCTTGCTCTTTTGGCTACATCTCTTGCTACTGCAGCCTGAATTATTTTTGTCAAAATTATCTTAGAAACCGAAGGATTTTGGTCAAACCAAATTGATAATTTTTCATTAACAATGCCTTCAACAATATTTCTTACTTCTGAAGAGACTAATTTGTCTTTTGTTTGAGATGAAAATTTAGGATCTGGGATCTTGACAGATAAAACGCATGTTAAACCCTCTTTTACATCATCTCCAGATAGAAGAACTTTACTTTTTTTTAATAAGTTTTGCTCTGAAGCATACTTATTTACAACTCTTGTTAGCGCACTTCTAAAACCTAAAAGATGAGTTCCTCCATCTTTTTGGTAAATATTATTAGTGTAAGGATATACATCTTCATTATATCCTGCATTCCATTTTAATGAGCATTGAACATCTATACTACTCTTTATCCCCTCAATATAAATTGGTTTTCTGAATAGATCATTATCATTCTTATTTTTCAATTTTTCTCTTTTTTCATCTAAAAATTCAACAAACTCATTTATCCCTCCTTCAAACTTAAATTCTTGAGACTTTATTTTTTTTTGAGTTAAGTCATTGAGTATAATTTTAATTCCCTTATTTAAGAAAGCTAATTCACGCATTCTTTTTTGGATAATAGAAAAACTGAACTTAGTTGATGAAAAAATATCTTTGGAAGGTAAGAAATTGATTTTAGTACCTGTAATCTTTGATTTACCTATTGCCTTTAATGGTGTTTTAGTTTCACCATTTATAAAGTCTACAAAATGTTTTTTTCCATCTCTTTCAATAATTAATTCTAATTTTTGTGAAAGAGCATTAACTACCGAAACACCTACACCATGCAGCCCTCCTGAAACTTTATAAGAATCATGATCAAATTTACCTCCAGCATGAAGCTGGGTCATAATAACTTCTGCAGCAGATTTTTTTTCTCCTTTGTGAAAATCAACCGGTATTCCTCTTCCATCATCTTCAACTGTAATTGATCCATCAAGATTTATACTAACTTCTATTTTTTTACAATAACCGGCTAATGCCTCATCAATAGAATTATCTACAACTTCATATACCATATGATGTAAACCTGTTCCATCATCTGTATCGCCAATATACATACCGGGTCTTTTTCTTACGGCCTCTAGACCTTTTAAAACTTTAATAGAATCTGCCTGATAGGAATTATTATTGTTTTTTGTCATTTTTAATTTCTAGGAAAAACAAATTATAACATTTTTATTAAAAAAAGGTTAATTTTTATTCAAATAAACAAATAAAGTGATTAAATTAGCAAGTAATATCAATAATAATTTAAAGTAAAAATATTTTTTAAATAATGAAAATAAATATAAGAATTATTTTAAAAAAAATTCCTATTGTAAGGCGGATATATAACTCATTAGCTGTAAGAATATTTAAATTATTAAATATAAATAATTTTTTAATGAGTTTTATGGATACAAAATTTAATTTAAATATTAACGAACCAATTGATAAATCGATTATTTTATTCAACGAGTACGAAAATAAACAGATAAATTCTGTGATAAAATTAATATCAAAATATCAAGTAAGCACTTTTTTTGATGTAGGAGCAAATTGTGGAATATATTCTTTAATTATTGGAAAAAAATTTAATAACATACAAGTACATAGTTTTGAGCCTATTAAATCTTCGTTTATGAAACTCAAAAAAAATATTTCGATAAATGGAAAAATTCAGAATATAAAAACTTATAATTTTGGACTTTCAAACTCAAATACTAATTTAAAAATGAAAGCTCATAAAAAAAATGATTACATTCAATTGGGTGGATTTGGTGTAATAAATCAAGGTGAAAATTTACAAAATTATTTTTTATCAGAAGCAACATTTAAAAAAGGTGATGATTTCTTTAAATTCAAAAATACGACTATATTTTTAAAAATAGATGTTGAGGGTCATGAAATAAACGTATTAGATGGTATTAGTAAATTGATAGAAAATAACAATACAATTATACAAGTAGAGATACTTCCAGGAAAATATCTTTCGGTTAGAGAAAAACTCTTAGATATGAATTTTAAAGAAATAGATAAAATAAATTTTGACTATTATTTTGCTAAAACTGCATAGTTCTTTAAACTTTAAAGTTGTAAATGGCGGAGAGAATGGGATTCGAACCCATGATAGAGTTTCCCCTATACACGCTTTCCAAGCGTGCGCCTTCAACCACTCGGCCACCTCTCCATTTATTTCTCTTTAGATATTTTAAGTACACCTATAAATGCCTCTTGTGGAATCTCAACTTTTCCAAATTGTTTAGCCCTTGCTTTTCCTTTTTTTTGTTTTTCAAGTAACTTTCTTTTTCTATCTGTAGCTCCACCACCATGGATTTTTGTTAAAACATCTTTCTTAAAACCTTTAATTGTTTCTCTTGCAATAATCTTTCCACCTATTGCTGCTTGAACCGGTATCATAAAATTATGCCTTGGAATTAAGTCTTTTAATTTTTCACATACCTCTCTACCAGTTTTTTGAGCAAAATCTTTATGTATCATCATAGCTAAAGCGTCCACTGGTTCTGTATTTACAAGAATACCCATTTTAACAAGATCACCCTCTCTATGACCAATTATTTCATAATCAAAACTTGCATATCCACTTGTCATTGATTTTAATCTATCATTAAAATCAAACACAACTTCGTTTAAAGGTAATTCATAATTTACAACAGCTCTGTTTCCAGAATAACTCAAGTTTGTTTGAACGCCTCTTTTATCCTGACATATTTTGATTATAGGACCTAAATACTGATCTGGTGTGATAATTGTTGCTTTGATCCATGGTTCTTCAATAAATTTTATCAAAGTCGGATCTGGTAAACTTGAAGGATTTTGAAGATCTTTTATCTCTCCATTGTTCATATGGATCTTATAGACAACTCCTGGAGTTGTGGTTAATAGATTAATATCAAATTCCCTCTCTAGTCTTTCAGTAACAATTTCTAAATGTAACAACCCTAAAAAACCACATCTAAAACCCAATCCTAAAGCAGAAGAGGATTCGGGCTCAAAAGAAAAACTAGAATCATTTAATTTAAGTTTAGCTAATCCATCTTTTAGTTTTTGATACTCAGAGCTATCAACAGGAAATAATCCACAAAAAACAACTGGTTTACTTGGCTTAAAACCAGGTAGTGACTCTGATAATGGCTTAGCAGCATCACAAATAGTATCTCCAACTTTTGTTTCTGATAAAACTTTTATTCCAGTTGTTATAAATCCAATTTCACCAGAATTAAGTTCGTCAATATCTTTTGGTTTAGGTGTAAATACACCAACCTTTTCAACAAAATACTCCTGATTAGTAGACATCATTTTAATTTTCATGTTATTTTTAATTTTCCCGTCGATTACTCTTACTAAAATCACTACTCCTAAGTAAGTGTCATACCAACTATCTACTAATAAACATTTAAGTTTTTGATTTTTTTCACCTTTTGGTCCTGGCAAAGTTTGAATAATTTGTTCCAAAATCTCATCAATACCTTCGCCTGTTTTTCCAGAACAAGGTACAGCATTGGCAGTATCGATGCCTATCACATCTTCGATTTGTTTATTTGTTCTATCTATATCAGAGGCAGGTAAATCAATTTTATTTAATACTGGAATTATTTCATGATTTATATCTAGTGCTTGATAAACATTTGCTAATGTTTGTGCCTCTACACCCTGAGTACTATCTACAATTAATATTGAACCCTCACAGGCATATAAAGATCTACTAACCTCGTAACTAAAATCCACATGACCTGGCGTATCTATGATATTAAGAATATAATTTTTTCCATCTTTCGATTTATAATTTAATTTTACAGTTTGAGCTTTTATTGTTATGCCTCTTTCTCTTTCAATATCCATGGAGTCTAAAACCTGTGACTTCATTTCTCTATCTGTCAAACCACCACATCTATGTATAATTCTATCAGCAATGGTTGACTTACCATGATCGATATGAGCAATGATTGCAAAATTTCTTATGTTATCAATTTCTGTAGACATTTAGGATCTAATTTTTGCCCCAGACTTAGTTTCAACAGTTGAAATAATTAATTTATTAATTTTTTCAAGATCACTCTCCTCTAGAGTTTTTTCAGATGATTGAATTATAACGTTTATAGCTATTGACTTTTTATCGTCCGGAATATTTTCACCTTCATAAATATCAAAGATTTTAATTGACCTTATTAAATTTTGATCGATTGATGATATAATTTCAATCAAATCTTGTGCTTTAAAATTTTTATCAACTATAAAGGCAAAGTCTCTTTCTGATTTTTGATAGTCAGAGTACTCAAAATTAGGTTTTTGATCTTTAAGTTTAATTTTATTTTCTTTTAAATGATCTAGATAAATTTCAAAACCTACTAGACCTTCAGTTTTTATATCAAGTTTTTTAACAATATTTGGATGTATATCTCCAAAATAAGCAACAGGTTCAATATCATCCTTATCAAGATAGACCGAGCCAGCTTTGCCCGGGTGATAGTATGAGGGAGATTTATCTCTTATAAAGAAACTTTTCCTTTCATATCCAGCTTCGACTAATGTCTGAATAACATCCTTTTTTACATCAAAGACATCAACCGGTCGTTCTTTTTCGTTCCAATTTAACCTTGATACTTTTCCTGATTTTATTGCCCCTATAACTGTCAGTTGCTCACCTGGCTTACTATTCTTAAAAATTGGCCCAATTTCGAATAGCGAAATATCTTTAAATCCTCTATCTAAATTTTTCTTTAAATAAAAAGTTAAATTAGTGAAAATCGAATTTCGTAAAACATCTAAGTCTGAGCTTATTGGATTTACTATTTTTATTTCTTTTAGATTTTCTTTAAAAAGATTATTTA
>CACKXQ010000021.1 GCA_902604245.1 uncultured Pelagibacteraceae bacterium | reverse complement strand
CATTCAGGATGAGCAATAATTTTAATGCCAGGATTATTTTTTCTTATTTCATTAATCTCTTCATCATTAAATTGTTCATGAACCTCACAAGTCCCTTTCCATGAAATTATTTCTACATCAGTTTGAGAAGCAACGTATTTTGCTAAATAATCGTCTGGCAAGAAAATTACTTTTTTTACACCTAAAGAGTTTACAATTTTAACAGCATTTGCTGATGTACAACACACGTCAGTTTCAGCCTTAACATCTGCAGAAGTGTTAACGTATGAAACTACGGGAACACCAGGATATTGTTTTTTTAAGTTTCTTACATCTTCACCAGTTATAGACGAGGATAAAGAGCAACCAGCTTTCATATCTGGTAGTAAAACTTTTTTATCTGGACTCATCAATTTGGCAGTCTCCGCCATAAAATGTACACCACACATAACAATTATATCAGCCTCTGTTTTTGCGGCTTCAATTGCTAAGGCTAACGAGTCTGCTGAAAAATCAGATATGCCATGATATATTTCAGGAGTTTGGTAATTATGAGCGAGAATTACTGCGTTCTTCTCTTTTTTAAGTTTATTAATTTTATAAATGTAAGGTGCATGAGTGGCCCACTCTATTTCAGGAATGGATTTAGAAACCTTTTGATAAATAGGATCTGTTGCAATTTTAACTTGAGTTGTGAATTCCATATTAAAAACTTATCAACTTGAAATAGAATTGTCATTCATTTAATCTGACGCATGATTTGCGGCCATGCTGAAATTGGTAGACAGGCACGGTTGAGGGCCGTGTGAGCCTAGCTCATGAGAGTTCGATTCTCTCTGGCCGCACCATTAATTAATAATATATAAAAAAAAGGGGCGTTCTGTTGCCAGGTGCCCCAAACCCCGTAACTTAATTAGTAAACTAATTAAGCTGCAAGTGCGTAACTTTCGTTAGCATTTATAAATTAGCCCATCACGGCGGAACAATACCGAACGAAAGAACAACTTTTAGACACCCGTCGATCCTAATTCACCCCCTTAAGTTGTAAATGGTGGAGGTGGTGGGTACTGCCCCCACGTCCGTAATGGTTATTACGAAATTCGTTTATCGTCATAGTTGGAAAACCAACACTATTAATATAAAACCAAATACAAGAGATTCAATAATTTATTCATGAAACTTACAAAAGAACAAATAAACGACATAAAAGATCAACAATCCCAAGAGAATGTAACCAAAAGAGTCACCGCTCCTGAATTAGAAAAAGTATTATATGAAGCGATGCCAGCTTTAGATCACGGCTTTATAAGAGTTATCGACTACATGGGAGATGATAGTTCAATAGTTCAATCTGCAAGAGTTTCTTATGGTAAAGGAACTAAACAGGTTTCAACAGATAGCGGTCTAATAAAATATCTAATGCGTCATTGGCATAGTACTCCATTCGAAATGTGTGAAATTAAATATCATGTAAAATTACCAATATTTATAGCAAGACAATGGATTAGACATCGTACAGCAAACGTCAATGAATACTCTGCAAGATATTCTATTTTAGATAAAGAATTTTATTTACCTGATCCAAAAAATTTAGCAGCTCAATCAATTTCAAACAGACAAGGTAGAGGTGATGTGATTGAGGGAGAGCAAGCAAAGGAAGTTTTAGAACTTTTAAAAAACGATGCTGAAAGAACATATGATAATTATGAAACTATGCTTAATCAGAAATTTGATGGGTCTACAATTGACGAAAATAAAAAAGGATTAGCTAGAGAGTTAGCTAGAATGAACTTAACTTTAAATACGTATACACAGTGGTACTGGAAAACTGATCTTTTAAACTTAATGAATTTTTTAAGATTACGTGCTGATCATCATGCTCAATATGAAATTAGAGTTTATGCGGATATAATGTTAGATACACTAAAGAGATGGGTTCCTATTACATACGAAGCATTCATGGATTATAGAGTGGGTGGCACGGAGGTTTCTGCTAAAGGAAAAGTTATAATTCAAAAACTATTAAAAGGTGAAGATATAAATTTAGAGCAATCTGGACTTTCAAAAAGAGAGTGGAATGAACTTATGGAGGCTTTTGAAATTAAAGATAAGATTGTTTAATTTCTTCTGCAAATTTTATATAAATTCTTGAAATTTCGTGATTTGGATCTTTCTCGACAATAGGAATTCCCATATCCCCATATTTCCCAACATCAGAGTTTATTGGTATTTGTCCTAAAAATTTCTTCTCAAATTCTTGTGCAGTTCTCTCAACACCATTCTCTCCAAAAATTGCATATTTTTTTCCATCATCTCCGATAAAGTGACTCATATTGTCAATTAATCCAATAATATTTACTTTTAATTTTTCAAACATTCTAATTCCTCTTTTTACATCTTGAAGTGCTATCTCTTGTGGAGTTGATACTATGATCACGCCATCTACACTAATTTCTTGTGCAAATGTAAGTTGAGTGTCGCCAGTGCCTGGGGGCATATCAACAATAATAAAATCTAAGTTTTTCCAACCAACTTTTTGAGTGAAGGTTTTAATGGCACTAGTAACCATTGGCCCTCTCCAGATCATCGGAGTTTGCTCATCCGTCAGAAATCCAATAGACATACATTGAATATCATACTTTATTATTGGTTTTAAAGTTTGACCGTCGCTATCTGGCTTTTCATCTATTGAGAATAGTTTTGGTAAAGAAGGACCGTAAATATCAGCATCTAAGATTCCAACTTTGCATCCAACAGTTTTAAGGGCTAAAGCTAAATTTGTTGCAAAAGTAGATTTTCCAACACCTCCTTTTGCACTAGATATTGCAATTGTAAACTTAGTCCCTGGAATTGGGTTTCTTTTGAAGGTTTTTGGCTCAGTTTTTGCCTTCATTGTGTCACTAAGACCTACTTTTTTATCATTCATAAAAATACACTTACCTTGTTTTTGATTATAAAGACACTATATAGAATGTCATAATGACGATTTACAAAAATCAAAGTCCATGGGGAAGCCCTCCAGGTAGTGGTGGAGGAAATGGAAACGGTGGAGGTTTCAGAAGAGGCCCAACACCTCCTAATTTAGATGAAGCAATTAAAAAATTGCAGGACACTATAAATAAATTTACTGGAAGTGGTACAGGCGGAAAAAAACCTATTATATTAGGTTTAATCATACTAGTTGTAATTTGGGCATTGAGTGGTTTGTATAGAGTTTTACCTGATGAACAGGGCGTGGTCTTAAGATTTGGAAAGTTTGTAAATACCACTCAACCAGGATTAAATTATCATTTTCCATTCCCAATTGAGAGTGTGTTAACTCCAAAAGTTACAAAAGTTAATAGAATGGACATCGGTTTTAGATCAGAGAGAGATAGTGGATTTGGTCAAGGCGGTGGTGTTGCAGATGTTCCAGAGGAAAGCTTGATGCTAACTGGTGATGAAAATATTGTTAACATAGACTTTTCAGTATTTTGGGTAATAAAAGATGCTGGAAACTTTCTTTTTAAAATTCAAGATCCAGAAGGTACAGTAAAAGCTGCAGCAGAAACTGCTATGAGAGAAGTTATAGCAAGATCAAATATTCAACCTATTCTTACAGAAGGAAGAGCGGTTATTGAAAGAGATACTCAAGATATAATTCAAGGAATACTTGATGAATATGAAAGTGGTGTTCAAATTACACAAGTTCAAACTCAAAAAGCTGACCCACCAGACCAGGTCATTGATGCTTTTAGAGATGTACAAGCTGCTAGAGCTGACATGGAAAGGTCAAAAAACGAAGCAGAGGCTTACGCCAATGATGTAATACCAAGAGCTCGGGGAGAAGCAGCAAAAATTTTACAAGCTGCTGAAGCTTATAAAAAAGAGGTTGTTGCAAAAGCAGAGGGTGAAGCAAGTAGATTTTTATCAATTTACACTGAGTATGCGAAAGCAAAAGAGGTTACTCAAGAAAGAATGTATTTGGAGACAATGGAGCAGGTACTTGCTGATATTAATAAAATTATAATTGATAAAGACTCAGGCTCAGGTGTTGTACCATATCTTCCATTACAAGAATTAAAATCAGGGACAAACTAATGAAAGCTGGAAAATTTATATTACCAATTATCATTTTGATAGGAGCAACTTTATTCTTTTCAATATTTATAGTTAAAGAGGTAAATCAAGCTATAGTTCTACAATTTGGTGATCCAAAAAGAATAATTTTAAAACCAGGTTTAAACTTTAAGTTACCTTTTATTCAAAACGTAGTGTTTTTAGATAAAAGAGTTTTAAATTTAGATACACCGCCAGAAGAGGTTATTGCATCTGATCAAAAACGTCTAATAGTTGATGCATTTGCGAGATTTCAAATTATTGATCCATTGAAATTTTATATTTCCGTAGGAAACGAAAGAGTTGCGAGATCAAGACTAGCAACGATTATTAATTCGAGAATAAGAAATGTATTAGGTCAACAAAAACTACAAACACTATTATCTGAAGATAGATCAAAGCAAATGGCCTTAATTCAACAAGGTGTTAACAATGAAGCTGAAAACTTTGGTATTAAGATAGTTGACGTGAGAATTAAAAGAGCTGATTTACCTCAAGCAAATAGTGATGCAATCTTTAGAAGAATGCAAACTGAGAGGGAGAGAGAAGCAAAAGAATTTAGAGCAAAAGGTGCTGAGATGGCAGTCACTATAACATCAACAGCAGATAAAGAAGTTACAGTCATTCTAGCAGACGCTCAAAAAAAATCAGAAATTATGAAAGGGGAAGGAGATGGTCAAAAAAATAAAATTTTTGCTGATGCATTCGGACAAGACCCTGAATTTTTCGGATTTTACAGAGCAATGCAAGCTTATCAAAATGCTTTAATTGGTGGAGAAACTTCTATGATTTTATCTCCAGACAGTGAATTTTTTAAATTTTTTGGAAATAAAGAACAATAAACAATTTTTTTATATAAAATGAGAGAAATGATCATTGCATTTGGTCTTTTCCTATTTATCGAAGGTATTTTGTATGCCTTATTTCCATCAAAAATGAAAAATATGTTAAAAAAACTTGATGCTGTAGCTGATAAACAACTAAGGACAGGTGGGTTAGTATTTGCAGTTATAGGATTTATAATTATTTGGTATTTAAAGACATGAAAAATATTTACAAAATTTTATCAATATTAATAATTTCATTAAATTATTTTACAATCTCCAAAGCGCAGGAAATTCCGTCATCATTTGCAGATTTGGCAGAAAAATTAATGCCGTCAGTTGTAAATATTTCAACTACTACTACCGTAACAACTAGATCAAACCCTTTGCCATTTGAATTTCCACCAGGTTCACCATTTGAGGATATGTTTGGTTCTCCTCAACAAAGACAAACTAGTGCGCTAGGATCAGGTTTTATAATTGATGAAGAGGGCATTGTAATAACAAACAACCACGTTATTCAAGGGGCATCAGATATATTTGTTAGAGTTAATGGAGACGAAGATTATAAAGCTGAAGTACTCGGTGCTGACGCAGGTATGGATATTGCGGTATTAAAGATAAAGTCTGACGAAAAATTTAAGCCAGTTAAATTTGGTAACTCAGACAAATCTAGAATTGGAGATTGGGTTATTGCAATTGGTAACCCATTTGGTCTCGGAGGTACAGTAACAGCAGGAATAATCTCTGCTAGAAATAGAAGTATAGGATTATCAAGATATGAGGACTACATACAAACTGATGCTTCAATAAACCAAGGAAATTCAGGAGGCCCACTATTTAATATGAACGGAGATGTTATTGGAATTAATACAGCTATACTTGGCCAATCTGGCTCAATTGGAATAGGTTTTGCAATACCATCTAATAGTGCTCAAAAAGTTATTGATCAATTAATTGAATTTGGAGAAACAAAAAGAGGATGGCTTGGAGTTAGAATTCAAGTAGTAGATCAAGGAATAGCAGACGCAGAAAAGCTAGATAAACCTAGAGGTGCTCTAGTTGCAAGCGTTGCGGATAACAGTCCATCCGACAAAGGAGGGATTAAACCTGGCGATATAATTTTAGAGTTTGATGGTAAACCTATTGATGAAATGAAGGAACTACCTAAAATAGTTGCTGAAACAGATGTTGGAAAAAAAGTAATTGTTAAAATTTGGAGAAATAAACGAGAAATTACAAAAGAAATAATTCTTGGAAGATTAGAAACCTCAGAAGATTTTAAAGCACAAAAACCAGAAATTGAAAAACCAAAAGTAAAGAGAATCGAAGGTTTGAAAGTAGATGTTCGTTTATTAAGTAAAGAGGATATTGAGGCAAGAAATCTTCCAAAAGGAACAAGTGGAGTGGTAATCACTAAAATAGATAAAGATAGTCCTATAAACTATTTACAAGTTAACAATGTTATTGTTGAAGCAAATAGAAAAAAAATTAACACAATAGGTGATCTTGATAATGTGGTAAAATTGAAGTTAAGAAGTGATGAAAATAACTTACTAATTGCAATTTATAATAACCAAAATCAAAGAACATATATTGGTGTTAAATTAAAATAATAAAAATGGACCTAAAGTCCAAAATAATATTAATCTCAGGTCCAACTGCATCAGGCAAGTCTAAAGCTGCATTGAAAATTGCTAAAAAAATAAATGGGGAAATTATAAATGCAGATAGTATGCAGGTTTATAAAGAATTGAAGATATTGACTGCTCGCCCTTCGAAAATTGATTTAAAAAAAATAGAACATCATTTATATGGTTTTAGAACTGTTAAAAAAGATTTCTCATCTGGCGAATGGTTAAAATTAGCAAAAAAAAATATTAAAAAAATTAGAGATAAAAATAAAATACCAGTTTTAGTTGGTGGGACAGGTCTTTATTTCAAAGCACTGACTGATGGCTTGGTTAAAATTCCAAACATACCAATTTCTTTTCGTAATAAAATAAGACGAATGCAAATTAGTTTAGGCCAAAAAAAATTTTATTCAAAACTTTTAAAAAATGATTCATTAGTAAAAAACAGGATTGATCCTACTGATCTTCAAAGATCTATCAGAGCTTATGAAGTTATTTCATTTACAAAGAAATCAATTTTTGAATGGTATAAGAAAACAAAACCGTCTTTTCGAAATGATCAATTTATTAAAATTTATATTGATTATCCTAGAGATGAACTAATCAGTAAAATTTCTAAAAGAGTAGATCAAATGATTAAAAATGGAGCTATTCAAGAAGTTAAGGATTTTTTAAAGCTTAATTTGAAGAGTGATAGTAACATTTTCAAAGTTATAGGAATAAGAGAGATTAAGGAATTTATTGATAAAAAAACTTCTATGCATGATTTAAAACTAAATATTGTTATAAAAACCAGACAATACGCTAAAAGACAGAGAACTTGGTCTAGAGGTCAAATGAGAGATTGGCAAAAATTTGATGCTGAGGCTCTTTCAAAATTTATAAAAAAAATATAAAAATCTTCACAATAACTTGACCAATCAGTACAACTTCAGCTAGATTGGCTGAATGCCAAAATTTTATTCAGGAGCTGAGATAGTATTCAAATGTTTGGAAGATCAAAATGTTAGTCACATATTTGGTTATCCTGGAGGAGCAGTCCTTCCAATATATGATGAATTAAAAAATTTTAACTCAATAAAACATATTTTAGTAAGACATGAACAGGGAGCAGGGCACGCCGCAGAAGGCTATGCAAGATCAACTGGAAAACCAGGTGTATTGTTAGTAACTTCAGGTCCTGGAGCCACTAATGCTGTTACTGCCTTAACAGACGCTTACATGGACTCTGTCCCGTTAGTTTGCATCACAGGACAAGTTCCAACACATTTAATTGGTACCGATGCATTTCAAGAATGCGACACAACCGGAATTACTAGACCTTGTACTAAACATAACTGGTTAGTCAAAGATGTTAATGACTTAGCTGAAATAATGCATAAAGCTTTTGAGGTAGCAACAACTGGCAGACCAGGACCTGTTTTAGTTGATATTCCAAAAGATATACAATTTCAAAAAGCTCAATATAAAAATTATAGAAAATTAAAAAAATTAAATGGAAAGTCTCATAACAACTACTCACAAAAAAATATTGATGAATTAATTAGTTTAATTAGTAAAGCAAAAAAACCAATTTTTTATACCGGGGGGGGAGTAATTAATTCAGGTACAAAGGCAAGCGAGCTTTTAAGAGAACTTGTTTATGCAACAGGTTTTCCAATAACTTCAACTTTGCAAGGTCTTGGTTGTTTTCCAGCTGACGATAATCAATTCTTAGGAATGTTAGGTATGCATGGAACCTACGAAGCAAATAACGCCATGTATTCATGTGACTTAATGATAAATGTTGGCGCAAGGTTTGATGATAGAATTACTGGTAAGATTGATGAGTTCTCACCTAAGTCTAAAAAAGTTCATATTGATATAGATCCATCCTCAATAAATAAAAATGTAAAAGTAGATTTAGCAATTGTGGGAGATATTAAGTCGGTTTTAACATCAACACTAAAAACTTTAAAAAAATCTAAAAATAATTTTTCTAAATCAAACAAACATCAAATATCAAATTGGTGGGAACAAATTCAGAAATGGAGATCAAAAAGATCATTAGACTACATTGGTAGTGAAGAAACTATTAAACCTCAATATGCGATTGAAAGATTATATGAACTGACCAAAGATAAAGATACATATATAACAACTGAAGTAGGCCAACATCAAATGTGGGCTGCTCAACACTATAAATTCAATAAACCAAATAGATGGATGACTTCTGGAGGTCTTGGTACGATGGGATATGGATTGCCAGCAGCAGTTGGAGTCCAAATTGCTCATCCTAAGAAATTAGTAATTGATATTGCTGGCGAGGCTTCTGTTTTGATGACTATGCAGGAAATGTCAACTGCAGTTCAGTACAATTTGCCTATAAAAATATTTATTTTGAATAATGAGTACATGGGAATGGTAAGACAATGGCAGGAATTACTACATGATAAAAATTATTCAGAAAGTTACACAGCTGCATTACCAGATTTTGTTAAAATGGCAGAAGCTTATGGTTGTGTAGGCATAAGAGCAAAAACACCTGAAGAATTAGATGATAAGATAATTGAAATGTTAAATACAGATCGACCAGTAATATTTGATTGCCTTGTAGATAAACAAGAAAACTGTTTTCCAATGATACCTTCTGGAAAACCTCATAATCAAATGTTACTTGGTCCTAAAGATCAAAAAGAAAAAAAGATTACTGGAAAGGGTAGAACACTGGTTTAATGGCTAACTCAAAATCAGCATATAGTTTTGCAGGAAAAAAACAGAAGTCTGATACTCATATTATAGTTGTATGGGTAGATAATGAGGCTGGGGTTTTAGCTCGTGTAGTTGGTTTATTTTCTGGAAGAGGCTACAATATCGAGTCCCTTGCAGTAGCTGAGGTTGATCAGAGGCAAAATATTTCAAGAATAACAATTGTAACTACTGGCACACCACAAGTAGTAGATCAGATTAAACTCCAATTAAAAAAATTAGTTCCAGTTCATAAAGTAGCAGATTTTAAAAGAGAAGACAAAAATGTTATTTTTAAAGAGATGGCATTGTTTAAGTTTGTTGCAAACAATGGTAAATTAAATAAAGCTTTTGAAGCTTGTAAAAATTTTAATCCAGTAATATTAGATCAAACAAATAAATCAAATGTTATACAAATTACAGCTTTAAGAAGAGAAATAGATACTATGTCAAAAAATTTAAAGAAATTTGGTTTAGTGAGTGTTTCAAGAACAGGCGCAGTCGCTATGACAAGAGGATCAGAAATATTTAAATAAATTAAAAATTAAAGGAGAGAGATTATGAAAATGTTTTATGAAAAAGATACTAATGTAGATTTAATAAAAGATAAGAAAGTAGCAATTTTTGGCTACGGAAGCCAAGGACATGCGCATGCACTTAACCTAAGAGATAGTGGTGTTAAAGAAGTTGTGGTAGCTTTAAGAGAGGGTTCATCAAGTATTGAAAAAGCTGAGTCTAAAGGTTTAAAAGTTATGAATTTATCTGATGCCGCAGAATGGGCAGATGTAGTTATGATTCTAACTCCAGACGAATTACAAGCATCAATATATAAAAACCATATTGAGCAACGTGTAAAAGAAGGGACATCAATTGCGTTCGCTCATGGTTTAAATGTTCACTACGATCTTATTAAAGCTAGAAAGGATTTAGATGTATTTATGGTTGCACCAAAGGGGCCCGGGCATTTAGTAAGAAGTGAATACGAAAAAGGTGGTGGGGTTCCTTGTTTATTTGCTGTTCACCAAGATGGTTCTGGTAAAGCAAGAGATTTGGCAATGTCATATGCATCAGCTGTTGGTGGTGGTAGATCTGGAATAATTGAAACTACATTTAAAGATGAGGTAGAAACGGATCTATTTGGAGAGCAAACAGTATTATGTGGTGGACTTGTTGAGCTGATTAAAAATGGATATGAAACTTTAGTTGAAGCTGGATATGAACCAGAAATGGCTTATTTTGAAACTGTTCACGAAGTGAAACTGATTGTAGATTTAATATATGAAGGTGGAATTGCTAATATGAATTATTCAATTTCAAATACCGCAGAGTATGGTGAGTATCAGTCAGGCCCAAGAATAATTAAAAAAGATGAAACCAAGCAAAGAATGAAAGAAGTTTTAGCAGAAATTCAATCTGGTAAATTTACAAAAGAATGGATGGAAGAATGCAAAAATGGTCAAAAAAACTTTCTTGCAACTAGAGCTAAATTAGCAGAACACTCTGTTGAAAAAGTAGGTGCTGAACTTCGGGCTATGATGCCTTGGATTTCAAAAAAGAAACTTGTTGATAGCGATAAGAAGTAGATAAATTATTGTTTTATTTGGCCTAAAATAGCCATTTTATTTTGCAATCTGAGCGTGAGCATGTATGATACTTATGCTTAAATTAATTAAATGACTGATAATAACAGAGTATACATTTTTGATACTACAATGCGTGATGGAGAGCAGTCTCCTGGCGCATCAATGAGTTTGGAAGAAAAAATCCAAATAGCTAGAGTATTTGACGAACTTGGAATAGATATTATTGAAGCTGGATTTCCAATTGCATCTCCAGGAGATTTTGAAGCTGTAACTGAAGTCAGTAAAATATTAAAAAAATCAATACCTGCAGGTTTAGCAAGACATTCAAAAAAAGATATTGATAGATGCTATGAGGCTCTTAAACATGCTCCAAGATTTAGAATTCATACTTTTATTTCCACAAGTCCTTTACATATGAAGCATAAACTTAATAAATCACCAGAAGAAGTATATGAAGCGATAAAACAAAATGTAACTTATGCAAGAAACTTTACCGATGATGTGGAATGGTCTTGTGAAGATGGAACCAGAACAGATATGGATTATATGTGTAAGACAGTCGAACTGGCAATTAAATGTGGTGCTAGAACCATTAATATTCCTGATACTGTTGGCTATACTATACCATCTGAATTTACAAAAATTATTGAAACTCTGTTAAATAAAGTTCCAAACATAGATAAAGCAATTCTTTCAACTCATTGCCATAACGATTTAGGTTTGGCAGTTGCCAATTCTTTGGCAGGTGTTCAAGCAGGAGCTAGACAAATTGAATGTACTATAAATGGTCTAGGTGAAAGAGCTGGAAATGCAGCTCTTGAAGAGGTTGTGATGGCCATGAAAACAAGACCTGATTTAATGCCATATGAAACTGGAATTGAAACTACTCTTTTAAGTAAAGCATCTAAGATAGTATCAAATGCCACAGGTTTTCCTGTACAATATAATAAAGCTATTGTGGGAAAAAATGCTTTTGCTCATGAAGCAGGCATTCATCAAGATGGAATGTTAAAAAATAGGCAAACATATGAAATTATGACACCAGAGAGTGTTGGTGTAAAACAAACATCTCTTGTAATGGGTAAACATTCAGGAAGACACGCATTTAAGGATAAATTAACTAGTTTAGGATATCCAGATCTTACTGATGATGTTGTAGATAATGCATTTGCAAAATTTAAAATCTTAGCAGATAAAAAGAAACATGTTTATGATGAAGATATAATCGCTTTAATAGATGATAGTTTAATAACAGATAATAAAGTAAGTGCAATCAATTTGAAATCTTTAAAAGTATTTGCTGGTACAGGAGAACCTCAAAGAGCAGAAATGACATTAGATGTTTTTGGTGAAGTTAAAAAAGCATCAGAAACAGGTGATGGACCAGTTGATGCAATTTTTAAATGTATAAAAAAACTTTATCCACATGAGGTGAATTTACAACTATACCAAGTTCATGCTGTTACAGAGGGAACAGATGCTCAAGCCACAGTAAGCGTTAAAATTGAAGAAAATGGAAAAACAACTGTAGGACAAGCTGCAGATACTGACACTTTAGTTGCATCTGCAAATGCTTATATAAATTCACTTAATAAAATGATTATAAAAAGAGATAAAACAGCACCAGGGACAAATATAGAAAATCAAAATTTTGAGAATCAAAAGATGAAAGGTATATAAAAATGGCAATGTTCAGCAACTTAAAGAAATTATGGAGTCAAGATATGGCAATAGATCTTGGTACAGCAAACACACTTGTAGTATTAAAGGGCAAAGGCGTTGTTCTTAATGAACCATCAGTAGTTGCAGTTGTTGACAATAAAGGAAAAAAATCAGTTTTAGCTGTTGGAGATGAAGCAAAGACTATGCTTGGAAGAACACCAGGAAATATTCAAGCAATCAGACCTTTGAGGGACGGTGTTATTGCAGACTTCGTCGTTACTGAAGAGATGATTAAACACTTTATTAAAAAAGTTCACAAAAAAACATTGGCTAATCCGAGAATTTTAATTTGTGTACCAACTGGTTCCACACCAGTTGAGAGAAAAGCAATTCAAGATAGCGCTCTTGCAGCGGGAGCTCGTAAAGTTAACTTAATTGAGGAACCAATAGCTGCGGCAGTAGGAGCCGGACTACCAATATCTGAAGCAACTGGTTCAATGGTTGTTGATATAGGTGGAGGCACAACTGAAATTGCAGTTTTATCTTTAGGCGGTGTTGTATATTCAGAGTCATTAAGAGTGGCTGGAGATGCAATGGATAATGCTTTAAAAGAATATATGA
>CACKXQ010000020.1 GCA_902604245.1 uncultured Pelagibacteraceae bacterium | reverse complement strand
ACTACTAGTCTTAGCGACAATAGAGTTTTGTTTGATGAACCAGCAAAATTTACTGCAAAACTAAGAGACTATAAAACAGATAATAATTTATTATTGTTAAAAACAGAGATGAACGCTGGTCATGGAGGAAAATCTGGCAGGGATGGCGCAATTGAAGAAATAGCTCTTGATTATGCTTTTGCTTTAAAAATTGCAGAAAAAATTTAAATAACCTTGTATTGAAATTTTATATTTAATCACCATATATAAATTGTAAGTCGCCTCATGGGGCTTACATAAATTAACTTGCTTAAACAAAAGGAGTAAATATGACAAGTAAGGATCTATCTATCTTTAACTCACTAAGACCATTTTCTATTGGTTTCGATGATATGTTTGACCAATTTGAAAGTATGCTTGGTAATGGTGGCATGACAATGCAATCAAATTATCCACCATATAACATAAGAAAAACTGGTAAAGACAACTATTCAATAGAAGTTGCTTTAGCTGGTTTTAATAAAAAAGATGTCGAGGTTGAGTTCGAAGATAATATATTAACTGTTAGAACTAAACAGCTTAATAAGTCTGAAGATCAAAATGTAGATGGTGAAATAATTCACAAAGGAATATCACAAAGACAATTCGCGAGATCTTTTACTATTGCAGATGATGTAAAAGTAAATGGAGCTGAACTTAAGGACGGTCTTTTGACAATTGCTTGTGAAAGAATTTTACCAGAGCACAAGAAAAAAAGACTTATTGATATTAAGTAATAAAGTTTAACCTTGCTTGTGGGGTTCGCCCCACAAGTTTAAAAACATCCACTAGAACTAAAAGCAATAATAGTTCCGTCAGCGTTAACTTCAAATCTTCTTTCACAGGGTACACCGTATTTTTTTGTTTTATAAATTAAAACTTCATTGCCAGTTTCATTAACCATATCTTCGTTAGGAGCCCCTAATTCTAACTTCATTTTATTAACATCTCCACCAACAAATAAACCATATTTTTTATTTTCTTTTTCTACAACCTCGTTAGTTTTATTTTGAATAGTTTGACAGCCTGCAGATAAAAAAAGTATTGATATTAATGTAATAGCGAATCTAATTTTCATAATTTATTTATAATACTGTAATGTGACAAAAGATTAACTTAAAAGTTGAAAAAAAAATAAGTTTTCCATCAAAATTAGACAAATATAATGTATTTATATTACTTAATTCTTTATTTTTATTACTATCAAACCGATTCTAATGAACACAAAACTTAAAGTATCAGAAATTTCAAAAATTTATCCAGGATGTACTGCAAACGATAAAGTATCATTAGAATTTGGAAGTGGGAAAATATATGCATTATTAGGTGAAAATGGAGCCGGTAAGTCTACGCTAGTTAAAATCTTGTCTGGAGTAGTAAAACCTGATGAGGGCGAAGTTTTTTTAAATGATGAAAGCATTAAACTTAACTCTCCCCTAGATGCCAAAAAAAATAATATTGGAATGGTTTTTCAACATTTCAACCTCTTCGAGACTTTATCAGTATTTGAAAACTTAAGCATAGATAGTGAAAAAAAAGATGAAGATCTAAGAGTTTTAGTTAATGATATATTAAAAAAGTATAATTTTAAAATTGATCTAGATATTCCAGTTCTAAATTTATCAGCAGGTCAAAAACAAAAAGTAGAAATTATAAGGTGTTTAATTAGAAATCCAAAAGTATTGATTATGGATGAACCGACATCGGTTTTAACTGAACAAGAAACCGATGATTTATTTACTTCTTTAAAACAATTTTCTAAAGATGGAATTTTAATTATTTATATTACTCACAAATTAAAAGAAGTTTTATCACTTTGTGATGAGGTAGCCGTAATGAGAAAAGGCAAAGTAGTTTCGGTTAGTAATACGATTGATGAGAAAATTGAAAGTTTAGCTAATAAAATGGTAGGTGAAAATTTAAATACTATTAAAAAAAAAATTAATAATTTAAAAAGTAGCGAGGAAATTTTAAAAATCTCAAATTTAAATTTTAAAAGTGACGACCCATATGAAACAAATTTAAATAATCTAAACCTTTCTTTAAAAAAAGGAGAGTGTTTAGGTATAGCTGGAATTTCAGGTAATGGACAAAATGAATTATTTCAAATACTGAGTGGAGAAATAATTACTGAAGGCACTTCTATAATGTTTAGAAATAAAGAAATTAGTAAGTTGAATCCTAGAGAAAGAAGAGAATACCTTATGGCTTTTTCGCCTGAAGATCGTATTTCTCAAGCCGCGGTCCCTGAGTTAAAGATATATGAAAATGTTGCATTAAACAATTTTAAGTCATCAAACTTTTTTGAAAAAGGTTTAGTGAATGAAAAGAAAATAAAAGAACATTCAAAGAAGATACTTTCTAATTTTTCTGTTAATACTGACAATGTTGAATTAAAAAGTCAATTTTTATCAGGAGGAAATCTTCAAAAATTAATTATTGGAAGAGAATTAATTACTTCACCTGAATTATTGGTATGTTTTAACCCCACATGGGGTCTAGATGTTGGTGCGATCAACTATATTCATGAAACATTAATTCAAATTAATGAACAAGGTAAATCATCAATATTAATTTCCACTGATAACGATGAATTATTAAAATTAAGTGACCGTATTTGTGTAATTTATAAAGGCGAACTATCTAAAATAATGAATGCAGATACTGTTACTGCTGAAAAATTAGGAATTTTGATGGGAGGAGGTTCAATTGATTAAAATTGAAAGGCGTAACGATGTATCTCGATCAATTTACTTTTTAACACCAGTTTTGGCCATTTTTCTCACATTATTTGGTGGTGGGATTATTTTTTATATTTTGGGGTTTAATCCTATTGAAGCTTTAAAATTTTTTTTTATTACCCCTATTTCAGATTTATATGGATTAAGTGAACTTTTGGTAAAAGCTACACCACTTTGTTTAATAGCGATAGGTTTATCTTTTTGTTTTAAAAGTAATAATTGGAATATTGGTGCAGAAGGTCAGCTTATTTTTGGTGGAATAGTCGGCGGCGGAGTTGCTTTGTTATTTTATAATCATGATGGATTTTATGTTTTACCAATAATTATTTTATCTGGAGCAATTGGTGGGATGTTATTTGCAATGATACCGGCAATTTTAAAAACCTATTTTAACACTAATGAAATTTTGGTCAGCTTAATGCTAGTTTATGTTGCGAAATTATTATTAGATTATTTAGTGGTTGGTCCGTGGAGTAATCCCGAAGGTTTTAATTTTCCAGAAACAAGACAATTTAGTGAGTCTGCCAGAATACCAGTTTTATTTGACGGTTTAAGAATTCATGCTGGAATATTTATTACACTCATCACTGTATTCTTAAGCTGGCTTATATTGTATAAAACTTATTTAGGTTTTCAAATAAAAGTTTCAGGCTTAAGTTTAAAAACTGCAAAATATGCAGGGTACAAAGGTAAGACAATGATTATTATTGTTTTTATGATTAGTGGAGCTTGTGCCGGTCTTGCAGGTGTAGGTGAGATAACAGGACCAATAGGACAATTACATAGAAACATTTCTCCCGATTATGGTTTCACAGCAATAATTGTTGCTTTTTTAGGAAGACTAAATCCAGTTGGAATTATATTTGCATCTTTAATTGTTGCGCTAACTTATTTAGGAGCAGAAACAGCTCAGATATTTTTGCAAGTACCAAAATATACAGGTCAAGTTTTTCAAGGAATGATTTTATTTTTTCTTCTTGGGTCTGATTATTTATTATTTTTTAAAATAAAATTTTTAGGTTTAAAAAAAAATGAGCTTTGATTTAAATTTTATAGGTATTTTAATTGGTGCCATCATGGCGTCATCAGTTCCATTAATACTTGCTGCATCTGGGGAATTAATAACTGAGAGATCTGGTGTTTTAAATCTTGGGGTAGAAGGAATGATGATCATTGGAGCAATTTCTGGATTTGCTTTAATGGTAGTGACTGATAATTTATTTTTTGCAGTAATAGGCTCTATGTTATCAGGTTTAATTTTATCACTTATTTTTGGATTACTTACCCAATCACTCCTTACAAATCATGTGGCTACAGGTCTTGCTCTAACTATCTTTGGCATTGGAATGTCAGCAATGATAGGAAAGAATTTTGTTGGAATTCCAGGAAAGGAATTTCCATTATTATTCCTTAATTTTAAAGAAAGTATTCCTTTTTTGGGTCCCATATTCTTTGGGCATTCAATTATATTGTATTTTGCATTTGGATTACCTTTTTTAACAAATTATTTTTTAAAGAAGACTAAAACTGGTTTAATTATCAGAGCCGTTGGGGATTCGCCAACTTCAGCATCCAATCAAGGAATTAATGTTACATTAGTCAGATATAGTTGCATTCTTTATGGAGGCGCAATGTGTGGATTGGCAGGTGCATACCTGTCATTAATATACACCCCCCAATGGATTGAGAATATGACAGGGGGTAGAGGATGGATTGCACTAGCTTTAGTAGTTTTTGCAACTTGGAGTCCGATTAAAGTACTTATTGGTGCATTAATATTTGGTGGAATTACAATTTTACAATTACATATGCAGGCAGTAGGTTTAAGAATTCCAGTTCAATTATTAAGTGCATTACCTTACATCATGACAATAATAGTTTTAGTTGTAATTTCTCGTGATAGTAGAAAAATAAAACTGAATACACCAACTTCGCTGGGACAAATCTTCTATAAGGAAAAGTGATGTTAGCTATTCCAAAATAAATATTTTTTTTTATTAGAATATTGAATAGTTTGTAGTATCACAAAATTAAATTTAAAGGGGAATCAAATGTATAAACTATTTTTAAGAAGTTTAATTTCTGTATTATTTATGCTTGGCTTTAGCTTGAATGCAAATGCAGAATTTAAAGTTGGTTTTGTTTATGTTGGTCCAACTGGGGACCATGGATGGACATACCAACACCATGAAGGAAGAAATGCAGTGGAAGCTTTGGGAATAAAAACTACTTATGTAGAAAGTGTACCTGAAGGTGCTGATGCAGAAAGAGTTATAAGACAATTAGCACAATCTGGTCACGACCTAATCTTTACGACTAGTTTTGGATATATGGATCCAACAAATAAAGTTGCTAAAGATTTTCCAAATGTAAAATTTGAACATGCGACTGGTTACAAAAGAGAGCATTCAAATGTCTCAACGTATTCAGCAAGGTTTTATGAAGGTAGAACTTTATTAGGACATATGGCTGGGAAGATGACAAAGACAAATACTATTGGATACATTGCTTCTTTTCCAATTCCTGAGGTTATAAGAGGAATTAATGCAATGACATTAGCTGCTCAAAAAGTAAATCCTGATATTAAGACAAAAATTGTTTGGGTTTTTACTTGGTATGATCCAGGAAAAGAATCTGAAGCAGCTCAAGCTTTGATTGATCAAGGTGCAGATATAATTATGCAGCATACTGATAGTACAGCTCCGGTACAAGTTGCAGAAAAAGCAGGTGTTTGGTCTTTTGGTCAAGCAAGTGACATGCAAAGATTTGCTCCAAAATCCATATTAACGTCAATTATAGATGATTGGGCGCCTTACTATGTAGAAAGATCAATTGCAGCACGAGATGGTACTTGGAAACAACAAGATACTTGGCATGGATTAAAAGAAGGAATGGTAGCAATGGCACCATATAATTCTGCAATGGGAAGCGACTTAGTAAAAGAAGTAGAACAACTTCAAAAAGACTTAGCTTCAGGAAAAGTTCACTCGTTTACTGGTCCAATTTATGATCAAAAAGGAAATATTCTTGTAGCGGAAGGTGCTGTAGCAGACGATGGAATGCTAGCCGGAATGAATGTTTACGTTAAAGGAGTAGAGGGAGACATTCCACAGTAAGAAATTTTATCAAAAGATTAAAATTAAAGGCCAGATTATTCTGGCCTTTTTTTATTTAGAATACTTTTTTTTCAAACCATCTATATCAATTTCATCATAATACTCCGATGGTTGAATAATCCATGGATCATTATCTAATAAAATTGGACAGAAATCAGGTGTAAAAGTTGAAGATTTTTTTTTCCAAAGACACGCTGTTTTAATTTCACTTATGTGGTCCTTAACAGGTTCATATTCTTTAAGCCACTCAATACTTTTATTTAAGGTAAGTCCGGTGTCTGAGAGATCATCTACTAACAGTACTTTTTTAAAATCTTCGTTAGTTGCAATTGCACTTATATCTCTTGCAAATATTAACTCCCCTTGTTTATCTTGAACCGTATCACCGGAATAACTTTGAATTACAACATAAGCAGTAGGTAATTTAAAAATTCTAGATAAAATATCTATAATTGGAGCTGCACCTCTCATGATACCAACTAATACTGTTGGCTTATATTTTTTTTCAATTTCTAAAGCAAGTTTTTCGACGACCTTTTTATATTCTTCATAAGAAATTATTAATTTATCAGCCATAAAAATTTGGTATCATAAATAAAAATATTAAAAAAGGATAAATATGAAAACTTACTGGATAAGTCTATACTTAGAAATCTCAAGCCAGGACAACTTAAAAAAATATGGAGAAAAGGCTGTTCCTATAATAAAAAGTTACGGGGGAAAACCAGTAGTTAGAGGTGGAAAATTAAAATCATTTAGCGGGCCAAACATTGTGCGTACTGTAATATGGGAGTTTCCAGCTTACAATGATGCTATTTCGTGCCATGATTCAACTGAATATAAATCTGCTTGGACTCATGCAGAAAATACAACTAAGAGAATAATGTTTATTGTTGAAGGAGTAGAACAAGAACAAATTTGATAAAGAAAAAAAATTACAATATACAATGGGTGTAAAGGAGAATTATGAAAGGTTACATAGTTTGTGTGTGGGAAAAAATTAATAGTGAGGAAAAATTGAAAGAATATGCACTAAAAGCCAAGATAGCTGCAGATAAATACTCAGGGATATTTATAATTAGAGGCGGAAAAAATAGAACAAATGAGGGAATAAACTCTCCTAGAACAACTGTAGTTGAATTTCGAGATTACAACACAGCAATAGAATTTTATGATTCCCCAGAATATCAGGAAGCGCTAGACGTTATTAAAGGCCATGCTGTAAGACATCATCAAATAGTTGAAGGCACTTAATATTGTATAGGCTCATCGTCTATGGAACGCCACAAATACCAAGTAGCTACGGAACAATACGGAGAAAACCTTTTTTTCAATCGATTGACATAGCTCATGGGTGGTAAATAGCTTTTCCTATAATTGTTTGAAATAGCTCTAAGTAAACCAATATCTTGAACGGGCCATATGTTAGATCTATTGTAAGTAAATAGTAATATCATCTCTGCAGACCATCTACCTATTTGTCTTAACTCAGATAAATAAAGAATTGCCTCCTCGTCTCCCATTTTTTTTATAACTCTTGGATTAAATGTTTTATTTACAAATTTTTTTGCCAACTCTTTAATTCCTCTAACTTTTTGTCTGCTTAAACCACATTTTTTCAACCGACTTGGGGTAATGGCATTTACTACTTTTGGATTTATTTTTCCTTTACATTCTTTTTTAAACTTTAAAAATACAGAATTTGCTGCTGCAACACTTATTTGTTGTCCTATTATACTTTTACATAGTGATAAAAAAATATCTTTTCTTGTTGTTAAGGTTTTATCTTTGTATTTAGAAATAAGTTTATTCATTATCTTATCCTTAGAAAGATACTTTACTGCCTTTGACCAATAAATCGGAGGTTTACTCATTTTTAAAAATTAAGTTTGGTTTTTTCAAATAGATTTCTCTTCTAAATATAATTAATGAAGATAACACTACAAGCAATGAACCCAATAAAGTTTTATAAGACGGTATTTCATTCCAAATAAGATAACCAAATACAATTGCAAATACTAAGCTTAAATACTTGAGCGGAGTAACTAAAGAAACCTCTGAAAGTTTATAAGATTGTCCAAGTAGTAAATTTGCTATACCTCCAAGCAAACCAATCATACACAAAAGAATAAAATCTATTATTGAAGGCATTACCCATCCAAATGGAATTGTAAACAAACCTAAAATAGATATCGCTACTGAAAAATAAAAAGAAATAAGCCAAACTGGTTCGGATGTAGATAACTGCCTGATAGCAATTGCTACGTATGACATTCCTAAACAAAAAATTATTGGATAAATATAATAAAAATTTAAATTAGAAATACCTGGTTGTGTTATAATTATTACTCCAAGAAAACCTATTAAAACTGCTAACCAACGATACTTACCGATTTTTTCTGACAAAAAATAAATAGATAAAATTGTTGCAAAAATCGGTGCTGCAAAAGAAATACCTACTACAGTTGCAAGTGGTAAATTTCTTAGTGCAATAAATACTGATACTATTGCCATTAATCCCGCAGCACATCTAAAGAAATGTAATTTAGGTCGATCTGTTTTATAAAAATTTGAGTATTTTTCTTTTGGAATTAAAAAAAATATAGGTATTAGTCCACAAATTCCTCTAAAAAAAAGAACTTCACCAACAGGATAATTATCAGACCACTTAACAAGTACATCCATCATTGAAAATGCACACACAGACAAAAACATGTACAAAAAGCCTAATTGATTTCTAGATAACATGGATTAGATTATATTATTATTATATCATTAATCTATGGAAATAGCAGTTTTAGCTTTGGGATGTTTCTGGGGTCCAGAAAATAAATATGGACAATTGGATGGTATCTACAGAACTGAGGTTGGATATTGCGGAGGAAACAGTCCAAATACAAGTTATAGAGAAGTTTGTACGGGAACAACTAATCATGCGGAAGCTGTAAAATTAGAATTTGATCCTAAAATTATTACATACGAGCAAATAATTAAGAAATTTTTTGAATTTCATGATCCAACTACACTAAACTCTCAAGGTCCTGATTTTGGAACACAATACAGAAGTGAGATATTCTACCTTAATGATGAACAAAAAAATATTGCTCAAAAAGTGATTGATGATGTAAATAAAAAATTATCTGGAAAGGTGGTAACTAAGCTATCTGAATTGAAAAATTACTGTGCTGCTGAAGAATATCATCAAAAGTATTTAGAAAAAAGATAGAATGTCACTTGTATCATCAGATTGGTTGGAAAAGAATCTAAGTGCAGTAAAAATAATTGACTGTTCGTGGCATATGCCAGGAATTGATAGAAATCCTGAAGAGGAATACATGAAAAATCATATTCCAAAAGCAATTTTTTTCGATTTAGATAAAAACTCAGATCAAAGCACAGATTTACCCCACATGCTACCTACAAAAGAAAGATGGGAAGAGATAGTATCTTCAATTGGCATATCAAATACCGATAGAATTGTAATTTATGATAACTCTGATGTTCTAAGTTCATGTAGAGGTTGGTACAACTTTATTTATTTTGGTCATGATAAACACTTAGTAAGTGTGTTAGATGGTGGTTTAAAAAAATGGTTAATTGAAAATAGGAAAACGACAAGTGAAAAGACAATTTTAAATAATTCAACCTACAGAGCAACAGAAAATAGGAATATGGTAAAAAGTATTTTTGAAATAAATGAAAATATTGAAAAAAAAAATTTTACAGTAATCGATGCTAGAAGTAAGGAAAGATTTAATGGAAGTGTTCCAGATCCCAGGAAAAATGTGAAGAGTGGATCTATTCCAAACTCTGTATGTCTTCCATTTAAAGAAATTATAAATAGCTCAGACAACACTTTTAAAGGGGTAAGTGAGATCTCAAAAAAGTTCAGCGAAATTATTGATTTAAATGATGATAAAAGAGTTTTTTCATGTGGATCTGGTATAACAGCATGTGTTTTAGGTCTTGCATATTCCCTAGTAAATAATACATATTCTCCTACAGTTTATGATGGTTCATGGGCTGAATATGGAAGAATATAAAAATGAAAAGATCTACTAAAATAACATCAATAATAGTTATTTTTTTTCTAATTATTGCAGGCGTGATCATTGCTCGGACAATGATTGGAAACCACTTTAAAAAAAAATTTAGTAAAAGACCACCACCGGGTATTATAGTTAAAACAGTTGAGCAAAGAAAATTTCAAAATATCATTGAAACTTTTGGAACAGCGGTTCCAATTAAAACACAGTCATACAATATTGAAAAATACGAAATTCTAGAAGAAATCAAATATAATACCAAAGTTAAGTCTGGTGATGTTATTGCAAAATTAAAAAATAGAACTTTAGTAGCACCTTTCGATGGAGTAATTGGTAAAAGAAACTTTTCTGATGATATTAATGTTTCGGAAAGTTCTGTTGTAATTGATATAGAGGACGCATCTTCTTTATTTATTGATGTTGATGTTCCAGAGGTATTCGCACCGTTCGTAAAAAAAGGACTTGGTGTTGATGTAAAATTTTCTGGTAATAAAAATAAAACTTATAATGGAATAGTAGACTCTTTAGCTAGCAAAATTGATGTTAGCAACAGATCTTTAAGACTTAGAGTTAAAATGCAAAATTCAAATTCTGAGATTTTACCTGGTGCTTTAATGGAAGTCACAATAAAATATAATGAGAGAGTTTCGTTAGGAATACCAGATACAAGTGTAATCTTAGAAGGTAACAAGGTTTATATTTATAAAGTAGACAATGAGAATGTAACTAAAAGAGTTGAGGTCACTGTTGGTAACAGAAACAAAGGTTATCTTGAAGTAGAGTCAGGTTTAAACGAGGGTGACATAGTTGTTGCTGAAGGATTAAAAAAAGTAAGACCCAATGGAAAAATTAAACCCATAAAAGATGGCGAAAAAAAAAGTAAGTCTAGTTGGGGAAAAAAAGAAAATAAAAGTAAATAATTAAATGTATTTAACTGATGTTAGTATTAGGAGACCTGCATTGTCATGGGTACTATCCTTGATATTGGTCGTCTTTGGAACTTTTGTTTTTTCTAAGTTACCTGTGAGAGAACTCCCATCTGGTCTGCAACCCCCTGTGGTTCAAGTTCAAGTGGAATATGCCTCAGCTTCAGCTCCAATTGTTGATGAAGAGGTAACACAAGTAATAGAGGAAGTTATAGGTGGTGCAGAGGGAATAAAAAATATAGACGCTAAATCAGAAAATGGAAAAAGTACTATAAATATCGAATTTGACACTGATATTGATCTTGATAATGCGGCAAACGATGTAAGAGAGAGAGTTGCAAGAATTGTTGGAAGATTACCAGCTGAGTCTGAGGCCCCTAGAATACTTAAACAATCTGCGGGTTTTACAACTACAATGTGGCTTGCTTTATCTTCAGAAACCTGGAGTGATCTTGAGCTTGGAGATTATGCAGAACGATATTTAGTTGATCAGTTTTCTAGCATTAAAAATGTTGGCCGAATAAGAACAGGAGGCCTTAGAGAACAGAGTATAAGAGTATGGATAGATCCAATCAAATTAGCTGCAAATAATTTAACTATTCAAGAAGTAGAAAGATCTTTAAGAAATGAAAATGTTCGATTACCTGCGGGTACACTTGAAGCTGAAAATATAGATTTAACGATCAATATCGATAAATCATATAATGACTTAGAAAAACTTAAAGAACTCCCAATTAAGAAAGCTAAAGATAACATCGTAAGACTATCTGATATTGCAAATTTAGAATTAGGTCCTGTCACAGAGAAAGTTTTATTTAGAGCACAAAGTAAAGGAGCACTAAATTTAAATACCATGGGTATAGGAATTTATGCAAGAAGTGGGGCTTCAACTGTTGAATTATCAAAAGATGTTGAAAAAAAAATCAAAGAAATTAGAAAAACTTTACCTGGTGATTTAAATTTGGAAATAGCTTTTAATAGAGCTACTTATATTGGCGAGGCAATAAATGAGGTTTATAAAACTTTAGCTATAGCCTTTATACTTGTTGTAATAATAATTTATTTATTTTTAGGAAATTTAAAAGCAGTCATTGTTCCTGCAATAGCTTTACCTGTAAGTTTAATTGCTACATTCTTAGGTTTATATATATTTGATTTATCTATTAATATATTTGTTTTATTAAGTTTTATATTAGCAATTGGGATAATTACCGATGACTCAGTCATTATGACCGATGCAATATATAGAAGAATTGAAAATGGTGAGACACCGCTGGTAGCAGCATACAAAGGCTCAAAACAAATTACATTTGCAATTGTTGCAACAACTCTTATTTTGGTTGCAGTATTTTTACCTTTAATTTTTATTGAGGGTATTGCTGGAACTTTATTTAAAGAAACTGCAATAGCACTATCATTTGCAATAGTAGTGTCATCATTTGTTGCTCTAACACTTTCGCCAATGCTAGGTAGTAAATTTCTTGATAAAAAGAAAAAGTCTAATTTCTTAACAAGAGGATTTGACAAATTTTTTCAAGGTTTTTTAAAATTTTACACTGAGACATTAGGATTTTGGATGAACAAGAAGAAAACAATAATAACATTCATAATTTTTATCATAGTTGCCTCTGGGGGTTTGTATAACTATACAAAAAAAGAATTGTTACCATTAGAAGATCGTGGAGTTTACTTAGTTATAGGATTTACTGATGAGGGAAGTTCATTCCAATATACTCAAAAAAGGGCGGAGGATGTTGAAAAAAGACTCATTCCTCTGCTTGATGGCGATAAAAGTCCATACAATAGATTTTTAATGATAGTTCCAGGTTTTGGCTCTGAAAATAGCTTCTTAATTATCTCACTTTTAGATAATTGGAAAAATAGAAAACAGAATTCTCAAACAATAATGAGACAAGCGATTGGAAAAATAGTTACAGTTCCTCAAACACTAGCTTTTCCAATTTCTCCTCAGTCCATAAGAGTTTCTAGTTACAATAAGCCTGTTCAAATGGTTATTTATGGAAATACCTATGAAGAGCTAGAACAAATACAATCTCAAGTTATTAGAATGTTAAGAAAAAACAGAAATTTATCAAGACTTGAGTCTGACTACACTAGAAATAAACCTGAGGTAAATTTAAAAATAAATAAAAATAAAGCAAAAGATCTAGGTATATCAACTGAAGCAATTGGTCAAACTTTAGAAACTTTGTATGGAGGTAAAACGGTCACAAAATTTAATAAACTTGGAAAAGAATACCCAATTATTTTACAACAATATTTAGAAGATAGAAAAAATAAAGAAAGTTTGAGTAAAATATTTGTTCGATCAGAAAAAACTGGTAATTTAGTTTCTCTATCTAATCTTGTTGAGTTTAAAGAAAAAGGAACAGCTAGTAAGTTATCAAGATATAATAGACAACGTGCTGTAACAATATCGGCTAACATAAGTGAAGGTTATACTTTAGCTGAAGCGATTAAATATTTAGAGGAAACCATGACAAATGTTGCTCCGGATAAACAAATTACTTGGAAAGGAAAGTCTGAAGAATTAAAAGAAACCAGTAATGAACTTTATATTATATTTGCTTTAGCATTATTGACTGCTTATCTTGTAATGTCAGCTACTTTTAATTCGTTTATCCACCCATTTATAATTATACTAACTGTTCCGCTTGCAGTGTTTGGAGGATTAGTATTTATTTTATTCTTAAATTCATCAATAAATATATTTTCACAAATAGCTTTAGTGATACTCATAGGAATTTCAACAAAAAATAGTATTCTTATAGTTGATTATGCTAATCAATTGAGAACAAAAGGTAAAGATATTGAAAAAGCCGTAAAAGAAGCCTGCAGTCTAAGATTTAGACCAATTATAATGACATCCCTAAGTACAATGATTGCGATGTTGCCTTTGGTTATTGGAAATATTGGACCAGGTGCTGGAGAGGGTTCTAGACTTGCTGTAGGTGCAACTATACTCGGTGGAATGATAATTTCTACATTCTTCACTTTATATGTAACTCCAACGATGTATTTAACTTTAGCGAAAAATACGAAGAGAATTGATGTAGTTGATATAGAGCTTAAAAAACAATTAAACTAAAATATAATATATTTTTTAGTAGTAAGTGATTTTCGACAATTATTGAGCTGCGCCTTGTATTTCTTAGATTGATTTTCAACTTTTTTTGCTAAAAGAATAATTTTTTGATTTTTTTTATAATTTTTGTA
>CACKXQ010000019.1 GCA_902604245.1 uncultured Pelagibacteraceae bacterium | reverse complement strand
AATAGAGGCTAGAAATTAAAATCATGGGTGATTTTTCTCAAAACGGTATCGTTGCAAATCTTCATGACTTCTCAATTAGAAGCACAGAGCAGATTGAAAAAGACTTATTAAAATTTTCTAAAGAGAGAAAATTAGAATTAATTTTACCTTGTCTTTATTCAGAACTTGAAGGAGACGCATTGCCAAACATTGTGAATGAAATAAGCAAAACTAAATATCTTAATCATGTGATAATTGGCTTAGATCAAGCTAATAAAGCACAAGCTAAAAAGGCATGGAAATTTTTTAAAAAGTTAAAAACTCCATTTTCTATTTTATGGAATGATGGTCCAAAATTAAAAAGATTAGATAAGGAATTAAAAGGTATAGATCTTGCGCCGAAACAAATGGGTAAAGGAAGAAATGTTTGGTATTGCATTGGCATGGCAATAGCTAGAGATGAAGCTAGATCTGTTGCTTTACATGATTGTGATATAAAAACTTATGATAGAAGGTTGTTAGCAAAACTTTTTTATCCTGTAGAAAACCCATTATTTAATTATGAATTTTGCAAAGGTTATTATCCAAGAATTGCTGATAATAAAATGCATGGAAGAGTAGCTAGATTACTTGTTAATCCACTTCTAACGGCAATGGAAAAAACAATAGGCAAAAGTGATTACATAGACTTTATGAAGTCATTTAAATACCCATTAGCTGGAGAATTTTCATTTAGAAGAAATATTCTACCAGAACTTAGAATTTCATCAGATTGGGGAATTGAAATTGCTATTTTATCTGAAATGCAGAGAAATTATTCATCTAACAACATATGCCAAGTAGAATTAGCTGATAACTACGATCATAAGCATCAGATATTATCTATAAAGGATAGCTCTAAAGGCTTATCTAAAATGTCTATTGATATAATTAAAACATTAGTAAGAAAACTAGCGACACAAGGCTATTCTTTTAGCAAAGAAACTTTTAGATCAATTAAAGCAACTTATTATAGATCTGCTTTAGATTTAATTGATATTTATAGAAGTGATGCTCAAATGAATGGTCTTAAGTTTGACTCTCACAATGAGGAAAAAACGGTTGAGTTATTTGCTTTAAATATAATGAAAGCTGGAGAGTCATTTTTTGAAAATCCAATGGATACACCTTTTATACCAACTTGGCATAGAGTAAAAAGTGCTATCCCTGATTTCTTAGATAGATTTAAAGAAAGTGTTAAAGCGGACAATAAAGAGTTTAAGTAAACTTAATAGATAAGTTTAATGTTTGTGATTGTGTACTTCGTATAAATTATCAATATCAATTTCTTGAATTTCATTAATGGGCTTTGCTATACGCCAGTTCCTTACTTTCCCATCCTCTGCTCTTTCAGTTATTATTGTCTCTATAGGAGGGCAATTAGGTTCATGACAACTTAACTCAGCCATGCTTAAAATAGATTTTTCTGGAATTTGATATTTTTTTGAAAATACAAGTTTTAAATTTCTAATAGTTTCAGCATTGGGTTTTTTTTTATTAAACATAGATTATTTTTTTTCCTCATCCCAGATTGATGTCCATAAAATATTTCCTCCCATGTCACCAATTAATAGATGTGAGCAATCTTTGGTTACTGCAATTGCAGATACTTCAAATTCTGTAAAGCTTCGAATAATAATTGTATTGCTTGCTTTTTCTATTTCTGACAAAAAAACCGAACCGTCACTTAACCCAGTTAAAATTGCATTTTCATTTGGGAATGGTTCAACGAACGTTACTAATTTATTTCCTACATAAGGAAGACAAATGGGTTCTCGACCTACTGGTCCATCTCCATCGAATGGCCAACATACTGCTTCTTTAGCTCCCGATGTTGCTAAATATTTCGAGTCATCTACGAAAGCAAAACTCTTTATTTTTGCACCATATCCAGACATTGCTGAGTCAATTTTGTCTTTTAATCGCCAAAAATGTAGTTGGTTTTCCTGCATTGATGTAACCAGGTATTTACCATCAGGACTAAAAATTACTTTGTTATGAGAACCTTTCCAGTTTAATTCTGATGAATTCCATTTGTTGCTATAATCTTTTTTCCAAAGAGTTACTCCTCCGTAACGAGAAACTGCCAATCTTCTGCCTTTGGTGTCAAATGCTATACCTCCAATAGTGCTATTATGCTCAAATAATTTTGGTTCTTTATGATTTGGTGACCAAAGATAAACAATATTTCCAGATGAACAAACTAGACTTCCATTATTTGCTGTAACATGATCTACCCAACGCGTACCAAAGTTACCAATCTCACTAATCTTTCCATCAAGGGAAATGTTTAAAAATCGACCATCATCTCCACCAGTTAAAATATTATCACCATCTTTAGACATGCAGAGTACAATGCCTTTGTGAGCTTTTATTGGTTCAGAACTTTCGCCAGATGTAAAAATTCTTACTGTACCATCACCAAATCCAACTGCTATTGAATTACCAACTGTAACCGCATTAGTTATAGGAATACCAAGTTTAAACTCTGTTCCTCTTTGTTCAAATTTAGTCTTATTTAATTCTGGGAATTGACTTGTATCAGCCTTCATGCCGATTTACAGTTTTCAAATCCTTCTTTTAAATTCATACTTTCTAGATTTCGACCAATGAAGACTAGTCGAGAACTTCGTTCTTTACCCTCAGGCCATTTACCCATTGGTGAGGCATCCATAAGCATATGAACACCTTGAAATACATATCGATCACTTTCTCCTGTAAAGTCAAGTATACCTTTGGTTCTTAAAATATCCTGACCTTTGGTTTGTAATAGTTTACTAAACCAATCTTGAAACTTTTCCATATCTAAAGGGGTATCAGAAACAAATGATAAGCTAGTTACATCGTCATCGTGCTCATGGTCGTGATCTGATGTAAGAAAATCAGGCTCAACATCTAAAACACGCTTTAAACTAAATGCATCAAGATTTAAAATCTCATTTAATGATACTCCACATTTAGTTGTATTAATTACTTTTGCAAAAGGATTAATTTTTTTAATTCTTTCTTTAACAACTTCTAATCCACTTTCATCAACAAGATCTATTTTGTTTAATAATACAACGTCTGCAAAGGCAATTTGTTCCTCTGCTTCGTGATGATCTGTTAATTGTGTACTTAAATGAACAGCATCAGCTACAGTAACAATTGCATCTAACTTTGTTCGATCAGCAACATCTTGATCGACAAAAAAAGTTTGTGCAACGGGAGCTGGATCAGCTAATCCGGTGGTTTCTACTATGATTGCATCAAGCTTATCCGCTCTTTTCATAAGACCACTTAAAATCCTGATTAGGTCTCCTCTTACGGTGCAACAAATGCAACCATTGTTCATCTCAAACACTTCTTCATCAGCATCAACAACTAAATCGTTATCAATGCCCTGCTCACCAAATTCATTAACTATTACAGCATATTTTTTGCCATGCTGTTCTGTTAAGATTCTGTTTAAAAGAGTAGTTTTCCCAGCACCTAAAAAGCCTGTTAAAACGGTAACAGGAACTTGTTTGTTAGTTTCTTCCATTAATTAAATTAACATCCTTTAAAGGATTTTGACATATTTTTTATCAAATCAAAATATAAACCTTTTCCAGGAGTTAAAGTTGCACCCAAAGGGTCAACAATACCAGTTTTAATATTCATATCTTTTGCAACAGCTTTAATGATATCTGGATTAAATTGAGGCTCAGAAAATACACAAGCTACTTTATCGTGCTCAATTACTTCTCTGATCTCTGAAAGTTGCTCCGCACCAGGTAATACATCTGTGTTAACTGTGAAAGCTCCTAATATATTTACATTAAATCTTTTCTCAAAGTATTGGTAAGCGTCGTGAAAAACGATTGAAGCAGTACTTTCATTAAGTTCTGCAGTTACATCATTTGTAAGTTTATCAATTTCTTTATAAGCCTTACTTAAATTTGCTCTATAAGCAGCTTCATTTGTTGGGTCATTTTCAATTAAGTGCTTAGACATTTCAAATAAAATAACTTTTGCATTAATTGGGTCTAACCAAATATGTGGATCAAATTCACCGTGGTGGTGTCCTTCGTGCCCATCATGATCATCATGGTCATCATGCCCATCTTCTTTTTTTGCATGATCGTCATGGTCGTGGTCATCGTGGTCATCCTTTTTCTTATGTCCATGATCGTCATGATCGTCCTCTTTATGCCCATCTTCTTTTTTTGCATGGTCATGATCATCGTGATCATCTTTTTTCTTGTGTCCGTGATCATCATGATCATCGTGGTCGTCATGGTCATCAAAAATATTTCTCTCTCTAAATTTTAACTTAACTAAACCTTTAACCTCTAATAACTCAATTTTTTCTGCCTCGTTAGCAATTGAGTCTAATGGTTTTTCTAAAAAATTTTCTAAATCTTCACCTACCCAAAAAACAATGTCAGCATCTTGTAACATTTTTGCATGCGAAGGCTTCATGGCAAATCCATGTGGAGAAGCGTATCCATCAACTATTAAATCTGGTTTAGCTACACCATCCATTAAATAGCTAGCTAAAGAGTGTATTGGCTTAATTGATGCAACGACTTTTATGTCGGCATTTGCTGATGTAAATAAAGTTAAAAATGATAGTATTGTTAAGATTATTGAAGATTTTTTTAGATTTTTCATAATATTTGGTTATTGTTAATTGTTATAATATAACGCTGTGTAATAATATAACATATTTAAGTCAAGTGAATAAATGAGCATAGGAAATAATATTTTAGTAAAATTAAACAATGTTGGTTTTCAACAAAATCAAAAGTGGCTTGTTCAAGGTGTTTCTCTTCAAGTTGAAAAAGGTAAAATTGTTACCTTAATTGGTCCTAATGGTTCTGGTAAAAGTACAACTGCTAAAATTGCTCTAGGTTTATTTAAAAATATTGAGGGTCAAGTTGAAAAATTCACAAATAATATTGGTTATGTTCCACAAAAAATATCAATAGATTGGACACTTCCCCTAAGAGTAAGAGATTTTATGCTTTTAACAGATAATCTTACAGAGGATGTAATTGATGAAGCACTTTCATTAACTGGTGTAATTAACTTAAAAGATAAAAGTTTAGGAAATTTATCAGGTGGAGAGTTTCAAAGAGTTTTACTTGCAAGAGCTATTTCAAAAAAACCTGATTTATTAGTACTTGATGAGCCAGTTCAAGGTGTAGATTTTACAGGAGAAATTGCCTTGTATGAATTAATTAAAGAAATTTCTGAAAAATTAAGTTGTGGTATTTTATTAATATCCCATGACTTACATACTGTAATGAGCGCTACTGATCATGTTGTTTGTTTAAATGGTCATGTCTGTTGTTCGGGTTCACCTAAAGAAGTTGCAAAAAATAGTGAATACAAAGCATTGTTTGGCGAACAAGCTGCTCAAACACTTTCAATTTATGAACATAAGCACGATCATGTTCATACTAATGATGGGGATATAAAAAAAAATTGATATGTTTGACGATTTTTTTATAAGAGCATTGGTTGCAGGTATTGGTATTGCTTTTGTTGCTGGTCCTCTTGGTTGTTTTGTTGTGTGGAGAAGATTGTCTTATTTTGGAGATACACTCGCCCACTCCGCACTACTTGGTGTAACAATTGCATATTCATTAGAATTTAATATTGCTGTTTCAATATTTTTAATTTCATCAGCAATTGCATTAATTTTAATACAACTACAAAAAAAAACTAATCTACCAAGCGATGCGTTGTTAGGGCTATTGGCTCACTCATCATTGGCAGTTGGATTAGTGGTGATTGGATTTTTAACCTTTATTAGGTTTGATATTATGGGATTGTTGTTTGGAGATATATTAGCAGTTAATAAGAAAGATCTTGTAACAATATGGGTTGGTGGAGCCTTAATTTTATTGGTTTTAAGATTAATATGGAAACCACTGTTCGCCTCAACTGTAAATTATGAATTAGCACAAGCTGAAGGTCTAAACCCTGATAGAGCAAAAGCAGTCTTTACAGTCTTATTGGCCGCAATAATTGCCATATCTATCAAATTAGTTGGGGTACTATTAATCACAGGAATGTTAATTATACCAACTGCTATGGCTAGAAATCTTTCAGATAACCCGAAAAAGATGGTGATTTTTTCAATAATAGGAGGATTGTTATCAGTGTTTATAGGATTATTCTCATCTTTAGAATTCAATACACCGTCTGGTCCATCCATAATTGCTGCAGCTCTAGTGTTGTTTATTTTTTCATTACTTAAAGTTAAACAAACGATTCAATTGAAAAATTAATGGAATATTATAAAAAATAATTAAATGCAAAAACAAGAAACATTATCCAAAAACCAAAAAATAATTTTAGATTTAATTGAAAAATCTGATCAACCGTTAAAAGCATATTCAATTTTATTTGATGTTAAAAAAAAAGGTATTAATGCCCCTTTGCAAGTTTATAGAGCCTTAAACAAACTAGTGAAAATTGGAAAAATTCATAAAATAGAAAGTAGAAACGCTTTCATCGCTTGTAAAAATTCAAAATGTCAAATTGCTAAAGCGACTGTTTTTTCAATTTGTGAAAGTTGTGAAGATGTAACTGAAATTCATGATCATAAATTATCAGAACACTTAAGAGATTTTAAAGATAACAAAGGAATGAAATATAACAAATACAATTTGGAGTTTTTTGGTCTTTGCAAGAAATGTATATAAAAAATGAAAATAAATAAAGGCGATACATTAGAAGAAATCTCATTACCAAAACCAGACGGTTCAATATTTAATTTATCTGAAACAAAGGGCAAAAAAGTACTACTTACTTTTTACCGTATAGCAGGATGTAGCTTTTGCAATTTAAGATTGAATGAATTGAATAAAAGATTTAGTGAATTTGGAAATAATTTTACACATGTTGGGATTTTTCATTCCCCAGTAGATAATTTAAAATCTTATATGGATAAACATGGTGAATTACCTTTTACAGTTTTAGCTGATGAAAATTTTGAATATTTTAAAAAATATGAAATTGAAAGATCTATAGCAAAAACATTGAATGCAATGTTATTTAAACCTCACAAAATCATTCCAGCAATGATGAAAGGATATATTCCAACAAAGATTAAAGGTCATTTAGATATTGCTGTAACTGATGTTTTGATTAACGAACAAGGGGTTGTTGAAGAAGTATATTATGCTCAAAAAGATATAGCAGATCATTTTGAGTTTGAAAAAATTAAGCAGTTTGCGCTTAATTAAACAAATAATGAAAGTTGAATATTATTTTAGTGTCCTATCTCCATTTAGCTATCTTGGAGCTGATAGATTTACAAAGATAGTAAGCAAATATAATTTAGAGGTTATAGAAAAACCACTTGATTTAGTTGGCGAAATATTTCCAAATACTGGTGGATTGCCAGTTCCTAAAAGACATCCTGCTAGACAAAAATATAGACTTGTAGAACTGGAGAGAATTTCAAATAAACTAGGTTTGCCGATTATTAAAAAGCCAAAATTTTTTCCACCTAAAGACCCACACTTACCAGCAAAATTTGTAATAGCTTCAAATAAATTGGGTAATAAACTTCATTTTGGAAATGAATGTTTAAAATATTTATGGTCTATGGATAAAGATCTTTCTGATTACAATACACTTCAGGAAATTTGTGAAAAATTAAATTTAAACTTTGAAGAAATGAAGAAATTAGCTTTATCTGAAGATGTGAACTTGGAGTATCAAAAAAATTCAAAAGATGCGGTTGATAATGATGTATTTGGCGCTCCTTCGTATGTCTTAAATAATGAGATTTTTTGGGGTCAAGATAGATTAGATTATCTTGAAGATGCATTTCTTAAATAAGTGAATATCCAGAGGATCTTACTGTTCTAATTAGTTCTTTTGTTTTATCAATATTAATCGACTTTCTTAATCTTCTTATATGTACGTCAATGGTTCTACTTTCTACGTTTATGTTGTTTGGCCAAACATTTTCTAAAATTTGATCTCTTGAATATACTCTTTTAGGGTTGCTTAAAAAGAATTCTAGTAGTCTAAATTCTGTTGGTCCAAGCTGTATTTCAATATTTTTTCTAAACACTCTCTTCTCAAATCTATTTAATTTTAAATCTTCAAATTCTAAACTATTTGAAACAACTTTAGGATCATATCTTCTTAATACAGCTTTTATTCTTGCTAAAAGCTCATTGAAACTAAATGGTTTGGTTAAATAATCATCAACACCACTATCTAATCCTTTTATTTTATCTTCCTCTTCTCCTTTTGCTGTAAGCATTATTATGGGTAGATTTTTATGACTTGAGTTATTTCTAATATTTTTGCAAATATCAATTCCAGATAAATCTGGAAGCATCCAATCAAGTAAAAGCAAATTTGGTTCAAACTTTTTTAAATCTTTTAAACCATCATTACCATTGGTAGATGAAGCTACTAAAAAACCCTCTTTTTCTAAATTATGTTGAACTAATTGTATTATTGAAGGCTCATCCTCAATAATAAATATTTTGCCATTCATTTTATTCTTGGATAACTTTTCCTTTTGGTCTGCTTCCTTTTAGATATTCGCCTTTAATTAAGTAACAAATAGACTCTGCAATATTAGTAATATGATCACCTGCTCTCTCTAAGTTTTTTGTTGCGAATATAAGATGTGTAGAAAAATCTAAATTTTTTTTATCTTTAGATAAAAAATCAATAACACTTTCCATTGCAATATAGGTAAGGTCATCAACTTGTTCATCCTTTTCCCAAACTTCTTTGGCTTTATCGTAATTTTTGTTAACATAACTATCTAATACATCATTTAACTGTTTTATAACCAACTCACCTAATCTTTTTAAATTTGAAAGTAATTCCTCTGGTAAATCTAGTGGTAGTGGTTTAACTTTTTTAGCATTACTTTTAGATAGATCTCCAATTCTTTCCAAGTCTTGTGAAATTTTTAAAGAACTAATTGTTTCCCTTAAATCAATAGCCATAGGAGCTCTTTTGACTAGTAATGTCATAATTTGAGTATCTATTTTTGATCTAAATTTATTAATTTCATCATCACTTTTAATAATTTTATCAATAGAATCTTTATCAACTTTGATGATAGCGTCCATTGAGTCTACCATTTGAGACTCTGTTAAACTTCCCATTTTAATTACAGAATCAACAAGAAATTGTAATTCTTCTTCATATGACTTTACTGTATGTTCGTTACTCATAGTTTATCCAAATCTACCTGTAATATAATCTTGTGTCATTTTATTGTCAGGGTTCTTAAAAATTTTTTCTGTTTTTCCTACCTCAATTAATTTTCCAAGATGAAAAAAGCCAGTTTTCTGTGAAACTCTAACTGCTTGAGCCATCGAATGGGTAACAATAACTATTGTATAGGTTTTCTTAAGTTCATCAATCAATTCCTCAATTTTGGCTGTTGCTATTGGATCTAAGGCTGAACATGGTTCATCCATTAGAATTACTTCTGGATTTACTGATATTGCTCTAGCTATACAAAGTCGTTGTTGTTGACCTCCAGATAATCCAGTACCTGGTTCGTCTAACCTATCTTTAACCTCTTCCCACAAAGCAGCTTTTTTTAAACTTCTTTCAACTATTTCATCTAGCTCACTTTTTGTCTCTCCCTTGCCATGTATCTTTGGACCATATGAAATATTATCGTATATGCTTTTAGGAAATGGATTTGGTTTTTGAAACACCATCCCAACTCTTTCTCTTAAGGAAACGACGTCTAAATTTTCATCATTAATTTCTACACCGTCAATCTCAATATTTCCTGTAACTTTGCAAATATCAATTACGTCATTCATTCTGTTTATACATCTTATGAAGGTTGATTTACCACAACCAGATGGACCAATTAATGCAGTTACTTCTTTTTCATTCAAATCTAAGTTTACATCAAATAAAGCTTGTTTGTCTCCATAGAACACATTTAAATTATTAGATTTGATTTTTACATCACTCATTTAATTCCATCTCTTTTCAAATTTTTGTCTTAAATATACTGCTATAAAATTCATAACAATTAAAAAACTCAATAGCATCATAATTGTTGCTGATGTTTTTTCAACAAAACCTCTTTCAGCTGACTCTGACCACAAATATACCTGCACAGGTAGCGAGGATGATGGATCAATTGGAGTTGATGGAATGTCAACAACAAAAGCAACCATACCAATCAAAATTAATGGTGCAGTCTCTCCTAATGCTTGTGCTAAACCAATAATTGTTCCTGATAATGTTCCTGGTAGCGATAATGGGACTACATGATGAAATACAGATTGAAACTTTGATGCGCCTACTGCCAATGCACCTTCTCTTATCGAGGGTGGAACTGCTTTTAAAGATGCCCTGCAAGGAATAATTATTCTTGGCAATGTCATCAAGGCTAATGTAATACCAGCTACTAATGGAGTAGATCTAGGTAACTGAATAGTAGCTAATAATATTTGTAGAGCAAGCAATCCATAAACAATTGAAGGTACAGCAGCTAAATTATTAATGTTTATTTCGATAAAATCTGTAATTTTATTTTTTGGAGCAAACTCTTCTAAATAAATTGAAGCAAGAACAGCAACTGGAAAAGCTAACAATAGACATATGATTATGCTATAGAACGATCCAACTAAAGCCCCTCCAATTCCAGCTAGCTCTGGATCTCTGGAGTCCCCATTATTAAAAAAATAATTATTAAAATTTTTGTTTATTTTATTATTTTTTAAAAGATTGTCATAAATTTTTAGCTGAAAATTTGAAATTCTTCTTCTATCCTCTGGTAAATTCCTAGGGTAATTTCCTTTATGCAATTGATCTATATCATCTGATGCCGTTATTTCTAAGTTAATTTTTTTTCCTATTAAGTTGTTATTTTCTAAAAAAGCTTTTTTAATTTCAATTTCAGCATCGGTTGTAAATAAATCAATTAATTCATTTTCTTCATCTAAATTTTTAGCAGGATATGCTTTAAGAAGAGTTTCAATTGTAATATCATAAAAATCTGCTTCCCTTATATTCTCCTCTGGTGCTCCATTTTCAATCTCAATTAATTCTGGGTCAAAGAAAACCTCTACATTAATGACCGTTTTCATGAATGCAGAACTTCCTTTTGAAAAAATATTATTTACTAATATAAGTACAAAAACCAAAGCAACCAAAATTGATGTGAGACCATACAATCTAAACCTTTTTTCAGCAGCATGTCGTTTTTTTAATCTTTGTTCTTTAGTCATATTTCTCTCTATATTTTTTCACAGCTCTCTGAGCTATGTAATTTAAAATCAATGTTGCAACAAATAGTGTCAATCCCAATGCAAAAGCTGATTGCGTTTTTGGGCTATCAAATTCTTGATCACCAACGAGTATCATTACAATTTGGGTTGTAATTGTTGTTGTTGACTCAAGTGGGTTAATAGTGAGATTAGCTGCTAATCCTGCTGCCATAACTACAATCATGGTTTCACCAATAGCTCTCGATACAGCTAACAATACTGATCCAATTATTCCAGGTAATGCTGCGGGAATTACAACTTGTTTTATTGTTTCTGATTTAGTTGCACCAACAGCATAGGAACCATCTCTAAGTGATTGTGGTACTGAATTAATTACATCATCAGATAAAGATGAAATATAAGGTATAATCATTATTCCCATAATAAGACCTGCAGCTAAAGCACTCTCTGAGGAAACTGTTAAACCAATACTCTCACCTATTTGTCTAAAGAATGGTCCTACGGTTAAAGCTGCAAAAAAACCATAAACAACAGTAGGTATTCCAGCAAGTATCTCAATGATTGGTTTTGAAATTCTTCTTATTTTAGAGGAAGCATATTCGGCCATGTATATTCCTGAAAATAATCCAATAGGTACAGCAACAAACATAGCAATGAATGCAATAAATGAAGTTCCAGCTATCAATGGTACAAATCCAAATGCATCTCTTAATTCATCATATTCTGCAGCCGTTATTGCAGATGCATCCCTGATAAAGGCTCTTTGAGGGCTCCAATTAGTACCAAATAAATAGTCAAAAATATTTATTACTGAAAAAAATTTTATACTTTCAAATAATAATGAGAATATTATTCCTAAAGTCGTAAGAATAGCAATTAAGGATGAAACAAAAAGCAAACCTTTTAAAATTTTCTCAACATCTTCTCTTGCTTTATTATTATTTTTAATTTTTTTTAATGAAAAAATAACTGAAGCAATAATTGTTACAAAAATTAAAACTATTTTAGAATTAGTAAAAATATTTAAAAATTTTGAATATGATATCGCGCTTTCTTTTAAGATAGTGTCAATATCACCAAAATAAGTACCTAAATGAATTGCTTTAATTTTTTCGTAAATTAAGTTAGCTTCATTTTTATCATTAAAAATTGCTCCTTGATTTGCGGCTGTCTCAATAATAATTGATTTTATAATTACGGGTTCAAATAAAGACCAAACTAACAAAAAAACTAATGCAGGTATTGAACTCCATAGAACTAAATAATAACCATAAAATTTTGGAAGTGCATTTAATTTAATATTTCTCTCAATAGATATACTTTTTGTCTTTGACTTACCGTAAAAAAACAAAGATGATGAAAATATTACTATTAAAAAAATAAGAACGAAATTCATTCGAACAACTTGATATATTTAATTTGTTACAGATTTATTACAAATTAAATTAGTAATTGAATAAAAAGGCCAATGAATTTCGCCTTTTTTTTTAATTTTGAGTATTAGTCTAGTTAATGCTTATAGTAACAAGATCTAGAGCTGCTGTTCGTGTTGCTTTGTACTTGTCAGATGCTAGAGGAACTAATCCAATTTTAGCTAAATAACCTCTGTTACTCATGGCTTTTTTTGAAGTGAATTCTTTAAGAAATTCCTTAATCCCAGGTATAACACCAACATGAGCCTTTTTAACATAAAAGAATAATGGCCTAGCAATTGGGTATGAATAATCCTGAATTCCTTCTAATGATGGTTGCACACCATCTACTGATGAAGCTTTAATTTTATCTTTGTTTGCAACCAAATAACTATAACCAAAAAAACCGAAAGCATCAGGATTTGATGAGAGTTTTTGTATTATAAGCGTATCATTTTCGCCAGCTTCAACGGCATATCCATCTTCACGTATTTTAGCACATTCTTTTTTAGCTTTTTTACCTGCTGACTCATAAAGAGATTTTGCAGTTTTTGTACATCCTTTAGTCATTACTAAAGAATTCCAAGCATCTCTAGTTCCTGATGTTGGAGGGGCTATTAAGATTTCAATTTTTTTGTTTGGAAGATTTGCATCTATATCACTCCATTTTTTATAAGGATTTTCTAAAAGTTTACCATCGATGTCCACTTTAGCGGCTAGGGCTCTCCATAATTGCTCTTTAGTAAAATCAGCATCTGGAGCACTAACTGAATGAGCAAAAGAAATTCCGTCATTACCAACAATTATTTCTATAATTTCAGTAACACCATTTTTTTTACATAATTCAATTTCTTTTGGTTTAATTGCTCTAGAGGCATTTGTAACATCTGGATGATTTGCACCAACTCCTGCACAGAATAATTTCATTCCCCCACCAGTTCCTGTACTTTCTATAACCGGAGTTTTGAACTTGCCACTTTTACCAAATTTTTCAGCAACTACAGTTGCATAAGGATAAACAGTGGACGATCCTACTATTTTAATTTGATCTCTTGAATAACTAGTTGTTGTAAAACTTAAAGCTATAAGAAATCCTAAAAATACATTTATTATTTTTTTCATTTATCTCCTTAAAGATTTATTATACTTAAATAAATAAATCTGATTCTTAAATATTTTATTAAAGGAACGTTAAACTTTTATTACAAGGACTAACTTTTTAGTTGTATTATAGAGAATTGAATTTGATATCTATTGTTGTTCCTTGATTTTCAATACTGTTGATGTTCATTTCTGCTCTATGTTGAGAAACCAAATGTTTCACAATTGCCAAACCTAATCCTGTTCCTCCAACACTTCGGCTTTTGCTAGGGTCAACTGTGAAAAATCTTTCAGTGATTCTGTGTATAGATTCTTTTGGAATTCCAATTCCTTGATCTGCTACGGAAATAATAACTAAATCCCCATCTTTTTTTGCTGTAATTATTATTTCCTTATTTTTATCACTATATTTAATCGAATTATCAATAAGATTTGTGAATATTTCAATAAGCTTATCTCTGTCACCTATTATTTTACAATTATCGATTTTATTAAATATAAGTTTGATTTTATTTTTACTTATTATTTTTTCATATGTTTTAATTACATAATCAATCAGCTCTACTAAATCTATCTCATGTGTTGGTCTTATATGTTCTTGTAATTCAATTTTAGATAAAGAAAGTAAATCTCGAATTAGATTTTCCATTCTCTCAGACTGAGAAATCATAACAGGTAATAAGTTATTTGCCTCTGAATTTTGTTTTATATCTGGGTTATTTTCAAAGGTTTCAAGACCCATTTTTATTGATTGCAAAGGAGTTCTTAGCTCGTGAGAAACATTAGCA
>CACKXQ010000018.1 GCA_902604245.1 uncultured Pelagibacteraceae bacterium | reverse complement strand
TTTCAATCGGTAATGAAATTTTCGCAATAAATTTTTTTCCATTGGTATCGAAATTGTCTTTGATTAAATTTGCATACGTTTTAACATCCAGTTTTTTGGCATATTGTTCCATATTTTCTTTGGTAACATCGATACCAGTTGAGCTATAAATTTGTCCAATTGCATGCTGAAGTTTAGTAAAAGCAATGTCATGTCTTAATTCAGCAACTAATAAACTTGCCTGTTCTCTAATTAATTCTAATTGTCCAAATCGTGCAATAATTTGAGCATTTTTTACTTGTTCAGTGATTTTTTTAGAGACATCTAGGTATCTCTCTGCTGTTTCAAATTCCTCTAATGCAACATTATAATCTAAATTAGCGATATGAATTTGAGATAAAACTGTCATGGATAAAGCTAGTCTTTGTTCTTTTATAATTTCTGTGTTTACTTCATTTACTTTTTTTATAGTTGGATAATTAAATACATTTAAAAGGTTTGCTCCTATTGTTGCACCAAATTGACTGTTCGTTTGTTGCATAACATAATCGTTTGAAGTTGAAGTATAAGCAGCATTGAAATTCAAACCAGGTAATAAACTTAAAATCCCTGCTTTTGCCTGCTGAACTGAAATTCTTTCTTGATAATGGTTTTCTATTAGTTCTGGTCTATTTTGTAAGGCATAAGTTTCCATTTCATCGACAGTCATGTCTAAAACAGTTAGTGGATCTTGAGTTTCAACTAACTTATATGTTTGATTAGGCATTAAACCCATCAAAGTTCCTAATTGAATTTTTGCGTCTATAAAACTTTGCTTTTGTGTTTGCAGAGCCCTTTGGATATCTAATAATTCTTTTTGATATAAAAGAGCATCCATTGGTTTGGAGAGTAACAATTCTTCAATTTTTTTAGAGTCGTTTAGTGCAAGATTAACATCAACAAGTAATGGACCATATTTTTTTAATAATTTGTCAGCTGACATTGAGCTCCAGTAAGCTCTAATTACTTCTCTTACTATATTGTGAGCTGCTTTAGATTCATTTTCTTCTGAAATTAAATATCGATCAGCATTTTGTCCTGCTCGAATATAAGATAATCCAAAATCAAGTGCATTCCATGTAAAGCCAATATCTTGGTTTAAAAGATCTCTATTTGATGATGTAGAATAATCTGATCCAATAGAACCTGCTCTATCAGAGCCAGGAACTGTAGCACTAGTTGAAGCTTTATAATAATCAGTCCCTGAGTAACCCGCATTAGCTGCAAGTTGTGGCAGCATTTCAAATTTTACTTTATTAATCTGTCTCTCAGATAAAGCATTTTCTAATAGTTTAACTCTTAATTCTTTATTATTTTTAATTGCAAGGGCAATTGCAGTATATAGATCGATCTCTATATTCTCTTCCCAATTTAGATTGTTCTTTTTAATTTCTTCAATCTTTTCAATGTCTTTTGATGATTTATTGACTATTTCTGCTGTACTAATAGGATCTAAGTTTCTTGCACAAGACGTAAGCGCAACTAAGCATAAAACAGCAAATATCTGTAAAATTTTGGTCATTTCTCTCTAAAATCTCTGATAATCATGCTTTTTATAGGTTTTGAGAAATTTGTAATAAATATAGTCCCCATTATGGGCGTAATTATCTATATTTTACCAAATAATTCTTTATAGAATAACACCTTTATCCCCATTTTGGGCATATGTTATAGTCATTTTATTTTTTAAGTATTATTGTGGTAGCAATATGTGAAGCCCAAAATGGTCAACAAAAAATAATTATGAAAAAAAGTAACAAAGTAAAAAGACTGTTTATAGCGGTTGGATGGTTGTGTATAAGAGGATTAAGGAGCTATAAAAAAATATTTTACCAAAAACCTTTAAATTAAAAACTCAGTGAAAAAAGAAACCAAAGAAACATCAAAAAAAAATATTAATATTTCTTTAGATGGTAAAACTAAAAAAATATCAGGAAATTTGTTTTCTAATAAAAACAGAAAAAATGATCAGATTATAATAAAATCTGGTCAAACAATTACTGGTAAGATTAATTCTTTTTCAAATAAAAAAACTAATTCATAGTTTTTGTAACTTTATAAACAAATTCTGTAACTCTATTTTTAACAAACTCTACATTTTTTATCAAACTTTTTCTTTGAGCTCTGATGCTAGGGAAATAATACAGATTTTTTCTATCTTTTGTAATTGTTCTATTTTTAAGCAACTTCGCAAGATGTCTTGTTACTGTTTCTCTTGGTATACCTGTCAATTCCGATAGAGTGGTAGGATTAAGACCTCTAATACTTTTGGTTCCAGTTATATTTAAAATAAAATTTTCTGTGGTATTTACATCATTTTTTTCAAAACTATAATTTCTTGTATTATATGTTTGATTTAGTACACAAGTACCAAAAATATACCAACATTCTAAAGAACTATGATACTTTTTCCATACTATTGAAATATCAATTACCATTTCTAAGAAATAATACCAAATTAAAGAAAATTTTTTTTCAAAGTTAATAGATACCCTATTTGATTTATTATAAAAATTTGTCTCAAACTTTATATTTTTCAAAACAATATCTAAAATTTTATTTAAAGAATTTTCGTATCTTTCAATATTTAATTCAGATAAACAATTATTCATATTTATAAAAATCTCTTTATTATCTATTTTAATAAAATTATATTTTATCAATTTATTTAGATTACGTCTTACACTTTCTCTTGGATAACCAAGATCAACTGCAATCTCAGATTTTTTTAAAATTATTGGGCTTAACTGACTGATATTTAATAAATCATTATAGTTGTATTGGAGTTTTTTTTCATTTAATAATTTTAGTGATTTAAAAATCAAATATGTAAGAATCAAATTACAATCCAAATCTCTTAACTTTGAATTTTGTCCTTCATATAAATAAGTAGAAACTAATTCAAAGTGAGCTTGGGTCATCTCACCTTGAAATTGACTAATTGTTGAATAAATTTTTTTTGTATCGATAGTCATAAGCAAACTATGCCCATTATGGGGACTATTTCAAATTTTAGATTTCGCCAATATAGTGGTGAATAATTGTTCTATTTTGCGGTTCTAAACGATGTTCAAATAGGTACAATCCCTGCCAAGTTCCTAACAATAACTCTCTGTCTTTTACACTCAAAGAGATTTGATTATTGGTTAATGCAGATTTGATATGGGCTGGCATATCATCTTTTCCCTCAGTTGTATGGACATACAACTTATTGTCCATGGGAACCAATTTATTAAAATAATTAATTAAATCTTTTTGTACATCTGGGTCAGCATTTTCTTGGACAATTAGTGAAGCACTTGTATGTTGAATGCTTAGATTAATAATTCCATTTTTAAATTTATTTTTTTTAATCCATTCAATTGTTTCTTCAGTAAAGTCATAAAGTTTTTGACCATTGGTGTGAATTTTTAAATTATAAAATTCTTGTTTCATCATTAATTATAATTTTGGGATGTTAGCTCATACAATCTACTAACTGTTCTTTTGAAAGGCTCTTTCATGCTATTAGCAGACTTAAGTAAGTTTAATTCAATTTCTGATTTGATCATCAATGGTATTTTTTTTTCATAAATAATATCGATAAAAGTAATAAACCTTTGTTGCTGATTGGAATTACTTTCATTAAAGTTAGGTAGATTTTCAATAAAAATAAAGTTGCTTTCGTTTGCAATTTTAATATAGTCCTCTGATCCAAGATTTCTATTACAAATTTCGTCAAAAGAAAACTTGAGGACTCCTTCATAAAAGTTTTCAAAAGCTAATTTGCGACCCTTCACATCTAATATCTTAGTAGTTTGTTTTTTATTTTTTGTAGCTTTTCTAAAAGATTTATTAAATTTAAAATTAGATGAATTATCTATAGGTGACAAAAATCTACTTAAATTTTTATTTTTTGTAGCTCTATAATCTTCCTCAATATTGAGTTCTAATTCTGTACAATTATTTTCCAGCATTTTTAAAAAAGGGATAAATTGATCTCTTTGTAATCCGTTCTTGTATAAATCATTAATATTTATATTTGAAGAAAAAATAACTTTTATATTTTCATTAAATATTCTCTCAAATAATTTACCTAGGATCATAGCATCAACAATATTTGTTACTTGAAATTCGTCAAAATACAATATTTTTGCTTTATCACTTAAATCTTTAACAAATTGTTCTAAACCGTTTTCATTTCCTTTTTTTTTATTTTCAAATATAAAATCATGAAATTTGACCATAAACTCATTGAAGTGCAATCTTGATTTTTTTTCTTTTAAACTTTCAAAAAAAAAATTTAAAATCATAGTTTTGCCTACGCCAACATCACCAACTAAATAAAAGCCCAATTTATTTTTTTTATCGTTAAATATTTTTTTAAAAAAAGACTGTTTAAAATTAAGATTGTAATATTCGTTTAATTTTTCAACTATTTTTATCTGGTTTTCGTTTATTTCTAAGTCTTTATCTTTGCAGTGCTTTAGATAAGATTTTTTTAAATTCATTTTTTTGTTTTAAAATCTATTCCGTATTCTGATCTTGGTCCTTTTCTCAATCCATATGGGCCCGCTAAAAAAATAGTCATTGGTTTAGTTCCTGGCTTCAGGTCAACTCTATGGAAATTATTAGCTGATCTAAATCCTATATATCCGGGTGCTCTCCATACCTTTCCTGTTTTTAATGTTTCCCAGTACCCATCTCTCAAAATAATTGTTATGTAAGGAAACAAATGATTATGCACACCATCACCATGGTCGTCGTCTAACATTTCATGGATTAGGATGTTAAATGGAAACCACTTTGGTCTATGACGGAATAATAGATAATATCTATTCATCCATGGTTTAGCTTTTTCAAATTCTGGGTGTGAAGGACCTCTGTCTAAAACTACTTTTTTTCTTCCTAATTTTTCTAGAATTTTTAAGAACATTACTCAATTTTGGCTAATGCATTATCTTTTATTAAATACATACTGTTATTAAGAATGTATGGTCTAGATATTTTTGAATTATTGATTTTTGTTACTTTTTCAAGAATGCCTGTAGAAGAATTAATAGTTACCAATCTTCCATTACTTAATGATATATATACCTTATTTTTAGCATGTATAAATCCAATCGGCTTAATCTCAAGTTTGTCTTTAAAGTTTTTTAATACATCAGTAATTCTTATTATATTGCCAGTTGGGTCATCAATAATAAAAAGATATCCCTCATTTGATACTGTAAAAATTAAATTTTCAATAATTGTTGGTCTTAAACTTGAATTTATTGATTGAGCCCATTTTATAGTTCCTGTTCTAGCATCAATAGAAAAAAATTCATTTTTGTTATTAGAAAAATAAATAGTATTATTTTCAAAAACTAAATCTGAATTCTCAAGACTAAACGCATTTTGATATATTGTATTTGTCTGTGTGGGCGTTTGCCAAACTAAACTACCATTGCTTACATCAAGTGCGGTAACATCTCCTAAATTATTTACAAAAAAAATAATTTCATCTTTTATTACAATTGATAATTTTTTTTCTGATTTTATAAATGAGTTTTCAGTTTGAAAATTCCATAGTTCATTCCCATTTTTTGAAGAAATAGCTCTTAAAACATTATCAAAATCAATTGTATAAAATTTATCTTGAAATACATTAATATTAGAATTGAACGATGAATTGCTGTATCTAGACCATAAAATTTTTCCTGTATTCAAATCAACAGAATATATTTTTGACAAATTATCATTTACTATTAATTTGTTATCTATCTGCGCAAAATACAAAATTGGATTAAGTTTTTTTTCTTTTTTATTATAATTATTTATTTTCCATATCTCTTTTAGATTTTGATTTAATTTAAATATAGTGCCCTTTCCATTAAAAAATATTATTTCATCAGAATTAGTAAAAAATAACTCAGGTTGATAAAATTCAAATTTTTTAATTTTACTAAATTTATAATTTAATATTTTTGTAAATTTTGTGTCAAAGTTTATATTGCCATTGCTATTAGTCTTATTGTTTTGAAACGGTTTATTTTTAAAATTAGTTAGAGATTTTATTTTTAAATCAGTATTTAGTTCTTTTTTTATTGGTTCTATTTTTTCAAAAATATTTATTGATCCATCATTAATTTCGTTATTTTTTTTAGAAAGGCTACAGCTAGTTATAAATATAAAAATTAATATATATAGAAGCCTTTTACTCACCGAATTCTGAACGCAATCTTCTTTGAACTTCTAATTTAATTTTAGGACTTACATTTTCTATATTCATAATTTGATCAAAAAAATCTTTGGACTTTTGTTTTTGATTTTTTGCTAAGTAAAACTCAGCCATAAGATATAGTGCTTGGGGTTTCCATATGCTCTCTGATTTTATTACTGGATTAAGAATATTTAATAATTCGTTTTCTTGAACAAAGTCTGAATTAAATATACCCTTCTTGTAGATAGTTAAATTTTTAATTTCTTTATCAAGCGATACTTCATTTATAAGAAGGTCAAAATATGAATTTATTTCGTCACTTGAAGTAATTAAATCTTTATCAAGTAAGAAAAAGAAGGCTAATGGCGAGTATGTTTTATCTTTAGTGTTTATGATTTCTATCAAATTATTATTTATATTTTCTTTTTTACCTGTCTCGAAATTTGTAACAATTGAATTAAATTTATTCGCTAGTTTTTCTTTACTACTAGACTTGAACTCTTGATAGCCAAAAAAGGTGATCAATATTAAAATAATTAATATTAACAAAGTTATTAATTGTTTTCTTTTTGAAATTAAAAAATTTTTTAATTTTTCAATTCTTGTATTTGTATTAATAATTTCTATTTCTTCATCCATTTATCATATTCCTTAGAACATATTGTAAAATACCACCGTTCTTATAGTATTCTAATTCATTTTTAGTGTCTATTCTGCACAACATTTTAATTTTTTTAATATCACCTGTTGCATATTTGATCTCAACCTCTAGATGATCGCTTGGGTTAATTCCTTTCTCAAGATCTAATACTGAAATTAATTCTGACCCTTTTAAGTTTAAATTCTGTCTATTCATATTTTCTGCAAACTGCAAAGGTAAAACTCCCATTCCTATAAGATTTGATCTATGAATCCTTTCAAAACTTTCTGCAATTACAGCTTTTACACCTAATAATTTTGTTCCTTTTGCTGCCCAATCTCTTGAGGAACCAGTTCCATATTCTTTTCCCCCAAATACAACTAAATCTGTTCCTCTTTTTTTGTATTCAACAACAGCATCATAAATAGGCATTACTTTTTCTTCAGGATATAATTTAGTGAAACCTCCCTCTATACCTGGAGCCATTTCATTTTTAATTCTAATATTAGCAAATGTTCCTCTCATCATTACTTCATGATTTCCTCTTCTTGCACCATAGGAGTTATAATCTTTTGGTAAAATTTGATGCTTCATAAAATAATTTCCTGTTGGGCTTTCTTTTTGAATACTTCCGGCTGGAGATATATGGTCTGTTGTTACCATATCCCCTAAAATAAGTAACGGTCTTGCATCTTTTATTTCCTTAAAACCCTCTGGTTCATCTGGTAAATTTTCAAAAAATGGTGGTTTTTTTACATAGGTAGAATTTTCTTCCCAATTATAAATACTTCCTTTATCCACTTTAATTTTTTGCCATTGTTCTGGTCCCTCTGAAACATTTGAATATCTATTAACAAACATTTCTGGGTTTAAGGATTGTTTAAGAGTGTCCTCAATCTCTTTATTAGAAGGCCAAATATCTTTTAAGTAAACATCTTTTCCTTTGTTATTTTTACCCAATGGATCTTTATACAAATCCATTCTCATAGATCCTGCAATTGCGTAAGCTACTACAAGAGGAGGTGAAGCTAAATAGTTAGCCTTTACTAAAGGAGAAATCCTTCCTTCAAAGTTTCTATTTCCAGACAAAACTGAAACTGCATATAAATTATTTTCTTTAACGGCATCAGTAATATTATCTGGCAAAGGTCCAGAGTTACCAATACAAGTAGTGCAACCATAACCTACTAAATTAAAACCTAATTCATCTAAATATTTGCTTAAACCAGCTTTATCTAAATAGTCAGTAACAACTTGTGATCCAGGTGCTAATGAAGTTTTAACCCAAGGTTTAACTGTTAAGCCTTTTTCAATTGCATTTTTGGCTAACAGTCCTGCACCAATTAATACATTTGGATTGGAGGTATTCGTACATGATGTAATAGCTGCTATTAATATATCTCCATCTTTTATTTCAAAATCAGAATCTTTAACTTTTGCTACTGTTGGATCAGTTTTTTTACATACATCTTCAAAAACTTTTATAAAATTTTTTGACGCCTCTGTTAAAAGAACTTTGTCTTGTGGTCTTTTTGGTCCAGAAATTGTTGGAACCACTGTAGACATATCTAGAGATAAAGTATCAGTGAAAACAATATCTTCACTTGCCCACAAATTTTGTTCTTTTGCGTATTTTTCTACAATTTGAATATTTTCTTTTGATCTTCCTGAAAATTCTAAATATTTTAAAGTTTCATCATCAATTGGAAAAAAACCGCAGGTAGCACCGTACTCAGGTGCCATATTGGCAATAGTTGCTCTATCAGCAAGTGTTAGATTTTTTAAACCTTCTCCATAAAATTCTACAAATTTACCAACAACACCTTTATCTCTTAACATTTTAACTACTGTTAATACTAGATCTGTAGCAGTTGTGCCTTCAGGTAGCTTATTTTTCATTTCAAAACCAACCACTTCCGGTATCAACATTGATATAGGTTGTCCCAGCATACCTGCTTCTGCTTCAATCCCTCCTACTCCCCAACCTAGTACTGATAAACCGTTGACCATAGTAGTATGACTATCAGTTCCAACTAGAGTATCTGGAAATAAGTATTCTTTATCTTCAAATTTTTCATTCCACACTACTTTTGATAAATATTCTAAGTTTACTTGGTGACAAATTCCTGTACCTGGGGGAACAATTCTAAAGTTATTAAAAGCCTGCTGACCCCATTTTAAAAAAGAATATCTCTCAAAGTTTCTATCAAACTCAATATCAACATTCTCTTTTAATGAATCCTTCGTTGCAAACTTATCAACTTGAACAGAATGGTCGATCACAAGATCAACTGAAGAAAGAGGGTTAATTGTATTTGGATCTTTGTTCTTTTCCTTAACTGTATCCCTCATTGCAGCAAGATCAGCTACGGCTGGTATACCCGTATAATCTTGCAAAAGCACTCTTGCAGGTCTATATGCAATTTCTGTTTTAGATTTTTTTGAATTTAACCACTCTTTAATCGCCAAAATTTGTTCTTTATTGACTGTTACATTGTCTTCATATCTAAGAAGATTTTCAAGTAAGACTTTTATTGATTTTGGTAATTTATTTATACCTTCCAAACCATTTTTTTCCGCTTCTTTTAGTGAAAAATAAGAATAATTTTTTCCATTTGCTGATAATTCTTTAAGACAATTAAATGAATTTTGTTTTCCTGGTTTCATAATTTTTTAGTAATAAAAAGTTGCTATACAGCTTAATAAGAGTGCCGACATAACATAATTAAACCATTTAATAAATTTCTCATTTGTCGCGAATTTCCTCATAAATTTTCCAATTATAGTCCAAAAAATAATACTAATAACTGCAAAAAAAAAGGCAATGCTTAATAACCAAATTGAATATAAAATAAAGTTACCACCAGATTCTACATAGGTAGAAACTGCAATTATAGCAACAATTACTCCTTTAGGATTTAGAAATTGATATAGAAATGTTTCAACAAAATTTACAGGTTTTAGATTATCATTTTCATTTGATGATTTTGAAAATGATATTTTGTATGACAAATATATTAAAAAAAATGTTCCTGTTCCAATTAAACCTTTTTGAAGTATTGGATAAAGTTTAAAAATATTTATTAATCCAAAATTAATTACTGCTAGCATAAATGTAAATCCAAAAATTACTCCCAACATCAAAGGGATAGTTTTTTTGAAACCGTGATTAAATCCAGAGTGAGATGCAACAATATTATTTGGTCCAGGAGAACAGCTTGTAACAAACATAAACAGACATAGAGACAGTAATTCTGGGTGCATGCTTATGCTACAGGCAAACCATTTTCTACTTTTTGGGATGGGTGAACAAGAACAACCTTGCCTTCCTCATCTATAGAACCAAGAATTAGAACCTGAGACACAATACCAGCTATATTTTTTTCAGGAAAGTTACATATGCCAATTACTTGTTTTCCAACTAAATTTTCCTCGTTATAATAATGGGTTATTTGTGCTGATGATTGCTTAATTCCTATATCTTTACCAAAGTCAACTTCAACAACAAGAGATGGTTTCCTTGCTTTTTCATTTTTTTTTACCGATATTACTGTTCCTACTCTGATATCTACTTTGTCATAAATGTCGTAGGTTATTTGTTCTTTCATAGATTTAATATATAATTAAAAACAAATGAGTACAGGAAATAATTTAGAAGAAATATATACCAATTCAATTAAGATACTGAAAGATTTAATTGCATTTAAAACTGTTTCTGGTGAAAACAATACTCAACTAATAGACTATTGTGATAACATTTTAAATTCATTGGGTGCGATATCTTTTAGAACATATGATGAAGAAGAAAAAAGAGTAAATCTATTTTCAACTATTAAAGCTAAAAAAGCGAGTAACAAAAAACCAATAATTTTATCTGGTCATACTGATGTGGTTCCAGTTTCTAAAGGATGGGCAACAGATCCTTTTGATGCAACAATTAAAGAAGATAAACTATTTGGTAGAGGCTCTTGTGATATGAAAGGATTTATAGCATGTACATTGGCATATGCTCCTATTTTCTCCTCATCAAATTTGGATAGAGATATTCACTTCTCATTTACTTTCGATGAGGAAACTGCTTGCAAAGGTGCACCTATTTTAATTAAAGAATTAAAAAAAAGGGAAATACATGATTGTATTTGTATTGTAGGTGAACCAACTAATATGAAAATAATAGATGCACACAAAGGATGCTATGAATATACCACTTATTTTGAAGGTCTTGCAGGTCATAGTTCTCAACCAGATAAAGGTGTGAGTGCAGTTGAATTTGCAGCAAGATATGTAAATAAACTCTTAGAATTAAAAGAAAAACTTAAGGAAAGACAGCTTAAAGACTCTATCTTTGATCCTCCATACTCAACTTTACAAGTTGGTGGAATTTTTGGTGGCATAGCACATAATGTAATCGCTGATAAATGTCATGTTAACTGGGAAACAAGACCAGTTGTAAAAGAAGATGGAATTTTTTTAAATAACGAAATAGATAAATTTACAAAAGAAGTTCTTTTACCCGAAATGAAAAATATTTATCCAAAATCCTCAATTAAAAAACATATTATTGGTGAAATAACTGGTTTTGATAGAATTTCTAACTCAGAGGCGTGTGAATTTGTTTCAAGTATAACAGGAGATAATTCTAGAGAAGTGGTTTCATTTGGTACCGAAGCAGGACTATTTCAGGAAATTGGAATAAGTACAGTTGTATGTGGACCAGGATCTATAAAGCAAGCACACAAGATTGATGAATTTATAAAACTATCTGAAATTAAAAAATGTATTAGTTTTTTAGATGGTGTAAAAAATAAATCTTTGAATTAATTCCAACCACCAATAGATTTTACTTCTAAAAATTCTAATAAACCTTCTTTTCCACCTTCTCTCCCTATTCCAGAGTGTTTAAATCCTCCAAATGGAGCGTCTACAGCAAGTGAAGCAGTATTTGCAACTATCATTCCTGATCTAAGTTTTCTTGCAACTCTTTTAACTTTTTCTTGATCTTCAGTTTGAATATAGTTTGTCAAACCATAAGGAGTATCATTTGCGATTTCTATTGCCTCTTCCTCTGTTTCAAATGGAATTACTGATAATACTGGGCCAAAAATCTCAGTTCTGGCAATTTCCATATTATTATTTACATCAGCAAAAACAGTTGGCTTTACGTAATAACCATCCTCTAAACCATCAGGTTTCCCAGGACCCCCTGCTATTAAATTAGCACCTTCATCTATACCCTTTTTAATTAAACCTTGAATTTTATTATATTGTGTTTCTGATATTACTGGACCTATATGATCTCCTTCTTTTTGAGGAATATCAACTTTATACTCATTAGCAAATTTTTTTAATCTATTAACTGCATCATCATAAATTGATTTTTCTACTAGCATTCTTGTAGGTGCATTACACGATTGACCTGAATTTCTAAAACATCTAGCAGCTCCTCTTTCAATTGCCTCAGAATCTGCGTCTTTAAAAATAATATTTGCTCCTTTTCCACCTAATTCAAGACTAACTCTCTTAAAGTCTTTTGCTGCGTTTTGAGAAATTAAAGCTCCTGCTCTTGTTGAACCTGTAAAAGATATCATATTTACATCTTTGTGACTGGTCAGTGCATTACCTGTAGTTTCTCCATCTCCATTAACTAAATTAAATACACCTTTTGGAAAACCTGCCTCATCAATAAGCTCTGCAAGTATTATAGATGATAAAGGCGCTAATTCAGAAGGTTTTAAGATCATAGTACATCCTGCTGCTAAAGCTGGTATTACTTTTAAACAAACTTGATTCATTGGCCAATTCCACGGTGTTATTAATACACAAACTCCTTTGGGTTCATAAATAATTCTCTGATCTTGTGCGTGATCTCCTAAAGGTTTTTCAAAATCAAAAGCTTTAAGATACTTTATAAATGATTTCGTATGACTGGCTCCTGTACCAGTTTGCAGTTTCGATGCAAAATCTTTTGGAGCTCCCATTTCCATCATTATTGCTTCTGTAGTGTCATTCCATCTTTTTTTATATAGCTCATAAAACTTTTCTAACAGCTCAATTCTCTCCTCTTTTTTTGTGAAACCCCAAGTTTGAAAAGCAGTTTTTGCAGCTGATACTGCATCATCAACGTCTTCTTTCCCACCCACTGAAATAACCGCACAACTTTTTTCTGTAGCAGGATTTATTACTTGAATATCTTTAGAATTTTTTGGCTCTACCCATTCACCATTTATATAAAAATTTCTTTTTTCTAACATATATTAAGCTATCTGTTCTTTAGGTTTTTGCAAACAAATTTGTCAATTCATAAACAATTGTTGCAGCTGCTAAAGAAGTTACTTCTGCATGATCATATGCTGGTGCTACTTCAACAACATCTGCTGAAACTAAGTTTAAGCCTGACAATCCTCTTATAACATTTACAATTTCTCTAGTTGTCATACCTGCTATCTCAGGTGTACCTGTTCCAGGAGCAAAAGCTGGGTCTAAGACATCAATATCTATCGATAGATATAAAGCATTGTCTCCTACTCTGTTTCTAATTCTCTCAACTATTTTATCTATACCTTCTGTTTGAAATTCATCACAATGAATTATTTTAAAACCAAAACTTTCATCATTCTTAATATCATCCCTACTATAGAGTGGACCTCTAATTCCAACATGCATTGATGCATCATCTAAAAATAAATTTTCCTCTCTAGCTCTCCTAAATGGTGTACCGTGTGTATAAGGTGCTCCAAAATAAGTATCCCAAGTATCTAGGTGAGCATCGAAATGGACTAATGAAACTGGACCTTTATTTTTTTTATTAATTGCTCTAAGCAGTGGAACAGCTATTGTATGATCACCACCAAGACTAATAATCCCTCCTACTTTATTTAAAAGTTCTGTAGCACCAACCTCTATTTGTTTTATAGCTTCATCAATATTAAATGGATTACACGCAATATCCCCTGCATCAGCAACTTGTTGTACTTTAAATGGTTCGACATCGTAACTTGGATGATAATTCGTTCTTAAATGTCTTGAAGCTTGTCTTATACTCTGAGGTCCAAATCGTGCTCCAGGTCTGTAACTAGTTCCAGAGTCAAAAGGAACTCCTACAATTGCAACATCACAACTTTCAACATCTCTTAGTTCTGGTAATCTAGCGAAGGTTGATGGTCCCGCATATCTAGGTACTTTTGTTCCACTTACTGGTTGGATTGGTTTTTTATTTTTATCTTTCAATTTTTAAAGCTATTTCTATGAATAAATTCAGCTGCTTTTTTAAAATCATTGATATTTTTTTGATGCATAGAAAGCTCTTTATTCGAATTTGACGAAAATAGAATTATTAGTAAAGCAATTATAATAGCTGCAGCATAATAAAATGGCATTTTTTTCTTCCAAGATATTAAAATCTTTGTAGCGTTATCTGCTTGTTTTTTTGTTGGTCTATTTGCCATAATGCTAGTTTACCAAAGGTTTACCAGTTTTCAATGTATGTTTAATTCTATCTTGGGTTTTTTCTGTCTCTATTAGCTTCATAAATGCATCTAATTCTAATTTATATAAATCATCCTCTGATAGAGTATTTTCCAAAGTAGTGTCACCACCACTTAAAACTTTAGCTAACTCTTTGCCAACTTCCATTCCATGATCAAGAATAATTTTTTCATTATATAATTTCTCTAACATTTTGTACATTTTGTCGTAAACGTTTTTTCCTGAAAGTTTAAAAGTACATTCGGTTGGAGGAGTAAACTCATTATTATTTTGAATAATTTCTTTTGAAACTGATAATAAGCTATTTCTACTCATTATTTTTTTATCTTCTGGTCTTAAATATTTAAGTGGTTCGGCTTCAATTGGCGAAGTAGCAGTTTTAGCGTATCCAATAATATCAAATACTTTTAAAGGAGCATAATCAGGATCATTTTTTGCTTCTTCAGTTTGGGACCATCTCCAAAGCATTTCTTTACATCCTCCACCTGCTGGAATTAATCCAACCATAGTCTCAACTAAGCCAACTACAATATTGGTATGGGATGCAACAAAGTTACTTTGACATAAAACTTCAAAACCTCCACCCAACGCCAATCCTGATGGCGCTGATACAACTGGATATTTAGAATATTTTAAATGTTTGCAAGTCTCTTGAAAATATTTAACAAACTTTTCAATAGATTTAAAATCTCCTTTGTCTGCAAAATTCATTGTGTAAGACAAGTTTACACCAGCTGAAAATTGCATTGCCTCATTTATTATAATTAAAGGTTTGTCTGTTGCATTTTTTAAACTATCCATTGAGTCGTAATCTAAAGCATTAGCCTTAGTTGTGAATTCAACAATATTAAAGTCGTCAAATCTATAAGTTTCAGCAGAGTTATTTTTATCTAATTTAGTTGCTCTAGGTTTTATTTTTCCTAAAGTTTCTAAATCAGTGTATTGTTGTCTTTCACCATAAAAGTTTTCGTCTTTACTTTGAGATAAGTTTTCAAGAAACTTGTTATTTTCAAATGTATCTATTCTCTCAAAAAAATCCTTAACACCGATTTCTTTTAACATTTCAAAAGGTCCCTTAGACCAATTAAACCCTAGTCTCATTGCTTCGTCGATATCATTAAATTTATCTGTAATACCTGGAACTAAAGATGATGCATATTTAATGATTTTTGAAATTACAGACCAAGCATATTCACCATATTTATCTTTTCTGTTTATAAGACCAACAATATCCATTTTTTCAGATCCTAAATTGAACTTTTTTGATAGCGAATATTCACCTGTTTCTAAGCTAATACCCTCTAAAATTTTTTTATTATCAGACTTATTCATTCTATAGAAACCACCTTTTCCTTTTCTTCCAGTGTACCCAGTTTCTATAAGTTTTTTAACTAATGGTATTTCTTTAGCTACAATTTGAAAGTCATCAGTTTCTGGAAGTTCTTTTATAAAACTTTTCAAAACATCAGCCATCAAGTCAATTCCAATTAAATCATAGAGTCCAAAAACACCTGTTTTTGGTATTCCCATTGGTCTTCCAAAAACAGCGTCAGCTTCTTCAATTGTTAATTTCATTTTAAAAGCTTCAGTCATAGCCACTTGCATAGCGTAGACACCAATTCTATTTCCTAAAAAACCTGGAGTATCATTACAAATTAATGCACCTTTTCCTAAATCTTTTTCACAAAAACTTTTAAGTGAGTTTATTTGATCTAAATCATTATTTTCATTTTTTACAATTTCTAACAAATCCATATATCTAACAGGATTAAAGAAGTGAGTTATACAAAAGTCTTTTTTTTCTTCATCTGAAAGTTTTTCTGAAAGAACTTTAATTGGAATAGAAGATGTATTTGAAGATACTATTGATCCTTTTTTTCTTTCTTTAAAAATTTTTTCATAAATATTGTGTTTTATATCAATTCTCTCAACGACAGCTTCAACTATCCAGTCTGCTTCACCAACTTCATTGAAATTTTCATTTATATTTCCAACATTGATATTATTTATTTTTGACTTATCTATTAATAAAGGAGGTCTAGATTTTAAAATTCTATCTCTAGCTTTTTCAGAAATTTCAGTAGTTAAGTCTAATAACGTCACTGGAACATTTGCATTACATAATTGAGCGGCAATTCCACTGCCCATTGTTCCTGAACCTATAACTACTACTTTGTTAATTTTCATAATGAGAATAAAAGCTTATAATGAAAAACTTATTCAAGAGCAACTTAAAGCCATTAAATATTTTAATATTATTATTTAATTATTTTTGTAATTGATGGAATTATTGCGACTGCTAGTGCAATTTTGAATAATTCACTTGGTAAAAAAGGATATAGACCACCAGCTAAAGCCTTTTCATAACCGATAACTGAGCCCAAATAACCCACCC
>CACKXQ010000017.1 GCA_902604245.1 uncultured Pelagibacteraceae bacterium | reverse complement strand
CTCTAATGGAATATCTTTTATTAATGCGGACGCTAGTATTGCTGGTGCGGTATTTTTTTTAGCTGGTTCTAAAACAATTTTAAACTTTTTTATTTTACTTTTTTTTAAAGCTAATTTTACTTGTTTTAAATATTTGAGATTTGTACTGATTATTGGAAAATCAAAAATTGGTTTATTTACTCTTTCTAAAGTTTTTTGAATTAAACTCCATCCACCAAAATCAATAAATTGTTTTGCTTGATGATTTTTTTGATTTGGCCATAGTCTAGTTCCTGCCCCACCACAAAGTATTACAGGTCTAATTTTCATTAAATATCTGCGTAAGTTCTAACCTCGTTTTTGCCACCTGGATGAGTTGGTGCACCTTTATAAGCTGGTCCAACAGTTTGTGCATATTTCCACAAAGTACCATTACCAAAATTCATCTTTCTTGGTTTCCATTTTTTACGTCTTGCGCTTAATTCCTTTTTTGTAAGCCTTACGTTAATTGTACCCTTTTTAGCGTCTATATCGATGATATCTCCATTCCTTAAAAGGGCTATAGGACCGCCTACGGAGGCCTCAGGACCCACATGACCGATACAAAAGCCTCTGGTAGCCCCAGAGAACCTACCGTCTGTAATAAGGGCTACTTTTTCCCCTTTTCCTTGACCGTAGATTGCTGCTGTTGTTTGTAGCATTTCTCTCATTCCAGGACCTCCTATTGGTCCCTCATATCTAATTATAATAATGTCTCCGTCTTTGTATTTTCTGTTTATTACTGCTTTGTAAGCAGACTCTTCATTATCAAAACATCTAGCTCTTCCTGTAAATTGTAATTTTTTCAAACCTGCTATTTTTACAATTCCACCCTCTGGAGCTAAATTTCCTTTTAATCCAACAACTCCACCTGTTGGAGAAATTGGATTTTTATAAGATCTCATTACTTTTTGATTTTCTCTAAATTTTACATTTTTTAAATTTTCTCTCATGGTTTTACCTGTAACCGTCATACAATCACCATGGATATAACCACCATCTATAAGAGTTTTTAATAACATTGGAACTCCTCCTGCTTCCCACATATCTTTTGCAACATATTTTCCACCAGGCTTTAAGTCTGCAAGATAAGGAGTTTTCTTAAATATTTTTGCAACATCCATTAAATCAAATTTAATTCCAATTTCATTCGCTATAGCTGGTAAGTGTAAACCTGCATTTGTTGATCCACCTGTTGCTGCAACTATTGTTGCTGCGTTTTCTAAAGATTTTCTTGTTACAATATCTCTTGGTCTAATATTTTTTGCTAACAAATTCATTACAGCTTTTCCACTATCAACTGCATACTTATTTCTTTCAGCATAAGGTGCAGGTGTGCCAGCAGAAAAAGGTAATGCTAAACCAATAGCTTCAGAAACACATGCCATTGTATTAGCTGTAAATTGACCACCACAAGCACCAGCACTTGGACAAGCTTTAAGTTCTAATTTTCTTAAAGCATGAGCAGTCATTTTTTTTGAAGTATATTTTCCAACACCTTCAAATACATCAACAACAGTTACATCTTTACCCTCAAATCTACCTGGTAAAATAGAACCACCATAAATAAAAACACTTGGAACATTTAATCTAACCATGGCCATCATTAAACCTGGTAATGATTTATCACATCCCGCTAATCCAACTAATGCATCATAACAATGACCTCTAACTGTAAGCTCTGTTGAGTCTGCTATTACATCTCTTGATATTAAAGATGATTTCATTCCTTCATGGCCCATTGCAATTCCATCAGTTACTGTAATGGTGCAAAATTCTCTTGGTGTTCCTCCAGTTGCTTGAACACCTTTTTTTACAGATTGTGCTTGTTTCATCAAATTAATGTTACATGGAGCAGCTTCATTCCATGTTGATACAACTCCTACAAATGGCTTAGCAACATCCTTTTCTGTTAAATCCATTGCATAATAAAATGATCTTTGGGGAGCTTTGTCAGCACCTATTGTTGTATGTCTACTTGGTAATTTTTTCTTATTAAATTTTTTCATTATAAACCTTTAAGAGTTAATTCTATTTTTTTAACATCTTTTTCTAGATTAGCAAAGTTGCTTTTCTCCTGCTCTACTATATTTTGTGGTGCACGATCCACAAAGGATTTATTTGATAATCTAACATTAATTTTTTTCATCTCTTCACTAATTTTTGTAATTTTCTTTTCTAATGTTGATTTGATCATATTTAGATCAACATCCTGGTCAAAATATAATTTGAATAGCTCACCACTTATGACTATACTTGCAGATGGTTTGTCTAAATCTTTTTCATGAAAATTTTTAATTCTTCCATTTTTTTTCATTATATTTTCATTAGAAGATAAAAAGTTTTTATATTCTTTGCTTGTATTTTCTGTTGAAATTTCAATAAATGATCCAGGGTTAATGTTTAACTCATTTTTAAATGATCTAATGGAGGTAATAAAATTAATGATATTATTTATTTCATCATAAGATTTTTTTTCATGATAATCATCTTCTAGCCAATTAGCATGCATTAAAAATTCACCCCCATTTTTATCTAACTTGTTATTCAACCAAATCTCCTCTGTAATAAATGGAATAAATGGATGAAGTATTATTAAAATTTCTCTAAAAACATATGAAGATGTTTGTCTTAACTCCTTAATGTCTTCCTCATTACCAGAGTTTAAAACGGTTTTAGATAACTCTAAATACCAGTCACAAAATGAATGCCACACAAACTGATAAATATTCTTTGCTGCTTCATCAAATCTATAGTTTTTTAAACTGTTTTCAGTCTCGTTTTTAGTTTTAACAAGTTCAGATAATATCCACTTATTAATTGTTAATTTAAGATTTTCAGGTTTACTTATGTCGCTAAAATCACACTCATTTTGTCTTAAAAAATTGTTGGCATTCCAAACTTTATTCAAGAAATTTCTATAACCTTTAACCCTGTCTTCAGACAATTTTACATCACGACCAGGTGATGCCATTGATAAAAGAGTAAATCTTAAAGCATCAGCACTATATTTTTCAATAAGTTCTAAAGGATCAATTACATTGCCCTTTGATTTTGACATTTTTTGACCCTTTTCATCTCTAACAAGTGCGTGAACGTATATATTTTTAAAAGGCTCTTCTTTTAAAAACTCAGTTCCCATCATAATCATTCTAGCAACCCAGAAAAATATAATATCAAAACCAGTAACGAGAACACTTGTTGGATAAAATTTTTCAACTTCTGGTGTTTTTTCTGGCCAACCTAAAGTCGCAAATGGCCATAGACCTGATGAAAACCATGTATCTAAAACATCTTCATCTCTTTTTAATTCCACATCTTTTGAATAAAATTCTTTTGCCTGTTTTTTACATTTGTCTTCATTTTCAGCTACAAAAATTTTTCCATCAGGCCCGTACCATGCTGGAATTTGATGTCCCCACCATAATTGACGAGAAATACACCAAGGTTCAATATTATCCATCCATTGAAAATAAGTTTTTGACCAATTTTCTGGAAAAAATTTGGTTTTACCATTATTTACTACTTCTTTTGCTTTTATGGCTAAAGTTTTTGCATCAACAAACCATTGTTCCGTTAAGTAAGGTTCAATAATAGAATTAGATCTATCACCGTAAGGAACTTTATTTACTAACTTTTCTATTTTTTCTAAAAATTTTCCTTCTTCAAGATGTTCTAATATTAATTTTCTGGCAGCAAATCTATCTAAACTTTTATATGGGTCAGGTGCATTGTCATTTATTTTTCCATCAGGAGTAAATATATTGATTACCTCTAACTTATTTCTAATACCTACATCATAATCATTAAAATCATGTGCTGGAGTAATTTTAACTGCACCAGTTCCTTGTTCAGGATCAGCATAGTCATCTGTTATTATTTTTATTTTTCTATTTGCTAAAGGTATTGTAACTGACTTTCCAACAATATCTTTAAACCTATCGTCTTTTGGATTAACTGCTATTGCAGTATCTCCCAACATAGTTTCAGGTCTTGTTGTTGCAATTGTTATAAATTTATCTGATCCCTCTATAGGATAATTTATATAGTAAAGTTGAGAGTTTACTTCGCGTTGATCAACCTCTAAATCAGAAATAGCAGTTTTTAAAACAACATCCCAATTAACAAGTTTTTTTGCTTTGTAGATTAATTTTTTATTATAAAGATCAACAAATACTTTAATGACTGACTTAGATAAATTTTTATCCATTGTGAATGCATTTCGTGACCAATCACAAGAGCAACCAAGTTTTTTAAGTTGGTTTATTATAATATCTCCATATTCATTTTTCCATTCCCATACTTTTTCTATAAATTTTTCTCTACCTAAATCGTTTTTTTTAACCCCTTCTTTTACAAGTTTTTTTTCAACTAATGCTTGGGTTGCAATACCAGCATGATCTGTTCCTGGCTGCCATAAAGTTTCATAATTATTCATTCTATGAAATCTCGTTAAAACATCTTGAATTGAGTTATTCAAAGCATGCCCCATGTGAAGACTTCCGGTTACATTTGGTGGAGGAATTACAATTGAGAATTTTTTTGAATTTTCTTTGGGTTTAAATAGTCCATTTTTTTCCCAATAATAGTAGATTTTATTTTCTACATTTGTATGCTCATATTTATCAAAACTCATTGATTTGTTTTATAAATTAATCAAATTAATAAACAATAATGAAAATCATTGCTAAATTTATAGACTAATGATCAAAATGAATTATACAAATGTCGATTACCAAATATTTTATATTTGATGGCAACGTGGCGGAATGGTTACGCAGAGGATTGCAAATCCTTGTATCCCGGTTCGATTCCGGGCGTTGCCTCCAAAATAAGTATTGAGATAAATTTTAAAAAAAGTAAGTTGTGAGAAAATATTCCTCGGTAGCTCAGTTGGTAGAGCAGTTGACTGTTAATCAATTGGTCGCAGGTTCGAGTCCTGCCCGAGGAGCCAAATTAATTAAACAACTTTAGAAGTATTTATTTGTGCTATTTGTAAATTTTTTCCAAATTTAATTTTTTGATCCTGAGTTAACTCTGAATAAACTTTAACTAAGAAATTATAGTTAACATTCATGTGTCCCTCTTTTGATTTGTCAAGATTTACTAAATATTCAGAAAAATCCTCAAAGAAATAGTTAATTGGAACTTTTAAATAATTAGAAAGTTGTAATAATCTAATTGAACTAACTCCATTAGTTCCTTTTTCATACTTTTGAATTTGTTGAAATGTTACGTTTATAGCTTTAGCTACTTTTGTTTGAGTTAAACCAAGCGCTAATCTTCTTAACTTAAGCTTATTGCCAAGATGTTTGTTAAAATTTTCTTCCATTCAAGACCCCTCTTTAAATAAAATATAAAAGTGAGTTAATCTAAATAGAAAACTTTATGCAAGTAAAATAATTTTTAAAAAAATTGGTTTTTTTAACTTATTCCAAACCTGTCAAGTAACTTTTTATGAAGTCTTTAGAATTATTTTAAAGAATTTGGCTTAAAAAAAGCTTAGTTCTGTCACTCTTTGGGTTGGCAAAGAATTCTTTGGTATCTGCCTTCTCAATTATCATACCTTCATCCATAAAAATGACTTCATCGGCAACTTCTTTAGCAAAACCCATTTCATGTGTCACAACAATCATAGTCATTCCGCCTTTTGCAAGGCTAACCATTGCATCAAGCACTTCTTTTATCATTTCTGGATCTAATGCAGAAGTTGGTTCATCAAACAACATTATTTTTGGTTGCATACATAACGCCCTAGCTATTGCACAACGCTGTTGTTGACCTCCAGATAATTGTCCAGGAAACTTATTTGCCTGATCGTCTATTTGCACCTTTTTAAGTTGATCTAAAGCTAGTTCTTGGGCTTCTTTTTTTGGCATTTTTTTCACCCAAATAGGTGCAAGTGTACAATTATCTAATATTGATAAATGTGGAAATAAATTAAATTGTTGAAAAACCATTCCAACTTCTGCTCTAATTTTTTCAATATCTTTTGTTTTTTCTGATAGTTCATTACCATCAACAATTATATCTCCCTCTTGGTGCTCTTCCAACCTGTTAATACATCTAATCAAGGTAGATTTTCCTGATCCAGATGGACCGCAAACAACAATTTTTTTATTTGCTTCAACCTCTAAATTTATATTTTTTAATACTTGAAAATCACCAAACCATTTATTCATATTTTGAATTTTAATTATTGGATCAGACATTTATTATCTCTCAGTTTTGTATTTCGCTTCTAAGTTATAACTATATTTACTCATTGCATAGCATATAATCCAGAATATTATTGATGCAAAAATATATCCTTCCATAGCAAAGCCAAGCCATTTTGGATTTGTTTTTGCTAAAGCTAGCATCCCTGCTAATTCAGCTAAACCAACTACAAAAATTAGAGGAGTATCTTTTACTAATGCTAAAAAAGTATTTGCTATTCCAGGTATAACTAATTTTAGAGCTTGAGGTAAAATTACAAAAATATGCATTTTCCAATATCCCATTCCTAATGATTTAGCTGCATCGTATTGACCACGTGGAAGAGATTGCAATCCTCCTCTTATTACTTCAGCACAATATGCAGCTTCAAATAAAGTAATTGCAATTATTACTCTTACCAATTTATCCATGAAAAAATCTTCAGGTAAAAACATTGGAAACATTACAGATGACATAAATAATACTGTAATCAAAGGAACACCTCTCCAAAATTCAATATAACAAATTGATATATATTTTATCGCTGGCAAATTAGATCTTCTTCCTAATGCAAAAATCATACCCAAAGGAAAACAGAAAATAAGACAGAAAAACGAAACTATAAAGGTAAGTGACAATCCTCCCCATGCACCCGTTTCTACCCACTGAAGACCAAATGATCCTCCAGAAATTAAATAATAAATTACGAGATATGCAATGACTGGATAAATTATAACATAGTATAATGCCAAATATTTTTTCAAATTTTCTTTCATGAAATATCCTACAAATCCAAGTGCTATGACTAAAATAAATGCAGTATTAATTCGCCAATGAAACTCATTAGGATACATTCCATACATAAACCTTCTGAACCAAACTTTAATGTATGTCCAACAAGCTCCAGTACCTGTGCAAGCATCTTTTGAGTCGCCTGAAATAGTGGCGTCTAAAATCATCCAACTTAAAGACTGAGGAAGAGCTTTTATAATTGAAAATAATATTAATAGGGTTAATAAAGCATTAAAATTATTTGTGTTTATATTTTTATTTAATAAATCTAATTTTTTATTTCCTGAATAATCAATTCTCATCATATTTAATCCAATTAATCCTATGATTAATGGAAACAAAGTAGTTAAGGAGCCAGGTAGAAAAGATGTTAAATTTATTTTTAAAAAAGCATTTGATATGACATCAATTAAGCTTACCAAAACCAAAAAAGTACCAATAATAGAATAGTTTTTAATGTTATCTCTGTTAGGTTTTAAAAAATTAATAGTTTGTATCATTTACTTTTCTTTAATTTCAATTTTTTTGTTATACCAATTCATTATTGCTGCAATAGTTAGGCTAATAGTTAAATATGTTAGCATTGTTATAGAGACAATTTCTATTGCTTTACCTGTTTGCATTAATGCAGTACCTGCGAACACAAGTACTAAATCAGGATATGCAATTGCTGCTGCTAAAGATGAATTTTTAGTTAAATTTAAATATTGGTTTGTTGTTGGTGGTATAATAATTCTTAAAGCTTGAGGCATGATAACTAATTTTAAAACTTGATTAGGCGTCAAACCTACAGATGCTGCAGCCTCTTTTTGGCCTTTGCTAACTCCCTCAATACCAGCTCTAACGCACTCTGCTACAAAAGTAGACGTATATAAAGATAGTGCTAGAACTAATGCTATTAATTCAGGTGGTAAACTTATTCCACCTTCATATATATAAGAGATTTTTGATAATTTTTTGAGCTCAGGTAATTCAAATTCTAAGGAAACTCCCCCAAATAAGAAAGATAAAAGAGGCAATACAATTAATAGAACTACCGAGTAAAGTAGCACAGGAATTTGTTTTCCTTGTGTATCTCTTAATTTATTTGCGTAATTTCTTAATACAATAATTGCTATTATTGCTGCAAGTCCACAATATAAAAATACATTCAAATTTTCCCATACCATTGCTGGTATGTAATAACCTTTTACAGTCATATAAGTTACCCCAAACCATGCATCAGCTTTCTCTGGCATAGGTAAAGCTCTAAGAGCTGCGTAATACCAAAAAAAGATTTGTAGCAATAATGGAATATTTCTAAAAAACTCGACATACCATGCGGCTGAGTTTTTTATTAGGTAATTAGATGATAATCTCGCTACACCAATTATAACACCTAATATTGTACAAATAATTATACTTATAAAAGAAACTAACAAAGTATTTAAAAGTCCAACTAGAAAAGCACGTGCATAAGAGTCTGATCCACTATATTCAATTAAAGAAAACTGGACATCAAATGAAGACTCTTGTGATAAAAATCCAAAACCAAAGTCAATACCTCTATTATCCATATTGGTCTGAGCATTCAGGGTTAAAAACCCAAAAATAAGAACAACAAATAGTATTGCTAAAATCTGAGGTATATATCTTTTTATAATGTTGTTCATCGGAATCTATAATAAAAAAAAGGGCTAGATATTTCTAGCCCTTTTTATGTAATTTGAAATAAAATTATCTTGCTGGTGGTACGTATAATATTCCACCTTTTGTCCATAATTCATTTGGACCTCTATCAGGTAGAATTCCAGTGTCTGCTATATTTCTTTTATAGCTTTCACCGTAGTTACCAACTTGTTTGATAATTCTTAAGTTCCAGTCGTTATCTAAACCAAAAGCTGCACCTAACTCACCTTCAGCACCAACTAATCTTTTGATTGCAGGATTGTTTGAAGTTTTCATCATGTCAGCATTTGAAGAGTTAACACCATATTCCTCTGCTTCGATCATAGTATTTAAAGACCATCTTACTATATCTTCCCACACAGAATCACCTTGACGTACAACTGGTCCTAGTGGCTCTTTTGAAATAGTTTCGGGTAATACTACGTGATCATCTGGAGCTGACAATTTAGTTCTTTGTGCAGCAAGACCAGATTTATCTGTAGTGTATGTATCACATCTACCTGCATCATAAGCAGCTACGACTTCATCAGCTTTTTCAAAAACTACTGGCTCATATGAAATTCCTTTAGAATCGAAAAAGTCTCTCATGTTAAGCTCAGTTGTAGTTCCTAAGTTTGTACAAACTGATGTTCCATTTTTAAATTCACCCGTTGATGAAATTCCTGAACCTTTTCTTACCATGAAACCTTGTCCATCATAAAAGTTTACACCGACAAACGTTAAACCAATGTCAGCATCTCTTGAAAGTGTCCAAGTTGTGTTTCTTGATAAAATGTCAATTTCACCTGAAGTAAGCGCAGTAAATCTTTCTTTTGCACTTAAAGGAGTGAACTTAACTTTTGTTGCATCTCCTAATGTAGCAGCTGCAACAGCTCTACATACATCAACATCTATACCCGTCCAATTTCCAGATTCATCTGCGTTTGAAAATCCAGGTAGACCCTGAGAAACACCACATCTTACGAATCCTCTTTTTTTAGTGTTCTCAAGAGTTTTCGATTTCTTAGCAGCCATTGTTTCTGTTGAAAATGCAAATAGCACAGCAAACATAGCAACTAAAGAAGTCAATTGTTTTATTATTTTAAACATTATTTTCCTCTTTTTATTATTTATTTGTTAACAAATTATTCAAAAAGTTATTTTTGAATACTTGAGTAAAGCAGAAAGTAATACAACCATCAATGGTAAAATAACCTCATCAATGTTGAACTATTAAAGATGGCGCGCCCTGGAGGATTCGAACCTCCGACCCTCGGTTTAGAAAACCGATGCTCTATCCAGCTGAGCTAAGGGCGCAGAAAAAATACTTTATAATACTAATTTAATTTTTGAAAAGATATTTTTTAAATAATATTAGTATTGTTAATAGTTCTACTCTACCAATTATCATAAAAATTATTAAATAAATCTTAGTTAAAAAAGAAAGACTATAAAAATCAAAATCCCCAAGTTCAAACATACTTGAATTAACAGTATTCATAATTGTCAAAATTGAGAGTTTTAATGAATTTTCAAATTGGATATCTGAAAGTGTTAAAAAAAGGGTTAACATTGATAAAGAAATTATAAAAATAATTATCGAAAAAAAATATTTATTTATATCTGATTTCTCAGTCTTTTCATTAATTAGCGTAACTTTGTTTGAATATATTTGATTTGGTTTGGTGTGTGATAATAGATTATTTAAAGAAAATTTTAACAAACTTAAGATTTTTATAAACCTAATACCTGAACTAGTAGAAAAAAAAGAACCACCAATCACAACCATAATAAAAAAAACAAAAATTAAATTATTTGGCGTATCACTAAATGAAATACCAATATTGGAAATACTACTTGATATTGCAACTAAAATTGTTGGAAAATTATTACTTGAATTTAAAAAAACAAAAGAAAAAGAAATTATGATTAATAAATAAACTAAAAGGTTAAAATCTTCACTCAAATAATTTAGTTTTTTTTTATTAAAAAAGATAAGATTATAAACTAAAAACAAACTAAAAAAAGATAACATCATAGTAAATGATAAAACAATCTTACTTAAATCACTTTCAAATAAATAATCAATTCTATTGACAGATAAAAAACCACCAGAGGATATTATAGACAGTGATAAATTAAATGCATCAAAAGTTCTTAAATTAATAATTTTAAAAAGAATAAATATAATTAATGTTAATGAAGAATAAATTATTATAATTTTAAACGATTGTTTAAAAATTTCATTGTAATTAAAAGATAAATATTCAGTAAATGATTGCTTAAGATTTTTATCAAAAATATCAATCAATAGTAAAATGGAAAAAAGAAAATAAATTCCTCCAACCCATTGAGATGTTGATCGCCATAAAATTAAGCTTTCATCTAATTGTTTAATATTTTCAAAAATTGTAAAACCAGTTGATGTAAAACCAGATATAGCCTCAAAATATGCATTTAGAAAAGAAATATTTTGAATACCAAAATAATATGGAATTGATATTATTAATGGAAATAATATATAGCCCAATAATACAGTAAATATTTTCTCAAAAAGCGAAATTTTTTTGATATTTTTTTTATTATAAAATAATAATAATCCGCCCACTGTAAGACTTAGAAACAAAGTATAAATATAATTTTCTATATTAAAAAAAATATCAAAATAGTTGGAATAAATAATATTGAAAAAAGAAAAGACACTTATTAAAAATAAAAAAGAACTAAGGTAAAGTGTACTAAATTTTGTCATATTAAAATTAGACTGAACTAATTCTAAACATGTTTTCTACAATAGGTAATTGATCTCTCTTTGAAAGAAGAACAACCGTATCATCTTTTTGAAAAATATAACTTGAACTTGGTATAATTACTTCACTATCTCTCAATATAGCTCCAATTCTTATTTCATCAGGTAAATTTGAGTCTTTTAACTGTTTATTAATTAACTCAGATGTTTCGATTATATCAGCTTCTATAACTTCATATTCACCATTTAAAATTGTGTATGCATTTTCAATAGTTCCTTTATGAACATGTTTTAATATACTTGAAACTGTATTCATTCGTGGATCGATTAAGTCGTCAATTTTTAAAGAGGATTGTAATAATGAATAATTAGGTTTGTTTATCAAAGCCATAGTTCTTTTATCTTTAGAAAATTTTTCAACAATTACACTTACCATTAGGTTATCTTCATCATCATTAGTTAAAGCCAAAACTGTTTCAACTTCATCAATATTAGCCTCACTCAAAACATCTTCATCTAAACCATTACCATTAATAACAATAGTATCATTGAGTTCATTTGCTATATATTCTGCTCTAGATTTATCTTTCTCAATTATCTTAACCCTTGCAGAGTCGAATGATTGTTCAATGTTTTTAGCAAGATTAAAACCAATATTTCCGCCACCAATAATTAGCATTTTGTTTGAAATTTTTTCGTTATGTCCAAATACGGTCAAAGTCTCTTGCATTTGACTACTGTTAACAACTACATAAGCTTTGTCATTAAGTTTAAGTTGATCTGTTTTTTTCATCACAACAAATTTTTCATTTCTAATAACGCCAAGAATATAAGCATTTAATTTTGGAAATTTTTTAGTGAGTTCATTTAAATTAACTCCTTGGATTGAACATTTCGCATCAATCAAAATTTCTAATAATCTAATTTTATTTTCTGCAAAAGGTACGTTGTCTAAAGTTCCAGGCGCCTCTAATTTTCGCTGAATAGATTTAGCAATTTCAATTTCAGGAGAAATAATATTATCAATTGGTAAATTTTCTCTATTGAATAATCCTGAATATTTTGGATCAAGATATTCTTGAAATCTTATTCGAGCAATTTTTTTTGGAACTTGGAATAAAGAAAAAGCTATCTGGCATATCAACATATTTATTTCATCATTTCTGGTTACTGCAATAATCATGTCTGCATCCTTTGTATTTGCTTTTTCTAATATTGCTGGTGATGTTGCTTTTCCAACAATAGCTTTGACATCCAAAGTTTCATTAATTTTTTGGATATCTTCACTTGATTGATCAATCATCGTAATAGAATGATTTTGCTCAATCAACATTTTTGCAATTGTTGAACCCACCCTACCTGCTCCGCAAATAATAATATTCATCAGTTTAAATCTTTAACTCCAAGTAATTTTAGCTTTCTGTGTAAAGCTGATCTTTCCATACCTATAAATTTTGCTGTCTTTGAAATATTTCCACTAAATTTCTTCAATTGTGAAATTAAATATTGTTTTTCAAAACTTTCCCTAGCTTCTTTTAATGGAACTGTAAGGGTTTCTGTTACTGAAAACTCGTCTTCAATTGACTTTGATAATGACTCTTTAATTATGTTCATTAATCTCTCGTTGTCATCACCTGGTGATAATATGGCTATTCTTTCTATTAAATTTCTTAATTCTCTAACATTTCCTGGCCAATCGTAATTGAGTAAATAATTATTATCAATAATCCTAAATTTTTTAAAATTGTTGGCTTCACATATATTCTCAATGAAATAGTCTATTAATATTGGGATATCATCAATTCTATTATTTAATGGGTCTATTTTTATATTAAATACATTTAGTCGATGAAAAAGATCTTCCCTGAAGTTTCCAATCTTTATTTCTTGTTGAACATCTTTACTATTTGTACAAATAATTCTTACATCAACTTTTATATCATGATTACTATTTATTCTTTTGAATTTTTGATCTATCACAACTCTTAAAATTTTTGATTGTGTCTCGAGTGGAATTTCTGTAACTTCATCAATCAACAATATACCTCCTGATGCTTTCTCAAGAGCTCCATAAAATATAGAGCCATCTTTCTTCTCTTCTCCAAATAACTCAAGTTCATACTTTTTTTGCATCTAAAAGCGCTCCATTGATGACTATAAATGGTCCATCTTTTCGTTTAGAATTTTTATGTATTTTTCTTGAAATTAATTCTTTACCTGATCCTGTTGGTCCACTAATAAATATTCTACTTTCAGATTTCGATAGTTTATTTATCTGATCCTTGATTGAGAGAATATTGGAACTTTTTCCAACTAACTCAAATGTGTGAAAAAGTTTTGTATTTAATGTTTTATTTTCATTTTTTAAATTATAATTTTCAACTGCTCTATTTACAAAATTTAAAAGTCTTTCTTTATCAAAAGGTTTTTGAATAAATTCAAAAGCTCCAGATTTTAATGAATTTACAGCCATCTCAATATTTGCATGACCTGATATCATTATTACAGGTAAGTCTGGATTTTTTTTTTTAATGTGATTTAACAACAAAATGCCATCGTTGTCGCCTTTGTCTAATTTAACGTCAATAATTGCTACATCGGGAAGTTTTTTGTCAATTTCAGTTAAAGCTTGATTATAATTAGCAGCAAGTCTAGTCTTATATCCCGCATCTTTAATTAATTCATCAAGAATTAATCTTATATCTGCATTATCATCTATAATCAAAATTTCAGCTGACATTATTTATTATATGGAATTATGATTTGAATTTTTGCACCGTTTTTATGATTTAAAAATTTAATTGATCCTTCATGATCACTAATAATTTTATCTACAATTGATAATCCTAATCCAGTTCCTTTTTCTTTAGTTGTAAAATAAGGTTTAATTATATCTTTGGTTTTTTTGTTTTTAAATCCAGTTCCAGTATCTACAATATTAATATTTATATAATCTCTTCTTTGTCTAATTTCTATATCTATATTTTTGTCTGTTTTATTGTCTTTTTCAGCTTTTTCTTGAATACTTTCTACAGAATTTTTAATAAGGTTAAAAAATAATCTATTAAACTGCTCATTGTCAAAATTTAATACTACTTCTTTTGGCAAATGGTTAACTAATCTAATATTAACAGAACTATCAAATTTATTTACTAAGATAATATTTTCATTAATGACATTATTTAAGTTGTTTGGTTTAAATAATGGTTTTGGCATTCTAGCAAAGTCTGAAAATTCATTTACTAAATTTTCAATTTGCTTTATTTGTTTAAGAATCGTTTTTAGGTTATTTAAATATTTTTCTTGTCTTTCATTTTCAACATTTGGTAAATATTTTGTTTTAAGATTATCTATAGTTAATTGTATTGGTGTTAATGGATTTTTAATTTCATGGGCTAATTTTCTTGCAACATTTTCCCAAGCTTCATGTCGTTCATTAGTCAGTAGTTTCTCTTGTTGATTCTTTAATCTTTCAATCATTGAATTGAAATTTTTATTTAGTCTTTCCATTTCAATATCTGCTTTTAGGTCTGGTACCTTTGTATCAAGATTTCCTTTACCAATACTTTCTGAAGCAGTTATCAAATTATTTATTGATATAAAGAAACGCGATGAAAATCTTATAGCAATCGTTATAGATAAAAATAGTAGGAGTGTTACAAGTGTAACATAAATTATAGCAAATGAAATTCTAATACCTAAATTTTGATTTTCTACAGTATAGTAAAAATTTACTGCTTCTTCAGACTCGATTAGATAATTTGATATATTTTTATCTATATATTTTAGCACATATAAAAAGGTATTATCATAATTTGATAATCTTACTACTGCAGCTGATTTATTTTCAAAAGTATTTATTATTTTTAATGGCCTGTCATCATTTCTTACCATCTGCATAGCTCTGTCCTCTATTTTTTTATAATCTGAATTTGCTGCAGATCTTATTAAATTACCGTTTTGATTTATTAAGTGAAGTTGATCTATATCTCTAAGAAATCTCTGAGTGTTTAGTATAATTTGATATCTATCAGGATCAGATTTATACAATTCAGAATATTTATTTAAATCAAATGCTATTAGCACTATCTCAGATTCTATTTTATTTCTTTTCTCATCAACATAATTTTTAGCTATTTCATATGAATTATTAACTGCCGTGGTAATTTTTTTGTCAAAATATTTATCCAATGCAAAAGAAAAAATGAATAATGAAAAAATAGCAATTAATAATGATGGTATCAAAGTAAAAAGCGCAAATGAAACTATATATTTTCTATTGGCAACTGAACCTCTTACATTAATATTGTTTTTAATAGAGCTTTTAATATCAATAAATATTAATACAAAAAATAAAAGTACAAAACCGATATTTGATATAAGAAGGATTTCGAGACTATCTTCATTTAATTTAATAAAGCTTTTATTTATAAACGTTAAAAATGTTATAAAACCTAAAGAAATAGTTAATAAAAATATAACTATGATAAACAAATTTCTTTTTAACAAAGCAAACATAATTTAAAAATATACTACAAAAAATTTTATAATAATCATGACTAATTGTTTTATACTACTAGCAGCAGGTAAAGGTAAGAGATTTAAATCAAATAATCCAAAACAATTTACAAATTATATAAATAAACCTTTATTTATGCATTCGGTAGACAAGGCAATAAAATCTGAGTTATTTAAGTCAATAATAATTGTTTCAAATACTCCAATTAAAAGTATTAAGGATAAGTCTATTAAAGTGATTAAAGGAGGTAAAGAAAGATATCAATCATCACAAAAGGCATTAAATTTTATAAAGAATAAAAGATTTACAAATGTTTTTATTCATGATGCGGCACGACCAAATTTCTCAATAAAATTATTAAAAAAACTAAACTTAAATCTAAAAAAAAATAAGGCGGTGGTGCCTTATCTTACAACAGATAACTCAACAAAATATAGAATTAAAAATAAAATTCAGAATTTGAATAGAGAAAATTTGCTATTCACCCAGACACCGCAATGTTTTAATTTTAAAAGCTTGTTCAATCTGTCCAAATTAAATAATACAAAAATTACTGATGAAGCAACATTATTTTTAGACAATAAAAAAAAAATTAAATTTATAAAAGGTGAAGAAAGTAATTTCAAAATTACAACAAAATCTGATTTAAAAAAAATTAATATTCTAAATTTTTATGGTATCGGATTTGATATACATAAATTAATCAAAAATAAAAAATTATACCTTGGTGGAATAAAAATTCCATTCCATTCTGGTCTACAAGGTCATTCGGATGGAGACGTAATTATCCACGCAATAATTGATGGAATTCTTGGCGCTATGAGAAAAAAAGATATTGGAACTCTTTATCCAAGCAACAATAGAAGATTTCAAAATATAAGATCACCCAATATGTTGTCTCCTATTTTGAAAAATCTGGATAAAGAAGGATATTTTATAAATAATGTTGACATAAATTTAATTTGTGAAAAACCTAAAGTCTCAAAATATAGAAAAAAAATTGTTACATCATTGTCTAATTTGCTAAATCTAAATAAAGATCAAATTAATCTAAAAGGTAAAACAGTTGAAAAATTAGGTTTGATAGGAAAGGAAAAAGCTATTGCGTGTGAAGCAATAGTCTCGTTAAATTATTATGCTTAAAAAATTAAATTTTCTATTTGTTACAATGTTTGGCATTGGAAAATTGCCAAGAATACCTGGGAGCTATGCTTCTTTAGTTACAGTTATCTTTTTATATATATTATTTCATATCTTTTCAGTACCAGCGGATGCTTTTTTATTTTTATTAGTAGGTATTTTTATAATTTCACTTTTTTCAGTAAACTTATTCATTAAAGATTTAACCAATAAAGATCCAAAAGAGGTTGTTATTGATGAGTTTATTGGGCAATCAATACCAATATGTCTTTATGAAATTGCCCATAAAGAACCAACGGATCCAGCTAGGGTTCTAACCTTTTATTTTATAATGTTTATTCTTTTTAGAATTTTTGATATCGCAAAACCCTATCCTGTAAGTTATTACGATAAAAACTTTAAGAATAGCTTTGGTGTTATAATGGATGATGTTTGTGCTGGATTATATGTAGTAGCAATTCTTGTCTTTTATATGATTATTACATCATGAGTAATTTATCCTTAAAAATTTTAAAGTTACTTATTAAAAAAAAACTAACTTTATCCTTAGCTGAATCTTGTACTGGAGGGCTTTTAGCAAGTTCAATTACATCTTTTAGTGGGTCGTCTAAAGTATTTAATATGGGATTAGTAACTTATTCAAATAATGCAAAAGTAAAATTACTTAAAGTTCCAAAAAAAACTATTACTAAGTATGGAGCAGTTAGCTATGAAACATGTTTATCGATGGTCAAAAATTTAAGTAAAATTAGTAGATCAAATATATCAGTTTCCATTACTGGTATAGCTGGACCAAATGGAGGAACAAAAGAAAAACCAGTTGGACTAGTTTACGTAGGACTTAAAAAAGGAAGTAAAACAATTATTAAGAAAAACTTATTTAAAAGTAAAAAAAGAGTTTCAATTCAAAAAGCAACCGTAGATCAAGCTCTTAAACTGATTTTGAATATATTATAAACTTTCTGCCCTTTTCTGGAATGCATCAGCTATTTTTTCAAGACCAAA
>CACKXQ010000016.1 GCA_902604245.1 uncultured Pelagibacteraceae bacterium | reverse complement strand
AGATATAATAAAAGTGTAAAAAACGCTAACTTTGAACCAAATGTCATTCCAATTATGAAAACTGCAAAAGTTTGCATCGTCATTGGAACTGGCCAAAATGGAACTTGAATTTTTGATGAAAAAGTTAGGATAAGTGTACCTATTAACATCAAAGAAATATTCTGAAAATAAATATTTATTCTAAAATCAGATAATAAATTTTTAATCAAAGTAGAATTATTTTTCATCCTAAAAGGTATTTAAACATAATTGAATGCAAATTTAAAATAATAAATATAAAACTTTAATTAATTTGGTCTTTTTGTAAATCTTTTAATGGTATGTGGCATCTGATAGAGTTTCCACTGTTAGTTATTTGCCAAGGTGGTACCTCACTCTTACAAATATCACCTAATATTCTTGAACATCTCCCTTGAAAACTACACCCTTTTTGAGGTGGCTTTTCTTCTACAATATCCTCAGCAACTAATATTGGTTTGATATCTGGATCTGGTTCCAACACAGCTCCTAATAAAACCTCTGTATAAGGATGTGATGGAAATTGATAAACATCTTTTGATGGTCCCACTTCACACAATCTTCCTTGATAAAGAACAGCAACTCTATCACTTATAGCTCTTACGACAGCTAAATCATGTGAAACAAATATATATGTAGTTCCAAAATCTTCTTTAAGTTGTTGTAGCAAATTTAATACAGCCGCTTGAACTGATACATCTAATGCAGATGTTACCTCATCGCATAATATAATATCTGGTTTAGCTGCAAAAGCTCTTGCTACTGCAACTCTCTGTTTTTCACCACCAGATAATTGTCTGGGGTACCTGGACATATAAAATTCTCCAAGTCTTACTTTTTGTAATAGATCTATAATATTTTTTTTTAATTCTTCACCCTTTAAACCAAAATATAATTTTAATGGTTGCGCTATTATTTCTTCAACAGTATGGTTAGGGTTTAAAGACTCATCTGGATTTTGAAAAATTAATTGAATAATTCTTAAATCATTAGGATCTCTCTCTTTGAGGTCAGACGATAAATTTCTATTTTGATCAAATTTTATTATTCCACCTTTAGTTCTGAGTAACCCTGCAATAGATTTAAGAATTGTTGACTTTCCACTACCTGACTCTCCAACAAGAGCTATAGTTTCACCCTTCTTAATGTTAATATTAATATCTTTTACAGTTGGGTTGTCGTCAGAAATTCTATTTAACACTTGATCTAAAAGTTTTTGCTTAGCGTAACTTATTGAAACTTTTGAAAGGTTTAATATTTCTTTATCATGCAAACTCGTCTTAATTTTATTAACAGTTTGATTAACCTGACTATCATTCATTAAACTTTTATAATTAAAACATCTAACACTTGTGTTTAATTCTTCTAAGTGCTCAAGTTGAGGAGAGTTATTTTTACATTTTTCTTCTGAAAAATCGCACCTATCAAAGAAACTACAGCCTCTATGCATTTTTCCGGGTTGAGGTTGGCTACCAGGCATTGACTGTGGAAGCCCTGCTAGTGATAATTTTGGTATAGATTTAAGCAAACCATATGTATATGGATGAATTGGTTTTTTAAGAATATCTCTAGAGGGTCCCTCTAAAACTATTTCACCAGAGTACATTACAATAATACGGTCACTTACTTGAGCTATTGCTCCTAGGTCATGGCTCACATAAACCATTGATGTTCCAGTGTCTTTGGCAATGAAATTAAGTAGTTCTAAAACGTGAGCTTGTGTTGTTACATCTAAGCCAGTGGTAGGTTCGTCCAATAATAAAAGATCAGGGGTTCCAGCTAATGCCATTGCAACAGCAACTCTTTGTTGTTGTCCCCCTGAAAGTTCATGAGGATATCGAAGAGCAATTGTTTCTGGTGAAGGAAGTCTCACTTTATTTAGCAATTCAGAAATTTTTTGCTCTCTTTCCTCCTCCTTTAAATCAGAATGCAACTGTAATGCCTCATCAATTTGATAACCTATTTTTAAATTTGGTGTTAATGCCTGCCCAGCATTTTGTGGTATCATTGCGATTTTCCTACCTCTGATTTTTTCCAAATCTCTATTTTTCATTTTTAAAAGATTTGATGAATTAAATTCACATTCTCCACCAATAGTATAGAGACCATGCTTAACATAGCCCATCATTGCAAGTGCAAGAGTGCTTTTACCAGATCCAGATTCTCCAACAATACCAACGGTTTCACCTTTTTTAATATTTGTGCTTATGTTTCTTAATATTAAAATCTCTTCACCTTTTTTACTTTTAAACCCAATAGACAAATTTTTTACTTTTTGAATTATTTCAGTCATTTTTAAACAGGCGCTTTTGTTGATCTATCTATACCTAATGCTTTTGCGAAAGCATCAGCTGTCAAATTGATGCCGATTATTAAGCTGCTTAAACCAACAATTGGAGCTATCACTGACCAATAAGCAAAAGACATTAAACCTCTGGCGTTTGATATCATCAATCCCCAATCTGGAGTTGGAGGACTAACACCAAAACCTAGGAATGACAAAGAACTAAATCCAAGTAGCATCCATGACCATCTCATCGCACCTTCAACTAAAATTGCATCTCTTACATTTGGAATTATCTCATTCCATATAATTGAAAAATTACTATGACCTCTTGCTCTAGCGGATACAATAAAGTCTTTTGCAATAACATCATGGGTTGCAGCTCTTGCAACTCTTACAATTCCTTTACCATAAAAAAAACCTAAAGCAGGTATCAGTACCTCAGTTGATGTACCTAACAAAGATACAATTAACAACATTGCTAATATCCACGGTATAGATAAAAATGCATCAACAATTCTCATCACTATGTCATCAGTTTTTCCACCAACCAGTCCACAAAAAATTCCTAACAGACCACCCCAAAGTAGTGCTATCAAAGATCCAAAGAAAGTAATTGTTAAAGCTGTTCTTCCACCTAAAATTGTTCTAGTAAAAACATCTCGTCCAAGATCATCAGTTCCAAACCAATACTCAGCGGAAGGAGCCTGTAGCATTAAAGTTGGGTTAATTGCTTTAAAATCATATGGCGCAATATAAGGGCTAATAAATGCAAGAATAACGTGGAAAATCAATATACTTAAACCAATGAAACCCGATGGTCTTGAGGCCATTGTAACTATTATATCAGAGACTTTTGCGAAATTACTTTTCTTTTCTTCCTGATAAATATTATCTAATTTCATATTATTTTCTTATCTGCAACGTCTTTAATCTTGGATTAAGCATCAATGTCATTAGGTCTGCTAATAAATTTATACTAACATATATAGATGCAAGAATTATTGCTAATGCTTGAACTGTGGGTAAATCTCTATTTGAAATAGACTCTATAACTAATCTTCCAAGACCTGGGTAATTAAATACAACTTCAGTTACAACAACTCCGCCTAATAACCATGCAATTGTTAAAGCTACAACATTAATAGCCGGTAACAATGCATTTGGTAAAACATGTTTAAAAACCATTTTCCAATATGGAACACCTTTTAAAATTGCCATTTGAACATATTCACTTGCCATAACTTGAATGACACTTGATCTTACCATACGTGCCATATGAGCTGTCATAATCATAGCTATAGCAATCACTGGCAAAATTATATTGGGTAATAGTTCTAGGAATGAAACATCAGTTGGAACTATTACTATACCAGGCAGCCATTCTAGCCATATTGCAATAATTAAAATTAATAGTGTAGCACTGATAAATTCTGGAATAGTCATAGCAAATATTGTTACTGTTGAAATTGCTACATCAGGTAATTTATCTCTCCATAGTGCAGTTACAATTCCTAGTATTAAAGCGATTGGTATGCCAATGAAAATAGCAGCTGATGCTAGAACTAACGAATTTTTAATTCGTGGTCCTAGAACCTCTTTAATTGGCATTTCTCCACTTAATGAATAACCAAAGTCTCCTTGAATAGCATTTACTGCCCAGGATATGTATCTCTCATATGCAGGAACGTTCAAACCTAATCTTCTATAACAAGCTTCTAATTGTTCTCCAAATGCTTGCCTTTCAAGATACGTTGTACATGCATCACCAGGTAAAATTTCTGTTCCAACAAAAGTGATTAATGATACAATAAATAAAGTTATTAGACCTAATAGAATTCTCTTTATAATTAAAAAAAGCATAAGAATACTTAAATTTTAAATTATTTATTTAGAAATGAAAGAGGTTTTACAGGCCTACTTAAAGGCCTGTAAAACAAAATTATTATTGAACGCTAACTGTGTGCCATCTTATTGAAAAATACTCAACTTCGTCGAGGTTTTTCACTTTAGAAGATGTGACAACCAGTCTAGATACATGGTAAGGAATCATTGTTCCAGATTCTTCCCATAGTGTTTTCTGTGCATTAATATATGCTTTTTTTCTTTTGTTAAAATTTAACTCTCCTCTAGCTTCAGCTAAATTCTTGTCAAAAGAAGCACTTTTATAAAAGGACTCGTTCCATTTTGCTTCACTATGATAAGCTTCATGCAAAATACTGTCAGCAGGTCTTTCATTCCAACGTGTCATTGCTACAGCTTTTTTCATCCAAGTTTCATTCCAATAACTTTTTGAAGGTGTCATTTGGATATCTGCTCTTATGTTAGCTTTAGCAAATTGTTGTTGTAAAACCTCAGCAATAGTTGGCCATGTTGGTTCTTTTGTAGAAACATGAATTGTCATATCAATACCATCAGGATAGCCAGCTTCTTTAAGGAGTTTTTTTGCAGTTGCTGGTTGAGGTGGACAATTCTTCTCCATTCTGTATTGGTCAGAAGGTGCAACAGGAGTATCACATGATACTGTTGCTGCTCCAGCCATAACTAAATCAACTAACTCTTGTCTATCTACAGCTATTCTGACAGCCTTTCTTACTCTAGGATCATCAAATGGTGCAACGTCGGTTCTCATTACCATACCTCTCCAGTTTCCAGTAGGTATAACTGAAACGTTAAACTTTGAATTACCATCAAATATTTTTTTCTGATTGAACGGAACATATCTATTCATATCAATTTGACCTGTAAGTAGAGCTTGAATTCTAGCTTGACCATCTGGGATAGCTATTACATGAACTTCAGCAAGTTTAGGTGCGCCTTCCCAATAATCTGGGTTTGCTTTAAGAATTGTTGTTCCCTCAGCATCAAACTTTTCTACTATAAAAGGTCCAGTTCCAATACCTGTTTTTCCAATAGTATCTCCTGATCCACTAGGTATCATTCTTAGTCTATAATCAGTTAATAAAAGCGGAAAATCAGCAAAAGATGTGTTCAACTTCATTTTAACTGTGTGTGAGTCTACAATCTCAATATCTGTTACTGCACTCATACTTTTCTTTGCAGGCGAACCAATTTCAGGATCTTTAACTCTCATCAAAGAATATTTTACATCCTCTGCATCAAAATCAGATCCATCATGAAATTTAACACCTTTTCTTAAGTTAAAAGTCCATTCTGTTGCATCTGCATTTCCTGACCAGTCTGTTGCTAACTCAGGAGATGTAACCCCTTTGAGATCTTTTCTTACAAGACGGTTCTGTGTCATTATTACTACCTGAAAAAGTCGTCCTTTAGTAATTGCGTCTAAATTTGTATCTTTTCCAAAACCAACATCATGAGATAATTTAAAAACTCCACTTGATGCATTAGCAAAAGAAAACGTTACAAATAGTGATACCAATGAAACTGATATCAATTTAAAAATGTTTTTCATAATTTCCTCTCTTTAAAAAAATAAAAGGTAACAATTAGCAACTTATATAGCAACAGTGAAAATGGTTCTTTTTTATTTGTTTTATTGATGTATTTTGATTATTTAAAAAAAAGTAATGAAAGATTTAATCAATAAATATAGGTTTACAGTAAAGCCTGTTAGCCTTGAAAACTCTAACTCTTTGGAGCTTGCAAGGTCAATTCAAGTTCATCCACTAACTTATCAAGAGCTACCCTATGACCCTGAATATTCTAATTATGCCGGAAGATTAACACTTGAAAAATTGTCAAATGTTAGTTCCGATGAAATGTATTGGAAAGGAAGGCAAGAAATAATCTTTAGACATACTGGTGAACATCCATTTGAAATATCTGGTTCAGATTCATTAAAATTATTGCAAAAAATATTTCCAAGAGATGTATCAAAAATATCAAAAGGTAGATGTTCTTACCAGTTTGCTTGTTATCATGATGGGGGAATGATTACAGATGGAGTTTTATTAAAAATTGACGAAGATAAATATTGGTTTGCTCAAGCAGATGGGGATCTTTTTTCTTGGTATAAAGCTCACTCTAAAAATATGGATGTTGATATAAGAGATCCTGAAGTATGGGTAAGTCAAATCCAAGGCCCTAAGTCAATGAAACTTTTAGAAAATATAGCAGATGGATTTTCTGAAAATGACTGGAAATATTTTGATTGGAAAGAATTACAAATCTTAGATCAAAAAGTAATTGTAAGTAGAAGTGGTTTTACAAATGAACTGGGTTGGGAAATTTATTTTCGACCTGAAAATGAAACTGAAAAAATCGGAGATTTAATTCTTGAGGAGGGAAAAAAATTAGGTATGATTTTAGTAGCAACCCCTGGTTTTAGATGTAGAAGAATTGAAGCAGGTCTACTATCTGCAGGACAAGATTTTACAAAAAAAACAAATCCATTTTCAGTTGGTCTTGGACGTTTTATAAATTTTGATAAAGAAGATTTTATTGGAAAAGAAGCTCTCATGACATCAGATAAAAAATGTAAGACATGGGGAATTAGAGTTGTAGAAGGAACTGCTATTAAAGGTGAAAGTATTAAAATTAATGAAAAAATTATTGGTAAAGTAACTTCTAGTACTTGGTCACCATATCAAATTTGTGGAGTTGGTATTGTGCACCTCAATAATGATGAAAATGGACCAGGAGATGTTGTTGATATTAAATGTACTGATGGAAAAGTACATAAAGGAGAAATCTGTAAGTTGCCCATGTATGATGCAAAAGGAGAAATTGTAAGAGGTCTAAATAGAAATATTCCAAAAGTGCCTAATCCTTGGCCTGGCATTAAAACCACAAATTAAAAAAAATTTATTTAGTGAAGGGTAAAAAACAAATAATAGCAGTTGGAGGTGGTGGTTTCACTCATAATGAAGATAGCGATTTAGATCAATTTTTTTTAGATCAAGTAAATAAAAAAAAATGCTCTATAGGGTTTTTACCAACTGCTAGTCATGATGATTCCAAAAAAACTGAGCTATTCTATAAAAGATTTGAAAATACTAACTTTAAAATTTCTCATTTCAATCTTGTCTCCAAAGTTAAGGGATTTGAAAACTGGATTTCAAATTTAGATGCTATTTATGTTGGTGGAGGAAATACTAAATTCATGCTCAATTTATGGAGAAAAAATAATTTATTTGAAATTTTTAAAGAAGTTTATAACTCAGGAATAATTCTTTCTGGTGTAAGTGCTGGAGCTGCATGTTGGTTTGATTATTTTCTTACAGACTCAGATGGACCTGGCTTCAATCCATTAGGTGGCATTGGGCTTATATCTGGAAGTTTTACCCCACATTATTCAGATGAAAAAAGAGCACATAAGTACAGACAAAATATAAAAAATAAAACTTTACCAAGTGGTGTAGCTGTTGATGATGGAGTTGCTGTACTTTTTATTGACGGAAAACCAACAGAGGTTTATGCTTCCAGAGAAGGCCATAATGCTTATTTTGTTGATCAAAATAAACAACTTAATTTAAAAGAATATATTAAAATAAATAATGAGTGATAATATTCTACCAAGTCAAAAAATTTTTAGCATCAAAGATGCAAGGGAACTGTCAAGAAAACGTCTACCAAAGTTAGTTTTTGATTTTATTGATGGAGCATCTGGAGATGAAAAACTAGCAGAAATAAATAGCAAAGCTTTAGATCAAATTAGACTTGAACCTAAAGTTTTAAGAAATGTTGAAAAGAGATCTCTTAAAAAACAAGTATTAGGGTATGAGTTCGATTTTCCCTTTGGTTTTGCTCCAATGGGAATGACTAATTTATCATGGCCTGGAGCAGACTCAATGTTAGCAGCTGAAAGTGCAAGAAATAATATACCTACGTGTGTTTCTATGGCCTCCACTACAACTTTAGAAAAAATGTATGAACTTTCAGAGGGTCACTCATGGATTCAGCTATATATATTTCAGGATGAAAATTTTGTTATGGAACTTTTAGATAGAGCTAAGAATACTGGATATGAAGTTGCAATATTAACTGTAGATGTTCCAGTACTTTCCAGGCGAACTAGAGATGATAAAAATGGTTTCTCCTACCCTTTTAAGATTGGTCCAAAACAATTTTTTGATTTTGCAACTCACCCTACTTGGTCTTTATCAACTTTACTAAACGGTATTCCTAAACCAATGAACTATGTAACATCTAAAAGTGGAGACGGTATTTTTAAAAGAAAAGAAAGTAGAGGATCTACTGATTGGGACACTCTTAAGAGAGTGAGAGATAAATGGAAGGGTAAACTTATAATTAAAGGAGTAATGTCTCCTGATGATGCAGTGCAAATCAAAGATGCAGGCGCTGATGCAATTCAAGTTTCAAATCATGGAGGCAGACAATTAGATAGTGCCACAGCAGCAATAAATATGCTTCCACTAATCAGAAAATCAGTGGGAAGTGATTTTCCTTTAATCTTTGATAGTGGAATAAGAAGTGGTAGTGATATCGTGAGAGCGCTTGCATTTGGCGCGAATTATGCAATGATTGGTAGGCCTGTAATGTATGCAATGGGCGCTGATGGAAGAAAAGGATTAAGGAGAATTGTGGAAATAATTAAAGAAGAAGTCAGCACAACTTTAGGATTAGTAGGATTAAATGATATTAATGATGTTACTTCTAAGATAGTAATAGAGAATACTATTAATAAGGTTAATTATTAAATGAGAGAAAATAAAATCAGAGGTGGAGCCTTGCTTGCTAGGGCTTTAAAAGATAAGGGAATTAGTAAAGTTTTTACTCTTTCGGGAGGTTTTTGTAATCCAGCAATTGAGGGTTTTGCTGAGTGCCAAATTGAAGTTATAAACACTCCACATGAGCAGATTGCTGGACATTTAGCAGATGGCAATACTAGAATTACTCGTAAACCATCAGTATGTTTGGTTGGACCTGAAGGATTTACTAACGCTGTCCCTTCAATGATGGAAGCTTGGGGTGAGAGAAGTCCAATTATTTACATTACAGGATCTAGCAGTCTCAAAAGACAAGGTTCAGGTGGTTTTAAGGAAATTGATGATGTTTCAATTGCAGCCCCTTTAACAAAATATAGCGCAAGTATTACTGATGGAACTAGAATAAGAGAATTTGTAGACAAAGCATATCATATTGCAACTAACGGGTATCCTGGGGCTGTACATCTTAGTCTTCCTGTTGATATAATGTTTTCATCTTTTGAAGAGAAAGTTGGTTTAGAAGAAAGACCATATTCTCAAAAAGCAAAACCTATAGCCAAAGCTTGGCCAGATCCAAATTCACTTTCAGAAGTCTTAGAACTTGCTTGTAATTCAAAAAAACCAGTTATCATTGGTGGACACGGTGTTTGGTGGTCACATTCAGAAAAAAATCTTGAGGCAGCTGGTAACAATTTAAATATACCAATTTTTAATGTTCCGTATCATCAAAAATTATTAGGAGAAGAAGCTAACGCTTACATGGGTTTGGCTGACATACATCAATACCCTCCTTCAGAATTTGCATTACACAATTCAGATCTGGTTCTTGTTATTGGAGCGCGATTGGATAATCAATTAAACTTTGGAAATCCACCTTTTATACCAGAATCAACAAAATTAGTTTGTGTAAATGGTTCACATGAAGAATTAGAACTTAATAGAGCTGCAGATTTAAGTTTACTAAGTGATCCTGGTGTTTTTTTAGATACATTATCTAACTTAAAAAAAAATAATAAATGGTCTTTAGGCGCAAATTGGTTTGAAGAAAATAAAAAAAAGAAGAAAGAATGGGTTGATAAATCTTTGAAAGATTTAGAAATTGAAGCTGATGCATCAAAAAAAAATGGAGGAAAAATTCACCCTCTACAACTTTCATTGGATGTTCAAGATGCAATGAATGAAAATGATTGGCTTGTAATTGATGGAGGAAATACTCATTTTTGGTCAGAAATTGCAATTAACATTGCAGGTGCCAAAGGGAAAAAATTAAAAGGAATATTACATCCTGGGACTTTTAGTATGTTAGGTGTTGGAGTTTCATTCGCTCTTTCTGCTAAAAATCATAATCCAGATTCTAATGTAGTTCTGATTAGTGGTGATGGTGCATTTTTATCAGGAGGTATGTCTATTGAAAGTGTATTTTATGAGAAAAAACCTATTACTGTTGTAATTGATAATAACGGGGGCCTTGCTTCAATTGGTCAGCAACAAGAGAGGTTATTTAAAAGTGGAAAAAGTGTTGGAACTGACTTCCGCGATATACCATTTCACAAGATATTTGAGGGTTTTGGAGGACATGGAGAATTAGTTAATAAAAGAGAAGAACTAGGTCCAGCACTTAAAAGGGCAATGGAAAGTGGAAAGCCCGCATGTGTAAATGTTAAAGCAAAACCTGTATTAAGCCCAATAGTTTCTGCAGTTGCAAGTAAAAGAGAGAAATCATCAATAGAATAATTGTGGCAACTTTCTCTTCTCATTTATTAGATGCAACAAATGGCTCACACGCCGCAGATATTGATGTAATTATTTATCAAATTAGTGAGAGTGGAGAAAAAAAAGTTTTCTGCGAAACTAAATCTGATGAAGGTGGTCGAATACTTCATGAATTTGAATTAAGTAAAAACGACTGTAAGTGTGAATATGAAATGGTTTGTAAAACTGGCAATTATTTTTCAGAAAAAAAAATAATTTCAGAAATTAACATTAAATTTAAAATGGAAGACCAAAATAAAAAATATCATATTCCAATTATAATTTCTAAAAATAGTTACACAGTATGGTGGTCTAAATAAAATGAGTGAAGAAAATTTAATTTCACAAAAAAATATAAAATTAAATATGTCTAGACGTATAAGACGAACTCCATTTACAAATAAAGTAGAGGAATGTGGAGTATCTGATTTTACTGTTGTCAATCACATGCTACTACCAAAAGGTTTTAAAAATACTGTTGAAGAAGACTACTGGCATTTAAGAGAGCAGGTTCAAGTATGGGATGTCTCTTGTCAAAGACAAGTACAAATTACAGGGCCTGATGCTGAAAAACTAGTACAAAAATTGACACCTCGATCCATAAAAAAAATGGAGACCGGTAAATGTTTTTATATTCCAATAATTGATGAAACTGCTGGAATGATTAATGATCCAGTTTTATTAAAACTAGATGATGATATGTTTTGGATTTCTATTGCGGATTCGGATATTTTACTTTGGGCTAAAGGAATTGCATTAGGATCAAATTTAAATGTAGAAATTATCGAACCAGATGTTTATCCACTAGCTATTCAAGGTCCAAAATCTGAAGATCTTCTAATTTCAATATTTGGGGAGGATATAAAGAAGTTAAAATTTTTTAATTTTAAAGTTTTTGATTTTTTAGGAACTAAACAAATTATTGCTAGATCGGGGTATAGTAAACAAGATGGTTTTGAAATATATTTTAAGGGATTTGAAACCCATTTTAATGAAATAGAACTTGGAGAAAAACTTTGGGACAGTGTATGGGAAAATGGACAAAAATTTAATATTTCTCCAGGATGTCCAAATTTAATTGATAGAATTGAGGCTGGGTTAATGTCATATGGAAATGATTTTACAAGAGAAAATAATCCTTTGGAGTGTAATCTCGAAAAATATTGCAAACAAGAGGATGATCACGATTTTATAGGTAAACAGGCTCTGAGAAAGATCCAATCTGATGGAATAAGTCAAAAAATGAGAGGAATTTTGTTTGATGGAGATCCATGTAAACCTACTGGGGTGCCTTTACCAGTATACTCAAAAAACAATGCAAAAATTGGGCAAATTGCATCAGGAATATATTCTCCAAGATTTAAAAAGAATATAGGTCTTTCTATGATTTTAAAAGATTATTGGGAAATTGGAAATGAGGTCTTTGTGAATACTTTCAATGGAAAAAATAGAAAAGGCATTATAACTTCTTTACCATTCCCAGATTAACCTTATATTTATTATTATGTTTAAACCTGTAATTGCCGGCTTCTCTAGATCACCTTTTACAATGGCGAGAAAAGGTGCCCTTGTAGATACAAAGCCAGTAAATTTATTAGCAGAGGTAATTAAAAATTTAGTTGCTAAATCCAATGTTAAAAAAGAAGACATTGAAGATATTGTTGTTGGTTGTGCATTTCAAACTGGAGAGCAATCATTTAATATTGGAAAGTTGACAACATTTTTAACTAATATGGATGTCAAAACTTCAGGAATGACAGTTGACAGATGGTGTGGTTCTTCAATGGAAGCTATTCATATTGCTGCAGGTAAAATTTCATTAGGTGCAGGAAAGGTATTTATATGTGGTGGAGTTGAAAGTATGACAAGAGTTAATACAGGGTTTGATCCAATACCTTATCCAGAAAATAAAAATGACAATCCTCATGTATATTTTTCAATGGGAACTACCGCTGAAAATGTTGCTAAAAAATATAATATCTCAAGAAGTCAACAACAGGAATTTGCAATCTCAAGTCATCAAAAAGCACATGAAGCACAAACAAAAGGTAATTTTAAAAACGAAATTGTATCAATCGGGGATTGTGATACCGATGGAAATATTAGACCAGGCAGCACAATGGAAAAGTTGGATGGATTAAAACTCGCTTTCGACGAAAATGGAACTGTTACAGCAGCTACTTCATCACCTTTAACCGATGGTGCAGCTGCAACATTAGTTTGTGAAGAAAGTTATGCAAAAGAAAATAATTTAAATATTTTGGGAAGAATTATTTCTACGGCAGTACAAGGTTGTGACCCTGACTATATGGGACTAGGGCCAATAGGAGCATCAAAAAAAGCTTTAGAAAGAGCTAATTTGTCAGCAGATAAAATTGATATTGTTGAATTGAATGAGGCTTTCGCATCGCAATCCCTAGCATGTATTAAAGATTTAGGTATAGACAAAGATAAAGTTAATTTAGATGGTGGAGCGCTTGCCCTTGGACATCCTCTTGGAGCTACAGGAGCAAGAATCACAGGCAAAGCTGCTGAATTACTTAAGAGAGAAAATAAAAAATATGCACTTTCAACTCAGTGTATTGGTTTGGGTATGGGAATTGCTACAGTAATTGAGTCTGTAAACTAAACTATCTATTTATTCCTCTTAATCTCTCAGATCTTCTTCTTAAAAGCTCAGCTGTTAGTAAAATTAATACTGACAAAACTATTAAGCAAGTTGCTACAGCCAAAATTGTTGGACTAAGCTGCTCTCTAAGACCTGTCCACATTTGAATTGGAATTGTTGTATTATCTAAGCCTGCTAAGAATAATACAACTACAACCTCATCAAATGATGTAACAAAAGCAAACAAACCTCCAGAAATAACACCAGGAAGTATTAACGGCAAAGTTATTTTCATAAAAGTATTAAATGGATTGCTTCCTAAGCTAGAAGCGGCCCTAGTAATACTATGATCAAATCCAGAAAGCGTTGCGGTTACTGTTATTACTACAAATGGAGTTCCTAAAATAATATGCGCTAAAATTATCCCTAAATGTGTTGCAGCTAAACCTACTTTTGCCATGAAAAAGAAAATTGCAACTCCAGAAATAATTAGAGGAACAATCATTGGAGATATTAAAGTTGCCATAATCAGACCTTTGTATGGCATATGTCTGCTACTCAAACCAAGAGCAGCTAAAGTTCCAAGTATAATTGATCCTATCGTGGCAAATATAGCAATGATAAAACTATTCTTAGCTGCTAATCCCCATGGATTTTTTGTGCCATAGACCATATCCTTATACCATCTAGTAGAAAAAGCATCTGGATCAAGTCTTTTCATTCCATCTGTAAAGACTAAAAATTCCTCCGCATTAAATGATAATGGAAAAATTACAAATAAAGGTGCAATTAAAAAGAAGAAAACACATCCACAAACAAAAAGATAAAAATAATGCCAAATTCTGTAATGAGGTTCTGTATATTTAGGTAAAGCCATAATTATCCTAGTTTAATATTATCAACTCCTACAAGTTTGTTATAAATCCAATAGATAACAAGTACTCCAGTCAAAAGCATTAAACCCATCGCAGATGCAAAACTCCAATCTAAAGTACTCTTCATGTGATAAGCTATTTGGTTACTGATAAGTGTTCCTGAGGCCCCACCTACTAAAGCTGGAGTTATGTAATATCCAATTGCAAGAATAAATACTAATAAACAACCTGCCCCAATACCAGGAATTGTTAGCGGGAAATAAACTTTAAAAAAAGCTACTGCTGGAGTAGCTCCTAAAGACTTACCTGCTCTCATAAGGCTTGGAGAAATTGTTTTCATAACGCTGTACAAAGGTAATACCATAAATGGTAAAAGTATTTGCGTCATTGCAACATAAGTCCCGGTCTTGTTATACATCATCTCCGGCCTGTTATCGTCGGCCACAAGGCCAATCCAAACAAAAAAGTCATTAACAATTCCTTGTTGCTGTAATAAAATCATCCAACTGGCTGTTCGTACAAGTAATGAGGTCCAAAACGGCAGCAGTACACAAATCATTAGCAAATTGCTGTACTTCATTGGAAGGGTTGCTAATAAATGCGCAATTGGATAAGCCATTAAAAAACAAAATAGAGTTACAAAAAATGCCACTTCCAAAGTTCTTGACCATAAAATTCTATGAATTCTTCTATCTTCGGATACCTGAACTATTTTACCGTCCTCGTTTGAGTACATATCAACACCCTTTAAATATTTAGAGTAAGTGTATGCTGGGGCTCTTCTTTTAATTGCCCTCCAATATTCAACATTTCTCCATCTTTTATGCACTTTCATTATTTGCTCTTTATAATTACCTTCCTCAAATTTCTTCTGCTTTCTTGCTAGTTTTTTCAAAACACTTTTAAAGCCATTTTTTTCATAATTTAGCTGCGTTTGTAATTTTCCTGCAGTCTTATTTTTTACTAAAATTTTGTAATCTAGATAAAACGCTTCGAATACTTCTTCTGGTGGAAGCTCTTTTCCATCCCACTGTTCCATAGCTTTATATGTTTTAGGTAACATATTGGTAACCATCTTATCGTCAATACTTCGTGAAAACATATCAGCAATTGGAACTATGTAAGTTATAATAAGAAATAAGAGTAATGGGGTTACTAAAAGAAATGCTTTTATTTTATTTTTTTTTTCTGCTTTTTTAAGACTTTCTTCTAAAGGAATTCCATCAGTGGATAGTATTTTTTGTGTTTCTGAGCTCATAAAAAAAGGGCGGTTAAAATAGCCGCCCTTAATATAATATAAAATTAAAGTGTTTAAAACTTTAATTATTTAATACTAGCTTTCATAGCTTCCCACTGTTCACCAAGTTCTGTACCATTATCAGCCCAGTACTCAGCGTCTACTAAGAAGTATCTTTTTAAGTTAGCTGGTGCAGTTGGCATATGTGGAACCATATTAGTTTTTCCATCTTTATACCAAGGCTCTCCTGCTTCCATAACTGCAATAGATGATTTTCTCCATGGAGCATATGCAATATATTTTGCACTTCCTGCTAACATTTCAGTATTTGTCATCATGGCTAAAGCTTTCATAGCGTCAGCTTGGTTTGGTCCACCTTTAACTAATGCAAAATACTCGTAGTCAAGGCCTTGTCCGTCCCAAACTTGAACTATTGGAGCACCTTCTCCAACTGCTGCATTGAAAAATCTACCATTCCAACCAGTTGCCATTACAACTTCACCACTCATTAATAGTTCTGGTGGTTGAGCACCTGCTGACCAAAATACACATCCGCCATTTGGATCTTCACAAAGTGCTTTGATTTTGTTCATTGCTCTTGTTACATAAGCTGGATCCTCTAATTTTTTGTAAATAAATTCTCCACCTTTACCCATTTTTACTCCATCAGCTGCCAAAGCAATTTCTAAGTTTGTAAGAGCACTTTTGTAAATAGCTCTTTTTCCTGGAAATCTTTTTGTGTTGAAGAAATCTTTTAAAGTCTTTGGAGTGCTTTTTAATAGATCACTATTGTAAGCATAGTTCCAAGAATATAAAATATTTCCTACAGCACATTTACTTGGCATGTCTGTAAAGAAGTCTTCACTTGCAGGTGTACCATCTGGAGCTGGTGGAAAGTCTTTGTCAAAATCAAATTCAACAAAAATCCCTTCGTCACAACCATTGATAGTGTCATAAGCAAATACATCTATAATATCCCATGTAATCGCTCCTGCTTCTTTTTGAGCTTTGATTTCTGACAATCCACCAGAATAATCTACCCATTCGATAGGGATACCCAATGCTTTTGCAGTTGGATCTCCATATCCTAACTTTTGACTTTCTGTGTAAGCTCCACCCCATGATGCAACAACTACTGCAAATGCTGATGAAGATACTGAGATAGCAAAAGTTACGGCAAGTAATAATTTACTTAATTTTCTCATTTATCCTCCGTTTAAACGTTTTTTTTATAAAAAACGAAGTACAGCAACATAGGAAAAGAGAGTCAACAGGGGATTTTGGTAATTTTGTAATAATTTCGCTTATTTTGGGTCTAAAGCTCTTGCATCTCGACTGTTCCATCCAATATCAATCTCATTTCCAAGTTTAATATCTAAATTTTGAGAACTGTTTGGAACTTTTAAAATAAATTCAGAATTGCCTAATAAATTAAGTCTCACTCTAGTGTGATCACCATGATAAATGACTTCCTCAATTTTACCTTTTTGATTGTTATCCATTTTATCTTTTGGATTAATCAATGCTCTTTCAGGTCTAATTGAAACTGTAGTTTTTTCGCCAACAGACTTAACTGAAATTGGATTTGCAATTATTTCACCCTTGTCTAGTTTAACTTTACATGATCCATTTGATATATCTGAAATTTCACCAGCAAAAGTATTATTCTCTCCAATAAACTCTGCAACGAAAGAATTAACAGGCTCTTCATATAATTTATCTGGACTTGAGAGTTGTTGGACTTTACCATCATTAAACACAGCTATTCTGTTTGACATTGTTAATGCTTCACCTTGATCGTGAGTGACATACACAACTGTTACTCCAATACTCTCATGAATATGTTTAATTTCATACTGCATACTCTCTCTTAAATTTTTATCTAAAGCACCTAAAGGTTCGTCCATTAAAACTACTGATGGATCAAATACCAATGCTCTTGCTACTGCTACTCTTTGTTGTTGACCACCAGAGAGTTGTCCTGGCATACGATTTCCAAATTCTGACAATGAAACCATTGCCAAAGCTTTATCTACTTTTTTCTCAATATCTTCTTTTGAAATTTTTCTTACTCTCAAAGGAAAAGCCAAATTTTCAAAAACTGTCATATGAGGAAAAAGAGCATAATTTTGAAAGACCATTCCAATACCTCTTTTGTGTGGAGGAATATTTGAAATTGGATTATTATCTAAATAGATTTCTCCATTAGTAGGAGTTTCAAAACCAGCAAGCATCATTAAGCACGTAGTTTTTCCTGAACCAGATGGTCCAAGCATTGTTACGAACTCACCTTCTTTGATATCTAAATTTAAGTCTTTAACTACTAATACTTTTCCATCGTAACTTTTGTCGACTTTATCAAATTTTACAAAATCTTCTTTTTTTGACATAGGTTAGTTTTTAAAACACTTAGTTAAGTTGTTTGCAACAGTTAATTAGCTCTTAATGTGTAACTCTTTTGGAAAATTACAGAATAATTCACACCCTTTTTCTGTAACTCTTATAGCCTCAGAAGCTTCAACTCCCCAATCACCAAATTGCATTACAGCAATCATATGGAAACAGGCATTCGGTACAAGTTCAGTCATTTCTCCTTTATATATATTAAGAGTATGTTCGCCCCAATCTGGTGGGTAACCTATTCCGATTGAGTAACCAGTTCTTGATTTTTTTTCTATGCCATATTTGTCTAAAATGCCCCAAAAAGCTTGAGCTACATCATTTGCAGTATTCCCAGCTTTAGTAGCATCTATTCCAGCTTGCAGAGCTTCGATAGTTTTGTTCATTGTGTCTATTTTTAATTGATCTGGTTTACCAAGTAAGACTGTTCTTGCCATTGGCGCATGATATCTTTTATAAACTCCAGATAACTCAACAATTGTCGCCTCACCTTCTACAAACTTATCTTGGGTTGCTGTTAAATGAGATGCAGATGTTCCTTTTCCCGTTGGTAAGAGTGTTGCTATACTAGAATATTCTCCTCCAAACTGAGGTGTCCCATAAAATAAAGTTTTTTGTATGTCACCTACTGCATCGCATTGTCTGACACCCGGTTTTATTACCTCCATTGCAGTCTTCATTCCTTTTTCTGAAATTATTGCAGCAGTTTTCATGCAATTAATTTCTGCATCAGATTTTGCAAATCTTGCCCAATTTACTAATCTTTCTGAGTCTTTTATTTTTGCATTCGGTAAGCCATGTTTTATCTTTTCATAACAAAAAGCTGTGAAGTAATGAGCATCCATCTCAACTCCAATTGAAAGCTTATCCCAATTTCTGTCTTTAATAATCTTTACTAAATAATCGTAAGGATGTTTTGGCCATGTATGAATATAATTTTCATCATACACAATTATGTTTTCATCTTTGAGATACGTTTTTATGTACGCACCTCCTGAATCTTGAGCTCTTACAAAACATAAAGGTTCGTCAGCATTAACATGAACAATAGCACACTGTGCATAATAAAAAGACCAGGCGTCATAACCGGTTAAATAATTCATGTTATTAGTATCGTGAGAAATCAATAGTTCGATACCTTTATTCTGCATCATCGACTGAACTTTTTTTAATCTTTGTTTATATTCGTCTTTAGTAAATGACATAAATTTCTATTTGAATAATTTACCAAAACCTTCTACAAGGTTATTTTTATTTATTTGGACAAGAGTATCCCAAATTAATGCCTGGTTGCTTGATAAAACAATCGTGTTAAGTTTTTTTTCAAGTTTATCGATTATTGGTAATACAGGAAGAGCTGTACAAGATACAAATAATGCGTCTGCTCCATTTAAATCTATTTTAGACAAGACATCATACAAATAATTTTGGTCTACTTTACCTATGTCATAATCTGCCTCTATATCAAAGTATGAATTTGATGTTATCTCAAATCCCTC
>CACKXQ010000015.1 GCA_902604245.1 uncultured Pelagibacteraceae bacterium | reverse complement strand
AAAGATAAAAAAAAATTTAATATTTATTATAATGTCTATGTTAAACAAATTTCATACCTATTAAAATTATTAGGTATCAATATTAATACTGTTCCTGTTCTGGACCTTAAAAGAAAAAATTTTCATAAGATTGTTGATGACAGATCATTTTCAAGTAACAAAAAAATAGTATCAACAATGGGAGATATTTGTATCAATCATTTTCATAAAAACGGTGTTGCAACAGTGATGAAACACATTCCAGGGCATGGTTTAGCTAAAGTCGACAGTCATAAAAATCTTCCCAAAATTATCAAAAATGAGGACTATTTAGTAAAAAATGATTTTTATACTTTTAAAAATAAGAAAGCATTGATCGCAATGACAGGCCATTTACTATTTCATAAAATTGATCCACAAAATAATGTTACCCATTCAAAAAAAATTATTAATTTAATAAGAAATAGAATAAAATTTAAAAATCTAATTTTAACAGATGATCTTTCAATGAAAGCTTTAAAAGATAAACTTGATATTAGAGTAAAAAAATCTTTTTTAGCAGGATGCAATTTAGCCTTACATTGCAATGGAAATTTAAGTGAAATGATTATAGTTGCACAAAATTCACCAAAATTAGACAAATTTGTAACGAAAAAAACATCACAATTAATAAAAATTATAGGTTAGAGTAATTTACTATGTCCGATGATTCTTTAGACTTTAATGTAAATTTAAATAATTTCAGTGGTTCCCTTGAAATATTGCTCGATCTTGCTAAATCGCAAAAAGTTGATTTAGAAGAAATTTCTATTACAAAACTTGCTGATCAATTTCATCAATATTTAACAGAAAAAGAAAATATAAATTTAGAAATAGCTTCTGAATATTTGTTAATGGCAACTTGGCTTACTTATTTGAAATCAAAATTATTACTTCCTGAAACCGATGAGGAGGAGTTTAAAGCTTTTGAAGTTGCTGAGAAACTTAAATTACAATTAAAAAAATTAGAATTAATTAGATTATTATCATCTCAAATGTTAGATAGAAAAAGATTAGGTAGAGATGTTTTTATGCGTGGCTCTAAAAGCGGTGTAAAGTCGATATACGACAAAAAAGTTTCTTTAACATTATTTGAATTATTAAAAGCATATTCAGGGATAGTCATGACTAAAGATTTTCATACTATGAACATACCTAAACTTCCTGTTTTTACTACTGAAGATGCTATTAAAAGAATAAAAGAGTTCTTTGGCACACTCAATGATTGGAAAAATTTGTCTGAGTTGGTTCCTTCTGGATTTAACAAGTCTCCTAATTTAAAAAGAACAGGTAGAGCAGGAATTTTTGCTGGCTCTTTAGAATTGGTAAAAGAAGGAAATATATCTTTAAAACAAAAAGAATTATTCGATGATATTTATGTTAAGGAAAATTAATGAACAAAATTAAAAAAAATAATATTGTAAGTTTTCCAACTAAACTCACCGATGTAGAAAGAGAGATTGAGGCTATTGTATTTGCTGCTGCTGAACCTCTTTCAGTTGAAACAATAGAGTCTAAATTATCAAAACAAACAGATATTCAACAATCACTGGAAAAACTAAGAGATTTCTACTCAAATAGAGGTATTAATTTGATTTGCATATCTAATAAATGGTCATTTAGAACTGCAGTGAATTTATCTTCTTTAATGTCAGAACAAAAAACAGTTGAAAAAAAATTATCTAGAGCTGCAATCGAAACTCTTGCTATTATTGTCTATCATCAACCGGTTACAAGGTCTGAAATTGAAGAGATTAGAGGTGTAGCTTTTGGAACTAATACTTTAGAAATTCTAATGGAGTTAAATTGGGTTAAACATGAAGGTAGAAAAAATGTTCCTGGCAAACCAATACAATATGGAACCACAGATGAATTTTTAAGCCATTTTAATCTCCAAAAATTGTCAGATTTACCAACCGTGAATGAATTAGGTTCAGCAGGATTAATTGATACATCAAGTGTAGACTCTTCAATATTTGGAACAGGCAAATTTTTTAAAGAAAAACAAGTCGATAAAAAGGAAAATATTTATTCTGATATTGATGAAATGTTAAGCAGTACCCTCAAATCTGACGAAACCTAAAAAATCACTTTTAATAAATCAATAATAAGGTTATAAATAATTTATGAGTATAGGATTTTGGCAAATAGCAATTGTAGTAATTTTAGTAGTGTTACTTTTTGGCAGAGGAAAAATCTCTAGCCTGATGGGTGATGTTGCTAAAGGGATCAAAAGTTTTAAAAAGGGTATGGCTACAGATGTTACTGATGAAGACCAAACTAAAAATATTTCAGAGAATCAAGACTCTAATAAAAAAGAATAACAAATGCCGTCAATTGGCTGGCTAGAAATACTAATCATAGTTTCAATAGCAATTATTGTAGTAGGTCCTAAAGATTTTCCTTACATGTTAAAAAAAATTGGTTCATGGATCGGTACAGCAAAAAGATATGTTCGTGATGTTCAAGGACAAGTTAGTGATTTAACAAATGAAACTTTAAATGCTGATGTAGACAAAAAAACTAAGTCAGAAAACCAAGAGAAAAAAAAAGATGAGTAAAGATAAAGAGGGAAGTTTCATAAGTCATTTAACTGAATTAAGAAAAAGATTAATAAACTCATTTATATTTTTAGCTATTTTATTTGTACTTTGTTATTATTTTTCTGAGTACATTTATGGATTTTTAGTTGAACCATATGCGAACGCAGTAAAGGATGACGACACAAATAGAAGATTAATATTTACTGCTCTTCAAGAAACATTTCTAACATACTTAAAGGTTTCTTTTTTTGCTGCTTTTTTTATTACAAGCCCATTTATACTAATTCAAATTTGGAAATTTATAGCACCTGGACTCTATAATCATGAAAAGAAAGCTATAATGCCTTACTTAGTGGTAACTCCAATTCTATTCTTGCTTGGGGGAATGTTGGTTTATTATCTAATAATGCCTTTAGCTATAAAGTTTTTTTTATCCTTTGAGAGTTTAGGGGTAGCCACAAATTTACCAATTCAATTAGAAGCTAAAGTAAACGAGTATTTATCATTAATAATGAAGCTTATTTTTGCTTTTGGATTAAGTTTTCAATTACCAGTAGTATTAAGTTTATTAGCTAGAATTGGGGTAGTGAATTCAACATTTTTAAAAGAGAGAAGAAAATATGTTGTTGTAATAATATTCGCAGCAGCAGCTATATTAACTCCACCAGATCCAATTACTCAAATTGGTTTGGGTATACCATTATTAATTTTATATGAATTATCAATAATATCAGTAGGAATAATTGAAAAGAAAGCAGCAGAAAAAAATGCACAATATTAAAGATATCAGAAATGACTTCAAAAACTTTAAGGAAAGACTTAAAAATCGAAACATTGATATAAATCTTGATAATATATTAAGTTTAGATGAGGAAAATAGAAAACTTATTCAAGAAAAAGAAAAATTTGAAATGGAAAAGAAAGCTATTTCAAAATCCAAAGACCAAAGTTTATTTGAAAAATCAAAAGAGCTCTCTTTAAAGATTGAAGAAATTAACAAAAATCAAATGAAATTACAGGACCGGATTACTGATATTTTATCTTCTATACCGAATATACCTTTAAGCGATGTTCCAGTAGGACAAGATGAAAATTCTAATAAAGAAATAGAAAAAAAGGGAGAAATAAAAGAATTTAATTTTGTGCCTAAATCTCATTATGAACTAGGAGATAAATTAAATATGCTTGATTTTGACTTAGCAACGAAAACCACTGGTTCTAGATTTGTATTTGTTAAAAAAGAATTAGCTCAATTGGAAAGAGCAATATCAAATTTTATGATTGATACACATACTCAAAAAAATGGTTATACAGAAATATCGCCTCCATTAATTGCAACCGCCGAAACAATGTTTGGTACTGGACAGTTACCAAAATTTGAAAATGATCAGTTTGAAATTAAATTAGACGAAGGTGATGGAAGAAAGTTTTTAATACCAACCGCTGAAGTAATTTTGACAAATATTGTAAAAAATCAAATTTTAGAAAAGAATGAATTACCAATTAGAGTAGTCGCATCAACACCATGCTTTAGAAAAGAAGCGGGTAGCTATGGTAAAGACACTAAAGGCATGATCAGACAACATCAGTTTTATAAAGTGGAACTAGTAAGTATTGTAGAAAACGATAAATGTACTGAGGAGCTAGAAAGAATGTCTAACTCTGCAACAATGATATTGGATGCCTTAAAACTTCCTTATAGAAAAATTGTTTTATGTACTGGTGATATGGGTTTTAGTGCAGAAAAAACTTATGACATTGAAGTTTGGCTTCCATCTGAAAATAAGTATAGAGAGATTTCAAGCTGTTCATCTTGTGGTTCTTTCCAAGCAAGAAGAATGAAGGCTAGATATAAAGGACAAAACAATTCAAAAGAATTTGTTGGCACACTTAATGGTAGTGGTTTAGCAGTTGGCAGAACTATGATTGCTATTATGGAAAATTATCAAACTGAAGATGGATCAATTTTGATACCTGAAGTTCTTAAGCCATATATGCCAAATATAGATAAAATTCCTATCAATTAAGAGTTGAGTTTAAATAATAGATAGGATAAATAGCCTTAACTTAATAGAATACATTATGGATGCTGGAATTGGACAATTTATACCTTTAATTTTAATTTTTGTTATTTTCTATTTTTTTCTAATTAGACCTCAACAGAAAAAAGTAAAAGATCACAAAGCCATGGTAGAAGCACTTAAAAGAGGAGACAAAGTCATCACCTCTGGAGGAATAGTTGGTACAGTTGAAAGAATAATTGATAATGAAAAAGTTGAGGTAAAAATTTCTGATAATGTGAATGTCGAAGTTATCAGAGCAACTGGAATTCAAGGTTTAGTAAGTTCTACAGAACCAAAAAAATAACATCATAAAAAAGTGTTATACTTTTCAAAATTACGAATAATTTCAGTAATTGTCTTTACAATTATTTTTTCCTATTTCGCTATTTCAAATTTTGTTAAGTTTGATGATAAATTTTTTTCAAAAAATATAAATTTAGGTTTAGACTTACAAGGTGGATCTTACTTACTTCTTGAAATAGATAATCGACCAGTAATTACTCAAAAACTACAGGCAAAAATAATTGAATTAAAAAGATATTTTAAAGAAAAGCAAATAACTCTTAAAAATTTTTCACTTAAAGGGGATACAATTTCATTTGAAACAACAGATAACGAAATTGAAAATGTTATAAATATTTTAAATGATAAAGAAAGCGATGTTAATACCTATTATCCGACATACAAATCTCATGAATTCGATGTTTTAGAAGATGGAAATCTTTTCTCATTAAATTATTCTAGATATGGATTGGTTTTATTAAAAAATTCCTCATTAGATCAGGCTATTGAAATTGTAAGAAGAAGAGTTGATGAAGTTGGAACAAATGAGCCTAATATTTTAAAAAGAGGAAATGATAGAATATTAGTTGAATTACCTGGCTTAGATGATCCTAATAGAATTAAGTCTTTACTTGGAAAAACAGCAAATCTCACTTTTCAATTTATTTCTCAAAATAATGAAGAGTCTTTTGGAACTGAAAAATTATCTTTTGAGGATGGTTCTAGAGATGCAATTGTAAGTAAAAGAATAATTTTAAGTGGTGATAATCTAGTTGATGCAAAACCAACTATGAATTCTCAAACAAACGAAACAGTAGTTTCGTTTAGTTTAGATAGAGTAGGTGCCAAAAAATTTGGTAAAGCAACGAGTACTGGCGTTGGCAAACAATTGGCAATAGTTTTAGATGGTAAAATAATTAGTGCTCCTTCAGTTAGAGAACCTATAATTGGTGGATCTGGACAAATTTCAGGTGACTTTACCTTTCAGTCTGCAACAGACCTTGCATTGCTACTTAGATCTGGAGCATTGCCTGCACCTTTAAATATAATCGAAGAAAGGACAGTTGGACCAGACTTAGGTCAAGACTCAATAGATGCTGGTATTTTATCCTTATTTATTGGTTTCTTGCTAGTTATTTTATTTATGATTTATAAATATAGAGCATTTGGATTAATTGCTAATTTAGCTCTTGTTTCAAATCTCTTTTTGCTAATTGGTATTCTAACTCTATTTGAGGCAACATTAACCTTGCCTGGAATTGCAGGTATCATTTTAACAGTTGGTATGGCTGTTGATGCAAATGTATTGATTTTTGAACGTATCAAAGAAGAGACTAAAAATGAAAAAAATCCAATAATAGCTTTTGATGCCGGATATACAAAATCAAGAACAACTATTTTAGATGCAAACATTACAACATTAATAGCAGCATTCATTTTGTTTTTTATGGGATCAGGTCCTGTGAAAGGTTTTTCCGTCACTTTAGGTGTTGGAATTTTAACTACTTTGTTTTCAGTATATTTTATAGCAAGATTATTAACTTCTTTTTATGTAGTCAAAAATAAAGATAAGGAGCAGTTACTTTAAAATGAGAGTTATTTCTTTTAATAAGTTCTATAGAAAATTTAATATATTATCACTTATCCTAATAGTAATTTCATTAGTATTTTTAATTTTTAAAGGTTTAAATTATGGTGTTGATTTCAAAGGTGGTACTTTAATTGAATTAAGAACTACAGATAAAACTAATAATATTAGTCTTATTAGAGATAGCTTTAATCAAATGAATTTAGGGGACGTATCTGTCAAAAAATTTGGCAATGAAACAGACTTTATTGTTAAGTTTGAAAAGCAAAATTCAAATGATCCTGAATTTATTCAAAATATAAAAAATAAATTATCTAGTTCAATTGGCGATGTCGACTTTAGAAGAGTAGAAAATGTTGGTCCTAAAGTAAGCTCAGAACTCTTAAAATCTGGAATTATTGCTATAAGTTTGTCGCTTGCAGCAATGTTATTATATATTTGGATAAGATTTGAATGGCAGTTTAGCTTAGGGGCTATTTTAGCTATATTTCACGATGTTATAATTACATTGGGTATATTTTCTATTTTTTCACTTGAAATAAACCTTTCTATCGTTGCAGCTGTTTTAACTATTGTTGGTTATTCAATGAACGATACTGTTGTTATATTTGATAGGGTTAGAGAAAATTTAAGAAAGTATTCTGATATTAAAATTTTTGACTTAACTAATATTTCAATTAATGAAACTTTATCTAGAACAATAATTACATCCGTAACTACATTGTTAGCTCTTTTTTCAATATACTTATTTGGTGGTGAAATACTAAAAGGTTTTTCTTTAGCAATGATTTTAGGAGTTATTTTTGGAACTTACTCCTCAATATATATCGCAAATCCAATTTTAGTTGCACTAAATGTCAGCCAAAGAACAATAGTAAAAGAAGAAAAAGATTAATATAGGTTTTGAGCTATCACCATCGTCAGAAGCATTGGCAAAGATAAAAGTGTATTTGTTCTTGAAAATAGCATCGCAGTTTTTGCAGATTTAGCTTTAACATCAGCCTCAACCTCAATAATACCTAATGCTTTTTTCTGATTTGGCCATATTACAAACCATACATTAAATGCCATTATAATTCCTAACCACATACCAATTCCAATGGCAGTTGCTTTACCACCACCTGATCCAATTCCTAATGTCATAGCTTGATGCACATAACCATTTAAATAAGCTAAAATCAGTCCCGATATTACTGTAACCAAAGCTGCCCATCTAAACCAAAATAAAGCAGCAGGAGCTATAACTTTTCCAATAGCTGGTTTTTGTTCATCAGGTATTTTTGCCATGTTTGGTATTTGAACGAAATTAAAATACCATAGTAAACCAATCCACATTATTGCAACAATCACATGAATATATCTAAATAACCAACTCCAAAAAACGATGTCGATATCAAAACCACCATTTCCAAAATATAAACCTAAAAATAGCAAAATAGATAAAGCTAAAGAGATATGAACTGTTTTAGATAATGATTGAAGAATCGAAGACATAATATTTGTAATTTATAACATTTTTAATAAAAATTTAAGCAGTTTTTTTGAACTTATTGTCCAACATTGGTTTTAAAAATTTACCTGTATAACTATCTTTAACATTAATTATTTCCTCAGGTTTACCCTCAGCTATGATATTTCCTCCCTTTACACCACCATCTGGACCCATATCAACTATATAATCAGCAGTTTTAATAACATCTAAATTATGCTCAATAACAACGACAGTATTTCCAGTTGCAACAAAGGTATGTAAAATTTCTAATAATTTTTTAATATCGTGTTGATGCAGTCCTGTTGTGGGTTCGTCCAATATATATATTGTTCTTCCAGTTGATCTTTTGGATAATTCTTTTGCTAGTTTAATTCTTTGGGCCTCACCACCAGACAGAGTAGTGGCTTGTTGACCAATTTTTATGTATCCTAAACCAACTTTCTTTAAAGTAAGCAATTTAGTTTTTATATTAGAAATATTTTCAAAATATTCGCACCCTTCATCTACTGTCATATTTAATACATCTGCAATACTCTTGTCTTTAAATTTAATTTCTAGGGTTTCCCTATTATATCTAGTTCCTTTGCATTCATCACAGGTTATATAAACATCAGGTAAAAAATGCATTTCATATGTTATTACTCCATCACCTTCACAAGCTTCGCATCTACCACCTTTGACATTGAAAGAAAATCTTCCAGGTTTATAACCTCTACTTTTTGATTCTGGTAAATTAGTAAACCAGTCTCTTATTGGACCAAACGCACCAGTATAAGTTGCTGGATTAGACCTAGGAGTTCTACCTATAGGGGATTGATCTATATCAATTATTTTATCGACTAATTCAATACCTTTAAATCCTCTGAATGGTTTTGGAATTTTTCTCGATTTATTATTATTTAGTGTAAGGTTTAAAGCGTTATAAAGAGTTTGAAGTATTAATGTTGATTTACCACTTCCTGAAACACCCGTTACACATGTAAAACTTCCAAGTGGAATTTTAAGATTTACGTTGTTTAAATTATTTCCACTTGCCCCATTAATTTCTAAAAATCTTCCATTTTTGGCTAATCTTCTAGTCCTTGGTATTGGTATGAAGCTTTTGTTTGATAAGTATCTTCCTGTAATGCTATTGTTATTATTTAATATATCATTATACGATCCTTGAGCGATTACTTCGCCACCTTTGTTTCCAGCTTCTGGACCAAGATCGATTATGTGATCTGCATTTTCCATGGTTTCAGTATCATGTTCTACAACTATCACTGTATTTCCTAAGTCTCTAAGTCTTTTTAGTGCATTAATTAATTTAACATTATCTTTTTGATGTAAACCAATAGAAGGTTCATCAAGTACATACAATACCCCAGTTAATCCTGAACCTATCTGCGAGGCTAGCCTTATTCTTTGTGCTTCACCACCCGATAATGTACCAGACTCTCTTGATAAAGTTAGGTAGTCAAGACCAACATTTAGCAGAAAATTTAATCTCTCATTAATTTCTTTTAAAATATGCTGCGCAATTTTTAGTTGACGTTTATCTAATTTTGTCTCTAGTGATTTAAACCACTCCTTTGCGTCATATATAGATTTTTCAGTTACTTCACTTATATTGTGATCATTAATTTTCACACATAGAGCTTCATCTTTTAGTCTATGTCCATTACATCTTTCACATTTTGTATCTGATTGATATTGAGATATTTCTTCTCTTTTCCAATCACTATCTGTTTCTAAAAATCTTCTTTCTAAATTATTTACCACACCTTCAAATGTTTTTTTATGTGAATACTTTTCATATCCATCGTCATAAGAAAATTTGATTTCCTCTTCATCAGATCCAAATAAAATTACATCTTTTATTTTTTTTGAAAGTCTCGACCATCTATCATTTAATGAAAAACCATAATGTTTTGCTATAGAAGCTAAAGTTTGTGCATAATATAAAGATGATGATTTTGACCAAGGTTCAATAGCTCCTTCTGCTATTGTTTTCTTTTCATCGGGTACTACTAATTTTGGATCAACATTTAATTTAACACCAATACCCTCACATTCTTCGCATGCACCATAAGGGCTATTAAAAGAAAAAAGTCTTGGTTCTATTTCTTCAATTGTAAAACCACTTTCGGGACAAGCAAACTTAGTTGAAAAGATTAAATTTTCAGTTTTCCTAAACTTTTTTGGAAGTGTTTCATCTTCATATTCCACAAACATTAATCCATTTGCTAAATTAACAGCTGTTTCTACACTTTCAGCTAATCTATTACCTAACGATGAATTTAATACAATCCTATCAACTAGAACTGCTATGTCATGTTTTAATTTTTTATTTAATTCTGGAACATCATCAATATCATAAAGTTTATTATCAACTTTAATTTTTCTAAATCCTCTTTTTTTGTAGCCAAGAATATCTTTCCTATATTCTCCTTTTCTTCCCCTAACTACTGGTGCATATAAAAAAATTGTTGATTTTTTTGGAAGTGTTTTAATTTTATCTACAATTTGACTTATAGTTTGTGAAGTGATTGGCAGTCCAGTAAATGGAGAGTATGGAATACCGGCTCTCGCATAAAGCACTCTCATGTAATCATAAATTTCTGTAACAGTTGCAACTGTAGATCTTGGATTTTTGGAGGTATTTTTTTGTTCAATTGAGATTGCTGGACTTAATCCTTCAATTAAATCTACATTAGGCTTTTTCATTTTATCTAAAAATTGTCTTGCATAAGCTGATAAGCTTTCAACATAACGTCTCTGTCCTTCAGCATACACAGTATCAAAAGCTAAAGATGATTTTCCAGATCCTGATAGGCCAGTGATGACAACAAATTTTTCTTTTGGAATCTCTAACGTTATATTCTTTAAATTGTGCTCTTTTGCACCCTTAATAACTATCTTTTTAAGCATAATTTTTGTTGCTTTAGATTAATAAAATTAATATTCAAGTTAATAAGTGATATAATAAACATTCTTAAATATTAAAATATTATGGCTGGAAGTTTAAATAAAGTATTATTAATTGGTCGTTTGGGCGCAGACCCAGAAGTTAAGCAAATGGTGAACGGCAAAAGTGTTGCTAGATTAAGCCTTGCTACAAGTCAATCCTGGAAAGATAAAAATACTGGAGAAAAAAAAGAAAAGACTGAATGGCATAGAGTAGTGGTTTTTAATGAAGGTTTGGTAAATGTCGTACAGCAATATCTAAAAAAAGGTGCACAAGTGTACGTTGAAGGACAACTATCTACAAGAAAATGGAAAGACGAACAAAGTGGTCAAGATAAATACTCAACCGAAATTTTAATACAAGGTTACAATTCATCTTTAACGATGCTTGGTGGTGGTAATCAAAATAATATTGCATCACAAGAAAGCAAACAAAATTTTGATGATACACCAACACCAGATCAAAGTGGATTAGACGACGATATTCCATTTTAATTAATATGGAAAAAAACGAAATTCCAAAAATAAATAATAATATAAAACCAATCTCAATATATGATGAGATGAGCTCATCATATCTGTCCTACGCTATGAGCGTTATTGTAAGTAGGGCATTGCCTGATATCAGAGATGGACTAAAACCTGTTCACAGAAGAATTATTTATGCAATGCACAAAGGTGGCTTTGATTGGTCAAAACAATTTAGAAAATCTGCAAGAATTGTTGGAGATGTAATAGGTAAATACCACCCCCATGGTGATCAAGCTGTTTATGACGCTCTTGTTAGAATGGTTCAAGAATTTTCAATGAGCTTACCTTTAGTGGATGGACAGGGTAATTTCGGTTCTATAGATGGCGATCCTCCTGCAGCAATGAGATACACCGAAACTAAACTTGCAAAAGTTTCACAGTTTTTAATTGATGATATAGAAAAAAATACCGTATCCTTTAAAAGTAATTACGATGAAACAGAGCAAGAACCTATTGTATTGCCTGCACAATATCCAAATCTTCTCGTTAATGGTGCTGGAGGAATTGCAGTTGGAATGGCAACAAGTATACCGCCTCATAATTTAGGTGAGGTTGTAGATGGTACCTTAGCATTAATTAAAAACAAAGATATTAAAATTAATGAATTAATGAAACATATCCCTGGACCAGATTTTCCAACCGGTGGATTAATAATTGGAAAAGATATAATTAAGCAAGGATACAAAACTGGAAGAGGATCTTTTAAAATACGTGGAGAAATTTCAGTAGAGAATTTAAAAAATGGTAAAGATAGACTGGTAGTTTCATCCATACCTTACCAAATTAATAAGTCTAATTTGAATGAAAGAATTGCCGAGTTAGTAAGAGATAAAAAAATTGAGGGTATCAGTGATATTAGAGATGAATCAAATAGTGAGGGTATAAGAGTATCAATTGATCTTAGAAGAAATGTTGAACCAGAAACTGTTAAGAGACAATTATATAAATATACTTCAATAGAATCATCTTTTGGTTTTAATTCATTGGCAATTGTTGACCAGAAACCTAAGACTTGTAATTTGAAAGATTTTTTAGAAAATTTTTTAAAATTTAGAGAAGATGTAGTTATAAAAAGAACTAAATTTAATCTTAAAAAAGCGGAAGAGCGAGTTCATATTTTATTAGGATTATCCGTCAGTGTTGAAAATATCGATAAAGTCATTAAAATTATTAGATCGTCCAAAAATCCAGAGGAAGCAAAAAATTCACTTTTAAAAACAATGTGGAAAATAAACCAAGCTTCAAAACTTATTAAATTAGTTGATAGTAAAAATTACAAAGGAAAATATACGCTATCTAATGATCAAGTACTGTCAATATTAGAATTAAGATTGCAAAAATTAACTGCTATCGGAATTAACGAAATAGAAATAGAAATCAAAAAATTAGCTTCAGAGATATCTAAGTATAAAAAAATCATTAATTCAAAAAATGAATTGTTAAGCGTAATAAGCAATGATTTGCAGATGATAAAAGAAAAATTCTCAGTTCCGAGAAGAACAAAAATTATAGATGCTGTCTTAAATTATGATATCGAAGAAACAATTCAAAAAGAGTCAGTAATAATAACAATAACACTTCAAGGATATATAAAAAGAGGAGCCCTAAGTGGAGTGAAACAGCAAAAAAGAGGTGGAAAAGGAAAAACAGGAATTAAAACAAGAGAAGAAGACTCAGTTGTTCAAACATTATCTGTAGATACGCATACATCATTATTATTTTTTTCTACAGAGGGTTTAGCTTATAAGGTTAAAGCTTGGAAAATACCTGAAGGATCTGCTTCATCTAAAGGTAAATCACTCTTTAATATTTTACCCTTAAAAAATCATCAATCTATTAGTTCGATTATGCCTTTTCCAGACGTAGATGTTGATAAGAAAAATATGCATATTATTTTCGCTACAAGTAAAGGAAAGATTAGAAAGAATAACCTAGAAGATTTCTCATCTATTAATGCTTCTGGTAAAATTGCAATGAAACTAGATTCAGATGATAAGATTATTGGAGTGAAGATATGTACCGATGATCAAGATATAATGTTAAATACGAAATTTGGTAAATGCATAAGATTTGAGTCAAAAAAACTAAGAGTTTTTAAGGGAAGATCTTCCAAAGGTATAAGAGGTATAAATCTTTCAGAAAAAGATACAATTGTTTCATTATCTATCATTGATAAAGATGATATTAAAAAAAGTAAAAGCAAAACTAAGGATGAAAAATCTGAGGTAAAAGCTAAAGAAAAATTTGTGTTATCAATTACAGAAAATGGTTATGGTAAAAGAACCTCTCATTACGACTTTAGAGTTACAAATCGAGGAGGTAAAGGCATAATTGGCATAGTTAATTCTCCTAGAAATGGTAATGTCTCTTCATCTTTCCCTGTGTTTGAAGGTGATCAAATATTAATTTCAACAAATAAAGGTAGAGTTATAAGAACTGCTGTGAAGGAAATAAGAATTGCTGGAAGAAATACCCAAGGTGTAAGAATTATTAAATTAACTGGTGATGAAAAGGTTGTCTCCTCAATTAAATTGGATGATAATTTAGTTTGATGAAAAATATAGCTATATATCCAGGGACATTTGATCCAATAACAAACGGCCATATTGATGTTATTAAAAAAGCTTTAAAATTGACAGATAAAATCATTGTTGGCATATCTGATGGTAATGAAAAGAATTTTTTATTCCCAATAGATGAGAGATTAAAAATTGTTACAAAAGCTTTATATGGAGATTTAAAACTTTCAAAAAATAAAATTCAAGTGATAAAATTTAACTCTTTGACAACTGAATTATGTAAAAAATATAAGTCAAACCTAATACTTAGAGGTTTAAGGGCTGTGTCAGATTTCGAATATGAGTTCCAACTAGCAGGAATGAATAGAAAATTAAATAATAAAGTTGAAACTGTCTTTCTTATGTCTGACGTTGAAAATCAGATTATTTCATCTAGATTTGTTAAAGAAATAGCACTACACAAGGGTGACCTAAGGAAATTTACAACTAAAAGTACAATCAGGTCATTAAAAGAGATTTATGCTTAAAAAAATTAGTATTTTATTTTTATCAATATTATTAACAACAGCTTTAAATGCAAAGGAGAATACAATGATACTTAAATTAAAAGATGGAGATTTAAAAATTGAATTATTTCCAGACGTGGCGCCAAATCATGTTAAAAGAATAACCGAATTAGCTAATAGCGGAAAATATGATGGTGTTGTTTTTCACAGAGTAATCGACGGCTTTATGGCCCAAACAGGTGATGTACAATTTGGAAATTCATCCACTGAAAGCTTTAACTTAAGTAGAGCTGGCATGGGTGGCTCAGATATGCCAGACCTTAAAGAAGAGTTTAATGATTTACCACACGAAAGAGGAACTTTATCAATGGCTAGATCTTCAGATCCGAATAGCGCAAATAGTCAGTTCTTTATTTGTTTTGGTCCTACACCACATCTTGATAGACAATATACGGTATTTGGAAAAGTAATTGAAGGCATGGAGTTTGTTGATATGATAACCAAAGGCGATGGACCCAATGGATCTGTTTCTAACCCAGATAAAATAATTAGCTTTAAGTCTGAGTAGAATAAATGGATGAAAGAATTAAAAAAGGATTTTTCTTTTAGCGTAAAACATCAAAATAAAAATTATCGTATTGGATTAATCGAAACACATCGTGGAGAAATTAATACTCCTGCATTTATGCCTGTAGGTACTCAAGCTACAGTTAAAGGAGTTTTTATTGATGATATTATTAAGACAGGAAGTGAAATTATTCTCTCAAATACATATCATTTAATGATTAGACCTGGAACCGAGAGAATCGAAGCAGTTGGTGGGTTGCATAAATTTATGAATTGCAAACTTCCTATTTTGACTGACTCTGGAGGTTATCAAGTGATGTCTTTATCGAAATTTAATAAAATAGATAGAGTTAAAGGGGCAATATTCCAATCTCATATTGATGGAAAAACTTTTATTTTGAGTCCTGAAGAAAGCATTAGAATACAAAAAAAACTAAACTCTGACATTGTTATGGTTATGGATGAGTGTCCAAAAAATACGAAAGATTATAAAAAAATTAAAACGTCTATGGATTTATCCACAGAATGGGCTAGACGATCTAAGGAAGAATTTGGTAAAAATCCACATAAAGCTTTGTTTGGTATTGTTCAAGGAGGACTTTTTAAAGATTTGAGAAATGAATCTCTTGCTAAATTAATAAATATAGAATTTGATGGATATGCTATTGGTGGTTTAGCTGTTGGAGAAACACAAAAAGAAATGTTTGATGTATTAGATGGCATAAAAGATAATTTACCAATAGATAAGCCAAGATATTTAATGGGTGTTGGAACCCCATCAGATATATTAGGTGCTGTTAAAAGAGGAATAGATATGTTTGATTGCGTATTACCAACAAGATCAGGACGAACTGGATTAGCCTTTACTTGGAATGGTAAAATCCAAATAAGAAATTCAGAAAACAAATTTGATAATTCACCTCTAGATAGTAATGTAACCAAGTTTGATTTAAACAAATACTCAAAAAATTACCTAAACCATCTTCACAATACTAATGAGATGCTCTCATCAATGATTTTAACCTTAAATAATATAAATTTTTATCAAGAACTTATGTATGAAATTCGAAAAAATATCAAAATGGGAACTTTTGAACAATTTCACGATAAGTATATCAATATTTTGTAAATTTTAACCATTGCCAAATATTCAAAAATCAATATAAGAATTTTCGTGTTGGGCCCTTAGCTCAGTTGGTAGAGCAATTCCCTTTTAAGGAATGGGTCGATGGTTCGAGTCCATCAGGGCTCACCAACACTCTAGATTATTGGTGGGTATTTTAAAATAATTTCGTTCATCCAATTATTAATTTGGTCAATTCTTCTGTCATTTGATGGATGTGTGCTCATAAATTCAGGTGGTTCTTTACCTTTATTCGCTTTCTTCATTCTCTCCCATATTTTGGAAGTTTCCCTTATGTCGTAGCCAGATAATGATGAAAAAATTAAACCTAAATAATCTGCTTCACTTTCTTGTTTTCTTGTAAAAGGGTTCATTAATCCAATTTGGGATATTAATCCAACAGTATTCATGCCTGTGGTTCTATTAACTTGAGATATCTTTCCACCTGTAGCAATATCTATTATTCCAGTGGTAGTATTTAGTAATACTGCTCTACTAGCCCTTTCTACAGAATGTTTTGCTACAGCGTGAGCAATTTCGTGACCCATTACAGCAGCTAATCCATCATCATTTTTAGTAATATCCAGCATACCAGTGTAAACTGCAATTTTACCTCCAGGCATACACCACGCATTTTTAACTTTTTTATTATCTATTAAAATATATTCCCAAGAAAAATTTGCAGTTGGATCATCCATATTATTTTTATAGAAGTATTCTGATATTGATGTTTCTATTTTTGACCCAATTGCAATAATTTTATCTAAACTCTCTTTATCGTCACTTAATTTGGCTTTTTGTTTTACTTTTTCATACAATTGAGCAGCTTGAGCATTCAATTTTGATTCTGGGATTAATCTTAACTGTCTTCTATCTGTGATAGGTGTGGTGCTACATGCATGCAAACCTGCAGAAAGACAGCCACAACCCATTAAATATATAAAATTTCTTCTATTCACTTTTCTTAATATTTATATTACATGTAATTTATAATCAATTAAAGATATGTCGAAACTAAGAAGAAAACGTATTTCATTTATAGCAAGACTTAGAAACTATTTTATAACAGGAATTGTTGTCTTAGTACCTATAGGAATTACATTATATCTTACAACTTTTTTTATATCAATTTCATCGAAATTAATTCCACAAGGAATAAATCCAAATAGCTATTTACCTTTTGCAATACCAGGTTTGGAAATCTTGCTTTCGGTAATTTTTATTACTTTTGTAGGGGGTTTGTCACTCTCTTTTATTGGTAAAAAGTTTTTACAGTTGTTTAATGATTTATTAAAAAAAATACCAATATTAAGAACCATTTATTCAGCAATTGGCCAAATGACAGAGACCTTTGCACCTAAAAAAGGTTCAAAGAAAAGCGTAGTTCTAATACAATATCCTAGAAAAGGTACATGGGCAGTTGGTTTTGCTACAAAAGAAAATAAGGGTGAAATTTCAAAAAAAACCAACACAGAATTAGTAAATGTTTTTGTTCCTACAACGCCAAATCCAACTAGCGGTTTTCTGTTAATGTTTCCTAAAAGTGAGATTGTATATTTAGATATGACATTTGAAGAGGCGTCAAAATTTATTGTCTCAGCTGGTACATCAGATACTAAAACTAAATAGTCTCATTAATTACTGCAACCTTGTCATAAAGTTTGATAAGTTTATTAAAGTTATTAATTTTTATTTTATTTTTTTCAATTTTTTTAATTTCCTGTTCTGCTATATCAAAAAGATTTTCATGCTGGATAGGATCCGCTAGGTTGTATTTTTTTAATCCACTTTGCTTAAATCCTAAAATATCTCCATATCCTCTAATTTTTAAGTCTTCCTCAGCAATTTTAAAACCATCATTAGTATTTTTGAGAATTGTAATTCTCTTACGGGCATTTTCACTCAGTCCTGCTTTAAACATAAGTATACACGAAGATTCTTTGTTACCTCTTCCAACTCTTCCTCTCAATTGATGCAGCTGAGATAAACCATATTTGTTTGAATTTTCAATTACGATTACATTAGCATTTGGAAAATCGATGCCAACCTCTATTACTGTAGTTGAAACTAATATATCAATCTTTCTATCATTAAACTTATTTAATACTTTATCTTTTTCTTCCTTGCTCATTGCTCCATGAACAATGTCAACTTTATCTTTAAAAATTTTACTTAAATATTTATATTTTTCTATAGCAGATTGATGGTCAATCTTTTTTGACTCTTTGATAAGTGGACAAACCCAGAATACTTGGTTTTTTTTTGAAATTTCACTTTTAATAAAATTAATAACTTCATTAATTTTAGTTTCATTTTTGCTGTATGTTTTAATTGGCTTTCTATTTTTTGGTTTAGATTTTATTAAAGAAATATCCATATCTCCATAAATAGTCATCATCATAGTCCTTGGAATAGGGGTCGCTGACATAACGAGTACATCGCAATCTTTGCCTCCTTTATCTGATAGCTTTTTTCTTTGATTAACACCAAATTTATGTTGTTCATCAATAATAATTAAACCTAAATTAAAGTAAGTAATTTTTTCTTGAAAAAGAGAATGCGTGCCAATTAAAATATCAATTTTATTATTTAAGAGATTATTTAAAATTTTTTTTCTTTTTTTATACTCGGTTTTACCAGTTAATATTTCAGCTTTACAAAAGTTATTAAAATTTTCTAATATAAATTTATAATGTTGAATAGCTAATATTTCAGTTGGTGACATTATTGCAACTTGATAGCCTGCTTTTATAGCATTTAATGCAGCTATTACAGACACTATTGTTTTTCCAGATCCCACATCTCCTTGTAATAATCTGAACATTTTTTGTTTTGACTCCATATCTTTATTTATACTTTTTAATGAATTTATTTGATCAATTGTAAGTTTAAATTTTAAACTGTTAATGAGTTTATTTTGATACTTAGAGTCTAAAATTTTATTTTTTTTCTTTATTTTTTTAATTTTATTTCTGATATCAGAAGAAAGTAAAAAATTTGCAAATATCTCATCAAAAACTAGTCTTTTAAAATATTTTGTATCTCTAATTTTTGTAATATCATCCTGATGAATTTTAATAATACATTCCCTCCACGATACATTGTCAAATAAACTTGATACTTCTTTTGGTAGCCATTCTTCTAATTCAGGTAAATTTTGAAAAACACTATTTATTACTTGATTATACTTATTTAATGTTAAACCATCAGAAAGACTGTATTTACTGTCTTTGTTTATAATATTTAAATCATTAACCTTTTTTTGTATGTAAGAGGTGTTGAATTGTCGGGCCTAGGACCAGCTGGTATGATTTTTTATATTACTCCAACTTTGCAATTTATTCTTGGTTTTTTCTTTTATAATGAGCAATTTAATATAAATCAGTTAGTTAGTTTTATTTTAATTTGGATTGCTGTATTTATATATCTGAAAGATATTTATGAAAAAAATTAAAATTTATGTTTTTTTTCTTTTT
>CACKXQ010000014.1 GCA_902604245.1 uncultured Pelagibacteraceae bacterium | reverse complement strand
ATTTAAGATTTTTTATTTTATTTCTGGCTATTGATTATATTATTTTTAATTCAGATAAAGTGAAAATTAAAAAAATATTGAATGTATTACAAATCTTTTTTCTCGTTTTTTTATTTGATCTTTTGTTACAATACTTTTCCGGTAAAAATATATTAGGTTTTGTTGCTAGCTATTGTGATGTTAATGGTAATAATTGCCAAAGATTCGCTGGATTATTTGACGATGAACTTATAGCTGGTGGATTTATCTCAACTATTTTAATTTCACTATTTTTTGTAATATTAAGATTTTACGACAATTTTATTTATTATTTATTTCCAATAATAATGGTTTTTTTCGTTTATATTACTGGGGAAAGATCCTCATTTATTTTATTATTTACATTTGTGATATTTTTTTATGTATTTATTTTTAAAAATAAAAAGCAGATTTTATCATTAATATCTGTCGCGACACTGATTTTTTGTATACTTTTATTTTTTTTCAATAATGAGCATGTAAAAAAAAGATATTCCAAAGAAATATTTGGCTATTTTTACTCTCCTGCTACTCAGTCATATTCAATTAAAAACTTCCTTAGTACCTCTTGGGGGAAACATTATCAAACATCTTATTTAATGTTCAAAGATAAACCTATATTCGGAAATGGATTTAAATCTTTTAGGTATAAGTGCAATAACTACGAATACTTAGATAAAGAAGAAATCAAATTATATGGCGATGTGAGATGGAATCGTTGTTCAACACACCCACATAATTTCCATTTAGAGTTACTATCAGAGAAGGGAATATTAGTTTATGTTTTATTTTTACTATTTTTCCTATTTAGAACATACCATTTCTGGAATAAAAACCTTCTGTTTAGCGATAGACAAAATTTATTGATTTTTATATATGTTATTTTACTTATATTTTTGCCTAGACCAACTGGTTCAATCTTAAGCACAACATATGCATCTTTTTTTTGGTATTCACTAGCACTTTCTTTATCCTTAATACAGAGAAAAAAAAATTAAATGTTCTGAGATTTAGAAATTTAAAATTATAATTATTTCAATTATAATTTTAAATAAACAATTTCAAAATAATGAGTTTCATCACATCTTTATTTTCGCAAAAAACTAAAACTTTTTTTAAAAAATTTAGAAAATTTAATGCCTTAAATAATTTAGATAAAAAAATGCTAAGATATATGAATTTTAAAAATGGTTTTTTTATAGAATGTGGTGCTAATGACGGTGTAGACCAATCTAATACTTGGTATTATGAAAAATATCTAAATTGGAATGGAGTTTTAATAGAACCTTTAAAAAAACAGTTTAACGAGTTAAAAAAAAATAGAAGCAAGAAAAACAAATTCTACAATACCGCTTTAAGTAGCTCTGTAAGTATCCACTCATTGAGTTTAACTGAAAATAATCTTGTCTCTAGAATAGTAGACCGAAATAAGTCAGAAATAAATTTTGTTACAGTGAGCTCTACAACATTAACGAAGATTTTAGAGGAGATTTCTGCGCCAAGTCTAATTGATTTTTTTTCATTAGATGTTGAGGGTTATGAATATGAAATTATAAAAGGTATCGATTTCAATAGATATAATTTTAAGTACTTTTTAATTGAAACATCAAATGAATTAGTTATCAGTTATCTAAAACAAAAAAATTATCGTTTATTAAATAAACTAACTCTCCACGATTTGCTTTTTAAATATGAAATCTAAATCTGATCTTAAACTATTAGATTAAAAAAAACCCCCGAAGTGTTCAGCAGCGGGGGTTTATAGAATTTTTAGGTCTAAATGAATGGGTTTACATTCCCATTCCTCCCATTCCTCCCATTCCTCCCATTCCTCCTGGAGGCATTCCTCCAGCAGCAGAATCCTTTTCTTCTGGTTTATCAGCAACCATTGCTTCAGTTGTTACTAGCAATCCAGAAATTGAAGCTGCATCTTGTAAAGCTGTTCTTACAACTTTAACAGGGTCAATAATTCCTTCTTTAAACATATCAACGTATTGTTCTGTTTGAGCGTCATAACCTTGAGAAGACTTATTAGCCTCTAAAAGTTTTCCAACAATAACAGAACCGTCGACACCAGCATTTGTTGTTATTTGTCTTATTGGTGCTTCCAATGCACTTTTAACAATTGCAACACCTGCTTTTTGATCAGATCCTTTAACCTTTACCTTATCAAGATCTTGAGAAGCATAAAGAAGAGCACATCCACCTCCAACAACTATTCCTTCTTCAACAGCTGCTCTTGTAGCATTTAAAGCATCTTCAACTCTGTCTTTTTTCTCTTTAACTTCTACTTCTGTTGCACCACCAACTTTAATTACAGCGACACCTCCAGCTAATTTAGCAAGCCTTTCTTGAAGTTTTTCTCTATCATAATCTGATGAAGTTTCTTCAACTTGTTGTTTAATTTGATCACATCTTGCCTCTATGTCTGATTTTTTTCCAGTGCCACTTACAATTGTGCTATTTTCTTTATCAACTTTTACTCTTTTAGCTGAACCTAGATCAGTAATTTTAACATTTTCCAATTTTATCCCAAGATCTTCAGAAATAACTTGTCCACCAGTTAAAATTGCAATATCCTCAAGCATAGCTTTTCTTCTATCTCCAAAACCAGGAGCTTTAACTGCTACAACTTTTAGTCCACCTCTTAATTTATTTACAACTAAAGTTGCTAAAGCTTCACCTTCTACATCTTCAGATATAATCATTAAAGGTCTACCTGCTTGAACAACGGCTTCAAGTAGAGGAACCATAGGTTGAAGATTAGTTAATTTCTTTTCGTGTAAAAGAATTAATGGATTTTCTAGCTCTGTTGTCATTTTTTCAGCATTTGTAACAAAGTATGGTGATAAGTATCCTCTATCAAATTGCATACCTTCTACAACATCAAGTTCTGTCTCAATGCTTTTTGCTTCTTCAACAGTAATGACACCTTCGTTACCAACTTTTTGCATAGCTTTTGCAATCATGTTTCCAATTTCTTTATCTCCATTAGAAGAAATAGTTCCAACCTGAGCAATTTCATCACTATCTTTAACTTTTTTAGCCGAAGATATAAGTGTATGTCTAACTTGTTCTACTGCAGCATCAATTCCTCTTTTAACGTCCATAGGGTTCATACCAGCTGTAACATACTTACAACCTTCTTTTACAATAGCTTGGGCTAAAATAGTTGCAGTTGTAGTACCGTCACCTGCTTCATCATTTGTCTTGCTCGCAACTTCTTTAACCATTTGAGCACCCATGTTTTCAAATTTATCATCTAGGTCGATTTCTTTAGCAACCGATACACCATCTTTAGTTGTTCTTGGTGCACCATATGCTTTGTCTATAACAACATTTCTACCTTTAGGGCCAAGAGTAACCTTAACTGTGTTTGCTAGTATATCTACTCCCTTCAGCATTGCTGATCTAGCATCTGAATCGAATTTTACTATTTTTGACATTATTAAACTCTCCTTTTTTAATTTTATTTAGAAGTAGAGATACCCATAATGTCTGACTCTTTCATTATGCTGTATTCTTTACCATCAATTTTAACTTCAGTTCCTGACCATTTTCCAAAAAGAACTTTATCACCAACTTTAACATCCATCGGTATAATTTTTCCATCCTCAGTTTTTGATCCACCACCTACAGCAACTACTTTGCCCTCTTGTGGCTTTTCTTGTGCGGAATCAGGGATGATAATTCCACCAGCAGTTTTTTCACTGCTGTCTAAAACTTCGATTAATACTCTGTCATGTAACGGTTTAAACTTCATATTTACTCCTTTAAATTAGAATTCATATAGATGCATGTGACTATTATTTCAAGATCTGCCCTTAAATATATAAATGAGAAAATTCAAGAATTTATTAGATTTTTAAGCTATATCTGAAATATGAGTAAAAATTTAGAAGAATCAGGCTTAAAATCAATTGTAAGTAAATATGACTTATTTTTCATAGATATCTGGGGAGTAGTGCACAACGGAATAAAGCTGTATGAGCATGCTGTTAAAGTTTTGGAGGAATTATCTATCAATGAAAAAAAATTCATATTATTGACAAATGCTCCAAGACCCAACCTAACAGTAATTAATACTCTAAAAAAAATGGGTTTAAATAATTTTTTTGATTCAGTCTTTACATCCGGAGAAGCATCAAAAAGGTATCTCTTAGAAAATTTCAATAATAAAAAATTTTTTCACTTAGGGCCGCCTAGAGATTTTGATTTATTTAAAACTTTTGAAAATAATAAAGTAGTTAATATAGATGACTCGGATTATTTATTATGTTCAGGTCTATTTGAGGAACATGAAGATGACTTAGGCTATTACAAAAAACTTTTATCAAAACATACAACTAAAAAAATGATATGCACTAACCCTGATTTAATAGTTGATCGAGGAGACAAAAGAGAATATTGCGCAGGCTCTATTGCACAATCATTTGAGGAAATTAATGGCGAGGTTATTTACTTTGGCAAACCTTATCCTCCTGTTTATGAAATTGCTGCAGATGTAAATAACAAAAAAATATTATGTATTGGTGATAATTTAAATACAGATATAAAAGGTGCTAACATTCAGAATTTTGATTCATTACTAATTACAGGCGGTATACATAGACAAGAAATTTCAAAATTATCAATTGACAAAGTACTTAAAAATTATGAAACAAAGATTAATTATTTTCAGAAAGAATTAAAATGGTGAAAAAATTAAAAATATTTAATAACTTTAATGTTTCAAAAAAATTTAAAAATTCAATTATTTTAATCGGTAACTTTGATGGTTTGCATTCAGGGCATCAAAAATTATTTGAATTAGCCAAAAAATATAAAACAAAATATAAATCTAAATTAGGTGTAGTTACGTTTGACCCCATACCTAAAATGTTTTTTAACAAAAAGATTAAAAACTACAGAATATCAAATTTTAATCAAAAGGTAATTTATTTAAAAAAATTTGGTGTTGATTTTGTAATTAATAAAAAATTTGACAAAAATTTTTCCAAAATTACCTACTATAAATTCATAAGAGACATTTTATCGAGAAAACTTAGATCAAATTTTATATTTGTTAGTAATAACTTTAGATTCGGCCATAAAAGAGAAGGTGATGTAGCAATGCTTAAAAAATATCAGAATAATTTTGGTTATAATTTAATTAATCCAACTCCTTTGATGAAAAATAAAAAAATAATTTCATCAACAATTATTAGAAAGTTGCTTGAAGAGGGAAAGCTTTCAAAAGCAAATACTTTTTTAAAAAGAAACTGGGAAATTGAGGGAAAAGTTCAAAGAGGTAGAATGATGGGTCAAAAAATTGGATTCCCAACCTGCAATATCGATATTGGAAATTATGTTATAGCAATGCCTGGTGTTTATGCTGTAAAAATAAGAATTAATGACAGAAAAAAATTGTATAAAGGAATTGCTAATTTGGGTTACAGACCCACATTTAATCAAAAAAAAATACTTTTAGAGGTAAATATTTTTAATTTTTCAGGAAATCTTTATAATAAAAAATTATCTGTAGAATTTTTAAAATTTATAAGAGGAGAAAAAAAATTCAAAGGTATCAGTGAATTAAAAAATCAAATTAAAAAAGATATTTTAAAAGCTAAAAAACATAATGAGTAAGGAACATTTAAATTTACCTAAAACTGCTTTTTCTATGAAAGCAAATCTACCTAATAAAGAACCAGAATATTTAAAATTTTGGGATAAGATTAATCTATATAAAAAACTAAGATATCAAAGTAAAGGTCAAGAAAAATTTGTCTTACACGATGGACCTCCATATGCAAATGGAAATATTCACATGGGTACTGCATTAAATAAAATTCTAAAAGATATAATAATTAAATTTCATCAAATGGATGGTAAAGACTCAGTCTATGTGCCTGGATGGGATTGTCACGGATTACCAATTGAGTGGAAAATTGAGGAGCAATACAAAAAAAATAAAAAAAATAAAAATGATGTACCTATTATTGAGTTTAGAAAAGAATGTAGAGATTTTGCAAGTAAATGGATTAATATCCATAAAGATCAATTCAAAAGATTAGGAGTAATTGGAGATTGGGAAAACTATTATTCAACTATGAGTTTTGATGCAGAAGCTCAAATCGTCAGAGAACTTGGAAAATTTTTAAAAGAGGGTAGTTTGTATAAGGGGTACAAACCAGTTTTATGGTCAACAGTTGAAAAAACCGCTTTAGCAGATGCAGAAGTCGAATATCAAGATCATGTATCCGATACAATCTATGCAGCCTTCCAGGTAAAAAAATCCAATATCAATGAACTAATTGGTTCTAACGTAATTATATGGACCACAACTCCTTGGACAATACCAGCAAACAAAGCATTAGCTTATAACCAAAGTTTGAATTATGTTTTATGTGAGATCGATAATAAAGATATATTGCAAAACGAAAAAATAGTTATTGCAAAAGAACTTTGGTCGTCTGTTGTAAAAGACACTCAATACAATATTAAAATATTAAAAGAATTTAAAGGTAAAGAGTTTGATGGAACTATTTGTAGCCATCCATTTCATAAAATTGGTTATGACTATGACGTTCCCATGCTTGAGGCAAGATTTGTAACAACTGAACAAGGAACAGGAATCGTTCATTGCGCTCCAAGCCACGGACCAGATGATTTTAATTTGTGTATCAATAATGGAATTAAAGCAATTGAAACAGTTGATGATGATGGAAGGTATACAAAACACATTCCCATATTTGAAGGAATTCACATTTTTAAAGCAAACGATATTGTTATTGAAAAGCTTAAAGAACTAAAAGTTCTTTTAAACAATGGCAAACTAACACATTCTTACCCACATTCTTGGAGGTCTAAAGCTCCTTTAGTTCACAGAGCAACACCCCAATGGTTTATTTCAATGGAAAGTCATAAGCTAAGAGATAAAGCACTTAAAGCAATAAATGATACCACTTTCTATCCAAATAAAGGAAAAGAGAGAATTAAAGCAATGATTGAGACTAGACCAGATTGGTGTGTCTCTAGGCAGAGAGTGTGGGGAGTTCCGCTTCCAATATTTATTTCAAAAAAAAATGGAGAAATTCTTATTGATGAAGAGGTTTTTGAGAATATTGCAAAAATTTATGAAAAAGAAGGCTCAGACTGTTGGTTTGAAGATAATTTTCAGAGACTGCTTGGAGATAAATATAAAGCAGAAGATTTTGATAAGACTAGTGATATTGTAGAGGTATGGTTCGATAGCGGATCAACGCATTCTTTTGTTTTAGAAAAGAGAGAAGATTTAAAATGGCCTGCATCAATGTATCTAGAGGGCTCTGATCAACATAGAGGATGGTTTCACTCTTCACTGCTAGAGTCATGTGGAACAAGAGGTAGAGCACCATTTGAGAGTATTTTATCTCATGGGTTTGTTGTTGATGGAAAAGGGCTAAAAATGTCTAAATCGACTGGAAATGTAATAGCTCCAGAAGATATTTTAAAAAAATATGGTGCTGATATACTTAGAATTTGGGTTGCCTCATCAAATTATGCTGAAGACTTAAGAATAGACTATTCTATTTTAGACCAACACTCTGAATCTTACAGAAAAATTAGAAATACTTTTAGATATCTTTTAGGAAATATACAGGACGAATATTCAAAAGTAGATTTTGATAAAATTGATTTAAATAATATTCCTGAAATAGAAAAGTATATGCTTCATAGATTGTATGTGATCGATGAAAATTTTAATCAATATTTTAAGTCCTACAATTTTCATAATTTATATAAAGAGTTATTAAATTTTTGTACAGTAGAACTCTCAGCATTTTATTTTGATATTAGAAAAGATCTTCTTTATTGCGATCCAAAAGATTCAAAAAAGCGTTCTGATTGTATTTTGATACTAAAAGTAATTTTAGAATGTTTATTAAAATGGTTTGCACCAATCTTATCATTTACGACTGAAGAAATTTACCATTTAATTCATAAGGAAGATAATAATGGAAGTATTCATCTACAAAAATTTGTTAAAATTCCAAATCAATGGAAAAATGAAGAATTAAATAGTAAATGGGATAAGCTTAAATTAATCAGAGATGAAGCAAACATTAGCATTGAAAGTAAAAGAGCCGATAAAATTATTGGTTCAAGTTTAGAGGCAAATATTGAAATAAAAATCAAAGATAAAGCCATTTATAGTTTAGCTCAGAACCATGATTTCTCTGAGATTTGCATAACATCCTCTGCTTCAATCTTAAATGATAACAATTTAGAAAAAGAAATTGAGGTCACTAGTTCAAAAGCTATTGGTAATAAATGCCCAGTTTGTTGGAAAATCAGAGAAAATATTTGTGAAAGAGATGGTAACTGTCATCTTTCATGAAAAGTGAGAATATAAAAAAAGTAGTAATTAGTATTTTTATCTTATTATCCATTTTCTTCTTAGACAGAATATCAAAAATACTTATTCTAAACATATTAGAGGAAACCGGACGAGTAGATATTTACATAAACTCATTTTTAAATTTTTATTTAGTTTGGAATAAAGGAATAGGTTTTGGCTTATTATCATCTGATCAGGATCTTTTTTATAATGCTGTCACTATTTTAATTGTTCTAATAAATTTTGTCATAATTTATCTATTATTTATGGAAAAAGGACTAAAGTATTATTTTTTAGTAGTTATTTTAGGAGGCTCATTGGGTAATCTTTTTGATAGAATATATTATAGAGCCGTACCAGACTTCTTTGACTTAAATTTTAATGGATATCATTGGTTTATTTTCAATGTTGCCGACATATTTATAACAATAGGAATTATTTTGCTTATTTTGGCTGAATTAATAAGTTATAAAAAAGTAAATGAATAAATTCTTTAAATTTTCAAAGTTATTATTACTCTTATTATTTTTATATTCATGTGGTTCAGTTGGAGAAGCATTGCAGGGAAAAAAAAGATCAGACCAAGGAGATGAATTTTTAATTAATAAAAAAAATCCACTGTCTATGCCACCTGATTTTGATAAATTACCCAAACCAGGGGAAGCTAATGTAAAATCTACTAAGGATAATGAAAATGATAAATCTAATATAAAAAATTTACTTAAGAATACTGATGATGAAAATGTTTCAAAATCAGATGAATCGACATCTATTGAAAGTTCCATATTGAAAAAAATGAAATAAAAAATGTTTTCAAAAAACATAATATTTAAAAATTTCAACTTAAAAAGAAATATTAAAGATACTAGAAAAATAAATAAAATTTTAAAAAAAGAATTAATTTTAAGTGCTGCTTTACTTAATTCATTTACCAATAATTATAAATATAGTTTTAAAAAAAATATTATTAGGAAATATAAAAATTATAAAAATATTAATTTAATTGGCATGGGTGGATCAATATTAGGCACTGAGGCAATTCATGATTTTTTAAAATTTAAAATTAAAAAAAAAATAAGATTTTTTAATAATCTAAATAATCAAATTAAACTTGAATCAAATAGTAAATCTATAAATATAATAATTTCTAAATCAGGAAATACGCTAGAAACAGTATCAAATTTAAATTTAATTCTTAAGTCTCAAAAAAAAAATAAAAATATAGTAATTACTGAGGATAAATCTAGTTTTTTAACCTCATTAGCCAAAAAATTAAAAGCAGAAATAATTGAACATAAAAACTATATTGGAGGAAGGTATTCTGTATTGTCTGAAGTAGGAATGTTACCTGCTCAATTATTGGGTTTGCATGAGTCAAAATTTAAAAGATTTAATAATTTAATTAAAAATAAATCTTTCTTAAACTCATTAGTTAATAATGTAAGTTTTATATCAAAATGTATTTCAGAAGGAAAAAAAAATTCTGTAATTTTAAACTATGATGAGGCTTCAGAAAACTTATTTAAGTGGTATCAACAACTAACAGCTGAGAGTTTAGGTAAAAAAAATAAAGGTGTATTTCCCATTATATCATCCATGCCAAAAGATAATCATAGTTTACTGCAATTATACTTAGACGGACCAAAAAATAGCTTTTTTACATTTTTTGGGGTTATAAACGAAAAAACAAACAAACTAGATAACAGTAATTTATTTGGTAAATTTTCAAATTTAAAAAATAAAAGCTTAATTCAAATCGCACAAGCTCAAAGAAATGCAACACAAATAGTTTTTAAGAAAAAAAAAATACCATTTAGAAGTTTTGAAGTTCAGAAAAGAAATGAAGAAAGTATAGGAGAGCTTTTTTCTTTTTTTGTATTAGAAACAATTTTACTTGGAAGAGTAATGAAGGTAAATCCTTTTGATCAACCATCAGTTGAATTAATAAAAACTGAGACTTCAAAAATACTTAACTAAATTAATTTGCAAAAAAATATTTTTGATAAACCATAATTTTTTTCTTCTATTATTTTGAGATATTGTGAAATTTTATCATCTGATTTCTTGTTTCTATGTATGATTAATATAGAATTTGCATCTGCAATTTTAAGTTTTTTAATTTGATCTATTAAGCTTTTTATTTCTCCATCCTTAAAAGGAGGGTCTAAAAAAATTATATCAAATATCCTATGTTCTAAGCTTGAGCCTTCTAAATTATAAGCACTATAATTGTACACTTTACTTTTATTTTCTAATTTCAAGGTAAAGATATTCTGTTTTAGAATTTTTAATGAATTATGGTAATTTTCAAAAAAAAATACTTCAGAAGCTCCTCTGGACAAGCATTCAATTCCAAATGATCCAGTTCCAGAAAATAAATCTAAAACTTTTGCATTAAATATTTTTGCAGATACTTTGTTTGAGTGATCTAGAATATTAAAAATTGACTCTCTAACTATATCTTTTAATGGTCTGGTTGATTTGTCTAATGGATCTGATAATTTTTTTCCTTTTAATTCTCCTGAAATAACTCTCATTTATCTATAATTCTAAAACCAATATCTTTTCTATAAAAACCATTTTTCCATCCTAAATTTTCAATTTTATCAATCACTGTCTCTCTTGATTTCTTTAAATCTTCAGAAATATTTACAAAATTAAGTACACGTCCTCCTATTGCATAAACTTTATTATCAATCAACTCAGTCCCAGCATGATAAATAAAAGTATTATTATTCTTTGTAATTTTCTCTAAGTGAGGAATTTCTAGGTTTTTTTTATATACATCTGGATATCCATTAGAGCAAAGAACAACGCACATACTTTTTTTATTTTTCCACTTTATAGTTTGTTTTTCTAAGTTTTCTTCACAGCAAGATAAAATTAATTCTAAAAGATCCGAGTTTAATAAAGGTAAAATTGTCTGGCATTCTGGATCTCCCATTCTTACATTGTATTCAATTAGATATGGTTTGTTCTCTTTAATCATCAGACCGACATATAAAAATCCCTTATATGTTTTTCCCATTTCCTTAATTGCTTTAAAAGTTGGTTTGACAACACTTTCAATAATTTTCAAGTCCAAATCTTTATTTATAAGCCCTGAAGGAGAATATGCCCCCATACCACCAGTATTTTTGCCTTTGTCACCTTCACCAACTCTTTTATGGTCTTGAGCAGTATTGAATTTTTTAAATGTTTTTCCATCAGATATTACAAAGTAGCTCATCTCTTCACCTTTTAGGAATTCCTCAATAAGAACTTGATTAGCAGTACCAAATTTTCCATTAAAAATTTCATCTACAGCATTTTTTGCACTTTCTGTATCTTCGCAAATATAAACACCTTTACCCGCTGCTAAACCATCTGCTTTCACAACAATAGGTTTGTTTACTTTTTCCAAATAGTTGTACGCATCTTTAACGGAGCCAAAAACACCAAACTGAGCGGTTGGAATTTTATATTTTTCACATATTTTTTTTGTAAATATTTTAGAACCCTCAAGTTGTGAGGAAATTTTATTAGGTCCAAATACTTTTATTCCCTTATTTGTAAGAAAGTCGACGACTCCATCAACAAGAGGTTTTTCTGGTCCTACTATTACTAAATCTATTTTATATTCATCAACAAAATTCCCTAATTTATCAAAATCATAAATATCGATATTTACATTCTCAGCAATAAATTTAGTTCCAGCATTACCTGGTAAACAATATAGTTTAGTAATTTTTTGAGATTTTGATATTTGATCTGCTATAGCATGTTCTCTTCCACCATTTCCAAGAATTGCAATTTTCATATATTAAAATATATATCCTATAAACCATGAACAAGTTAGCAAAATTAAAATATCTTCCGAATAATTTTGAAATAATGGAAGAGGGTGATCATGTGATATGCGCAATTTCAGGGAAGAAAATTCCGTTAGAAAAATTAAATTATTGGAATGTCGACGAACAGGAAGCTTACTATTCTTATATTGAGGCTTCAGTTAAAAAGGATAGTAACTAAACTATACTTATTTTCTCCACCTATCGTGCGTCCAAATCCATTGATCTGGATTTTTTAATATCATTTTTTCTAAAATTTTATTTAAATGCTTAGAAATTTCCTCATTAGATTTTTCTGAATTTATTACAATTGGTTGCGAAACATACATTTTGAAATGGTATTTTTTATTTCTCTCAATATAAATTGGAACTAATTCACACTTATATTTCTTTATAATTTGTGCAGGTATTGTTGTAGTAGACGCTAAATCTCCAAAAAAATTTATTTTAATCCCTTCAGTAACTCTCTGATCAATCATTAATGCAATTGAGTTACCTCTCTTAAGATTTTCCAATATTTGCCTAGTTCCTGTCCTTCCTTTTTTTATTTGACTCTTGCAAATATAATTTTTTCTAATGTACTCCATATCTTTATTTAAGAAGATATTATTTAAAGGTCTATATATTGCAGCTAAATTAATCTCTGATTTTTCTATCTGCATAGCCATAAGTTCAAAATTATTAAAATGACCTGAAATGAATACTACAGGTTTCTTTTTCATTTTTATTTTCTCCAAATTATCAATCCCTTCAATTTCAATATAATTTGATAGATTATTATTTCTAAAATCTTTTAAAAATGGATATTCTGCCAAAATTCTTCCATAATTACCTAACACGTTTTTTGCAAATTCATTTTCGGAGATATCAATTGAAATTTTAGATTTTCTTAGATTTTCAATTATAGATGTTTTTTTTCTAAAAATATTACCAAAAGTTTTTCCAATATAAAAACCTAAATCTGATGAAAATCTATATCCAAGTAATTGACAAATTATAAAAAAAAATTTTATTACAATAAATTCGAGAAAATAAATTATTCTTTTCATAATCTTTCCTTAAGAAATTTTGTAAATTTATTTTTATTTTTAATTTTTAACTTAATTTTTAAATAATCTATATTTTTTCTATTTCTTATATTTAATCTTTTGTAATCTTTTTCAGTCGTTATGATTTCTAATTTATTGTCAAATGCAATTTTTTTGATTTCGTCGATCTCTTGATTTTTAAAATTGTGATGATCAGGAAATATAAATTTTTTTGTTATATTAAATTTATATTTTTTAAGTGTTAATTCAAATTCTTCAGGATTCCCTATACCGCAAAAATATAGATATTTCTTTTTTCTGTTAAATTTTCTTAAATTAATTGGAAGATAATTTGAGTAAAAAATATGGTTATTGAATTCTTTTAGGATTGAAAAAAGACTTTTGTTATCTTTTTCACCATTCAAAAAAATTGCACTATAATTTCTCAGAATTGATAAACTTTCTCTTAAAGGACCTGCTGGTATTAATAGTCCATTTCCAACCCCATAACTTGAATTAAAACACACAATAGAAATATCATATTTTATAGTTTTATCTTGCAAACCATCATCCAAGATAGCCAAATTAAATTTTCTCGTATTTTCGGCCTTAATCAAACTTATTTTCCTATCGTTATCACTAAAAATACTTCCATTAATTTTAAGCAACTCTCTCTCATCCAGTTGGTTAATATATTTTTTTTTAATAAATACAGTTTTGAATTTTTTTTTTAAAATATTATTTATCTCAATACTAAGGGATGTTTTTCCCGTTCCACCTACATAAATATTTCCAACACATATTGTCTTAATTTTATAATTTTTTTTCAATAAGAAATTTTTAAAAGAATTTATAATATATGTAATTATTGAAAATGGAATTAAAGATAATGAAATTAGATTCTTATTATTCCAAAATAATGGTTTTTTTATTTTCATTTAGATAAATCTCTTAATCTCAAGTATATTTTTATTTATTATTTTATTACCTAAATAATTCAATTTATATTTTATTTTTTTATTTTCTGAATAATTAATTTTTTGAAGAATAAAATTTTTAATACTTTTTGTTGAATTTATTTTATTTGCAATTTTTAAGTCGCTTAACATTTGATAGACCTCCTTAAAATTATCAACATGTGGACCATATAAAATATAATTTCCTTCGCGGGCAGGTTCTAAAGGATTTTGTCCGCCATGCGAAATCAATGAACCCCCAACAAATGTTAATTTTGATAGTGAGTAGAATTTAGAAGCATCTCCATAAGTATCTACAATATATATATCGGTATTTTTTTTTAAACTTTTAGAAGATGTGTGAAGCTCAGAATTTAATCCAATCTTTGATAACTCATTGGTTATCTCTTCCTTTCTATTGATGTGTCTAGGTATAATAATAGTTAATAAATTTTTTATTTCATTTTTTAATTCTTTATGAACTTTGCCAATAAATAATTCTTCATTTTTATGTGTACTAGCTGCACACAAAATATTTTTTCTAATAAATTTTTTTTTTAAACTAGAAGTATTATAATTAGATAGTGCAGTTCCATAAAATTTTATATTTCCCGCATTTTTTATATTTTTTGTTCCAAGAAGTTTTAAATATCTTTTAGTTTCATTATTTTGAGGTAATGCAACACTTATTTTTTCAAATATATTTTTTGAAAAATTAGGAAAATTTGTCCACCTATTAAATGATTTTTTTGTTATTCTTGCGTTAAGAAGTATTAAGGGAATTTTTCTTTTGTGCAAATTATTATACATATTTGGCCAGATCTCTGACTCAACAAATATAGCCAATCTAGGTTTCCAATAATGAATAAACAATTTAGTAAGAATATTTAAGTCAAAAGGATAGAATTGGTGAATTGTTTTTTTAAATTTGTATTTAGATAAAATGTAAGAAGAACTGATTGTAGAAGAAGTAATCAAAATTCTTTTGATTTTACTGTCTTTTTCAAATCTTTTGACGATTGGGATTATACTTAATATTTCCCCAACACTCGCTCCGTGAAACCATATTGTTCCATCCACAAAATTTTTTTTTGAAAAGAAACAAAACTTTTCTTTAAATCTGATTTTGTCCTCTTTTCCTAAAAATATTCTGATTATCAAGATTATTGGTGAAATTAATAATATTATTAATAAAAAAATATTATAAATAAAAAACATCAGTTTTTGTTTATCTGCTTATTATAGAAGTTTTTATATGTTTCAGATTTTTTTAAAAGCTCTTCATGATTTCCTGAATCTAAAACATTACCTTTATCCATTACATAAATTTTATTTGAATTCAGAATTGTTGAAAGTCTATGAGCTATAACTACTGTCGTTTTATTTAATACCAATTTATCAAGTGCTTTTTGAATTTTTTCTTCAGTTTCAGAGTCCAGTGAGGATGTTGCTTCATCTAAAAGAATTATTTTGCTATCTTTTAAAAAAGCCCTAGCGATTGACAATCTTTGTTTTTCACCTCCTGATAATCGAACTCCATTTTCCCCAATCATTGTTTGATATTTATTTTCAAGCTTATCTATAAAATCTTGGCACATAGATTGTTCTGCAGCTTTATAAACTTCCTCATCTGTAGCAACCGGTTTTGCATATTTAATGTTATTAAAAATTGTATCATCAAATAGTGTTACATTTTGATCAACTATTGATATTTCTTTTCTGAGAGAAAATAAATTAACATCTCTAATATTTTGCCCATCAATTTCTAAAATTCCAGATTTTGGATCATATAATCTTGGAATTAAACTCAATAATGAGGATTTACCGGATCCACTTTGACCAACCAATGCAGTCATTTTTTTTCCATTTATTTTTATGTTAATATTTTTAAGAACTTTATTCTCTAGATTAGAAGAATAATTGAAATTTACATTTTTTAATTCTATATCCCCATTTTTAAAAACAATTTCTGATTTATCTTTATTTACCTCAATTAAATTTTTAAAATCAATAATTGGGAGTATTCTTTTTCCAGCCGACATACCCTGGCCAATGCCTACATTAATAGTAGCTAATGACTTTACTGGTTGATAAGCTAACATCATTGCTGCTAAAAAAGAGAAAAAATTATTCAAGCTTAATTGATCGTTCATAATTAGTTTCCCAGAATAAAATATTAATAAAGCAATCATAATTCCTGTAAGAATTTCCATAATTGGCGTCGCTCTGATGAATATCGTGGATATTTTTATCGACTTTTCTTTCAAATCATTAACAAATTTTTCCGATCTATTTTTCTCAAATTCCTCTCTTTGAAAAATTTTAATAATTTTATGATTTTTAAATAAGTCAATTAAATATTTATTTAGATCTCCAGATTTTTCTTGAGCCTCCGTTGCTACCTTACCCATTCTTTTGCCCAATTTTTTTGCAGTTATAGATGCTAGTGGAATCATAATTATAGCTATTAACGATAATCTCCAATTTTGTGTGAACATAACTGTGAGTAGACCTATTAAAGTTAGACCATCTTTAAAAAAATTCAAAAATGAGGTACTTAGCATCATTGTTATTTGATTAACATCAAAGTTTAAATTTGAGATATATTTTCCAGTATGCTTATTTTCAATGTATTCTGTATCTGCCTTAATAAAAGAAGTCAGCATATTCATTTGTATTTTTTTCTTAACTTCTTCAGCAACATTTATCATTAATACTTTGGCCATATAAAGAGAAATACCTTTGGTAGCAAATGCAATAATTATGAAAAAGGGAATAAGCAACAATAGACTTTGGTCTCTATTCAAAAAAATTTTATCGATAGCGGGATCTAATAGCCATGCGGTAGCCGATGTACTTGCTGCAACTAAAACTGAAAAAAAAACAGCTAGTAAAATTTTATTTAAGTAATTTTTGGTGTAATCTTTGTAAAGTCTTTTTAGTATTTCAATGTTTGTCATTTAAATTATTTTTCCTATTAAAATATTTAAAAAAACTATTAATCCTAAAAAATTATTACTTTTAAATTTTTGTAAACAATGATTTGCATCGTCTACATTAAGATTTCTTATTTGATAAATTATTAAATGTAAAAAGGTTATTATCAATGTAAGGAAATATATTATTTTAAAATCCATTAATACTCCTATTATAAATAAAGAAATAAAAAAAAATGAATAACATAAAGAAATAAATATTTTTGGGTTTTTTTTAAATTTTATAGAGGTAGATTTAACTCCTATTATCTCGTCATCTTTTATATCTTGATATCCATAAATAGTGTCGTAACCCAGTGTCCAAAATATGGCTCCAAAATAAAATATGATTGGAACAATAGATATACTGTTATTTATAGATATCCAGGCAAGAACAAGCCCATAATTAAATGTAATTCCTAGAAATAATTGTGGCCAGTAAGTAAATCTTTTCATCAATGGATAAGTAAATGCCAAGGGCATAGATAATAGTGCCATTAAAATTGTGAGTTTATTAAAATTAATCAATACTAAAAATGCTAATCCACATAAAACGAAAGAGTAAATTATTGCAAGCTTTACAGAAACTTTTCCTGATGCAACTGGTCTATTTTTTGTTCTCTCAACCTTTTTGTCAAAATTTTTATCTACTATGTCATTTACAATGCAACCCGCAGATCTCATTAGCACTGATCCAAGTAAAAATAGCAAAGTATAAAAATAAAATTTTTCTAATTCAGAATTAAAATTATAAGCAATAGTGAGACCCCATAGACAAGGCCAAAATAAAAGCATGTATCCGATTGGTCTATCTAATCTTGTAAGTTCAATGAACAATTTGATGTTTTGCATAATAATTTACTTGTAAATAACAAAGCAGAGTTTCATAATCAAATTGATTCGGATGAATATAGATTACACTGTTACTGCATTAATGTTTCCAGCAATACCGCTTATAATGAGCGTATACAGTAATAGATTTCATACCTTGAGTGGATTAATTAGAAAAATTCACGATGAGTACGTCTTTGAAAAACATACTCCCCCAGAGTGGAAAGATCAGCTTATAAATCTAAACAGTAGAATTGGAGTGTTAAAGTTTGCAATCATGTCAGCAGCATTTGGCTTTCTATTTAATATGCTGACTGTATTCGCTCTTTATTTGGAAAGTTTAATTGTTGCCAGAGTAATTTTTGGAACGTGCTGTTTGTCTATGATGATTTCAATTATATTCTTTATTAGAGAAATACAAATTTCTACTAAGGCTTTAAAGCTCCATCTTTCTGATATGGATGTTCAGTTTAAGGAATAATTACTGCTGGGCCTATAATTTTTCTACCTTCTAAATCTTTATGAGCTTGAACAGCATCCTCTAATTTATATTTTTTAAAAATTTCTATTTTTAAATTTCCTGATGAAATTTGTTTAAACAACATGTTGGCCGCTTCTTGTATTTCTTCACTATTAGTGAAGTATTGATTCATTGCAGGTCTAACGAAATAAATACCCTTCGGTTGCAAAGATTTTGAAACAATAATTGGGTCAAGTGGACCTGATGCATTTCCAAATGAAACCATTGTCCCTCTTAATTTTAAACATTCAATGGATTTATCATATGTTGTCTTTCCCACACCATCATAAACTACTGAAACACCTTTACCGTTTGTGAGTTCCAACACTTTTTTCGCAAAGTCTTCCTTAGAATAGTTTATAACTTCATCGCATCCATACTTTTTTGCTATCTCAACTTTTTCATCACTACCAACTGTTCCAATAACTTTCAGTCCTAAACTTTTCGCCCACTGACAAAAGAATTGTCCCACACCACCTGCCGCTGCATGAAATAAGACAGTTTCATCTTTTTTGGGTACACATGTTTTGTGTAACAAATAAAATGTTGTCATTCCTTTAGTCATTGCACTCGAAATTTGCTCTAAATCAATATCATTTGGAACTTTTACAATATTTTTTGATGTATAATTTCTATGAGTTGAGTAAGCACCCAATGGAGCTGCAGCATATGCAATTTTATCCCCAACAGAAAAATTAGAAACATTTGAACCAATTTCTTTAATTATGCCTGCTGCTTCCATTCCAATACCAGTTGGTAACTGAAGAGGATATAATCCTGATCTATGATAGGTATCTATATAATTCAAACCAATAGAAACATGTTCGATTTGAACTTCATCTGCTCCTGGTTTTTCTAAAGATATATCTTCTAGTTTTAGAACTTCTGGGCCACCTGTATTTGTTACTTTAATAGATTTCATTTTACAAATGTACCTTTATGATAATCCTCGACTGCTTGCAAGATTTCTTGTTTAGTATTCATAACAAATGGACCACCTCTAGCTATTTGTTCACCTATTGGTTTTCCAGCAATTAGAAGAAACTTAGCATCAGTTGAGCCGTAAACCTTAAGTTTATCTCCCTTTTCTAAAATAATTAGTTTTGAATTTTCAACTTTTTGATGTTGATGATTTCCAATTTTTATCTCACCTTCAATTAAATAAATAAATGAATTGTGAGTTGATGGTAAATGAAAATTGAACTTTTTGCCTTTATTTAATTCTACATCAAAATAAATAGGCTCAACATTATGTTTTTTTACAGGTCCCTCAGCTTGTTCAAATTTACCAGCTATGACTTTTACAATTTTTTCCTCATCTTTATATGATTGCATCTGCTCCGCATCTATGTAGATGTAATTAGGTTTGCTCATTTTAAGTTTAGCTGGCATATTTATCCATAATTGAAATCCATGTAGTTTACCTTCTTTCATTGCTGGCATTTCAGAGTGAATTATTCCACTTCCTGTTTTCATCCACTGAACATCTCCAGCAGTCATTCTCCCTTCTCCACCTGTACTATCTTTGTGCTCAAAATCCCCAGCCAACATGTAGGTTACTGTTTCTATTCCTCTATGAGGATGAGGTGGAAAACCTGCTATATAGTCTTCACTATTTTCTGATCCAAATTCATCTAGCATTAAAAATGGATCAAAGTAATTTGGCTCTAAACCAATACTTCTTTTTAATTTAACCCCAGCCCCGTCAGATGCTGGCGTAGGTTCAATAATTTTTTTAACTTCAATATTTGACATTTTATTTTTAAAATTTTCTGTCTAAACTAAAATCTTTAGTTCCGTTTATGAATATAAATATAAACCCACCAGCTAATGCTATATTTTTCAAAAAGGATCCTAATTGCATCTGGTCCGAGAAATCGTTGTGAAAAATTACTGCTGTAGCAATACAAAATAGACTTAATAAACCTGCTGCAATTTTTGCTTTATAGCCTAATATAATTAAGATAGGTCCAACTATCTCCAAAATTATTGCTGGTATAATTAAAACTCCTGGTATTCCAAAACCCTCCATCCAGCCAACTGTTCCATCATAATTACTAATTTTAAAAACACCATTAAGAAGAAATAAAGCTGAAATTAAAATTCTTGCAACAAGATCTAAAATGTTTGTCATAATTTTAAAATAATGACTTGTTTAAATAATATCAAGTAAGTGTTTAAGATTATTAATCTGATTTTCAGGAGAGTAATCTAGATTATCAAAAATAATATTATTTCTATTCACCCAAATAGCATTAAAACCATAATTACCACCACCAGAAACATCCCATGTATTCGCACTTAAAAAGGCGACTTCACGTTTTTCAATCTTATATTTTTTAACTGGAATATCGTATACTTTTGAGTCTGGCTTAAAAATACCTACTTCCTCTACAGAAAAAATATCATCAAAGACTTTAAGATTATTACTGGACACCAATTCATTGAGAAGGGAAGGAGTTCCATTTGAAAGTATTGATAGTTTGTAATTTTTTTCTTTTAATAATTGTAGAGTTTCTTTTACTTCTGGATAAGGGGAAAGAATTTTATAAAGATCAAGTAATTCACTTTTCATATTAGGATTAATATTAAAAACTTTCATTGATTTATCTAAACTATCCTCAGTAATTTTCCAAAAATCTTTATGTCTTTTCATTAAACTTCTTAGCCAAGTATATTCTAGCTGAGTTGTTCGCCAATAATTTGAAAAATTTTCCCATTTGCTGCCAATTTTATCTTTACATTTTTCTGCTGCAGAATTGACATCAAATAAAGTTCCATAGGCATCGAA
>CACKXQ010000013.1 GCA_902604245.1 uncultured Pelagibacteraceae bacterium | reverse complement strand
GTACTTGAATATGTACTGGTCTGCAGTGCTAAAAATGATAAAATTATTAATAAAATTTTCATATTTAAACTTATGACTTTAAATCACAAAAATCAAAATGACATATTAAACCTTGAAAATCTTAACTCAAATGAAATTGAATATATATTTAACGATAAACCAATCAACAGACTTAAAACTAAACCACAGCTAGAAGATAAAAAAAAACTTCTTTTAGAATTAAAGAGTGAAATCGAAAATATAGATAATTGTGAACTGAAAAATAATGCTACACAACTAGTATTTGCTGACGGAAACAGCGAAAGTAAAATTATGGTAATCGGCGAAGGTCCAGGCCAAAAAGAAGACGAGCAAGGGAAGCCATTTGTGGGAGACGCTGGGCTATTATTGAATAAAATGTTAGAGGCTATTCAAATAGAAAGAAATAATATTTATATTACTAATGTAGTTAACTATCGACCACCAAATAACAGAAAGCCTGAGCCTTCAGAAATTAATAGATATTCGAATTTTCTTCGAAAACATATTTCAATTATTGATCCTAAAATTTTAATACTGATGGGTAGTACAGCCATGGAATCACTTTTTGGATCTAAGATAAAAATTTCAAAAGAGAGAGGTGTTTGGAAAGATTTAATCATTCATAATAAAACATACTTGACAATGATCACATTTCACCCAGCATATTTATTAAGGCAAGCAGAACAAAAAAAATATTCTTGGGCTGATTTAAAACAAATCAGGAAGAAAATTGATGAATTAAGAATTTCAGTCTAACTTTACGATGATAGAAATACATAAAAAATATATAAAATGGTGGAGAGAAAAACTTAATCTTTCAAATTATGGATTATTGTGGATTACTTTTATTAAAGGTTTAATAATTGGAGTACTTTTATATCATTTTTTTATTACTTAATGAAAAAAATTATAGCTGGAGTTGATGAAGTTGGTAGAGGAAGTTTAATTGGTCCAGTATATGCTGCAGCTGTTATTCTAAAAAAAAATATTAACAATAAAGAGATCAAAGATTCAAAAAAGTTAAATAAGATTGATAGAGAAAAATTAGCAAATTATATTAAAAAAAATTCTATTTGGGCTATAGAATCTGCCTCAGTTAAGGAAATAGAAAAACTAAATATTTTAAATGCTAGTTTATTAGCTATGAAGAGAGCTATAAAAAAACTAAAAGTTAAACCAAATTTAGTACTTATCGATGGAAATAAATCACCAGAATTAAGAAATTATCATATTAAAACAATAATTAAAGGAGACCAAAAAATTAAACAAATTTCAGCAGCATCAATAATTGCAAAAGTTTCAAGAGATAAACTGATGATCAAAATGTCAGAAAGTTTTAAAAAATATAAATGGGATTTAAATGCTGGTTATGGGACTAGAGATCACATTAATGCTATTAGAAAATATGGAGTAACTAGATTTCATAGAAAAACATTCAGTCCTATACACAACATATTGAGTCGTAAAAAAAAATAGTAACAAGTAAACTCAAAATAATACAATCTCAGGTTGACGAAGACTCTACTCTGGAGTCTAATTCATAATTAAAAAAATGAGTAATCAAAGTTTAAAAAACAAAATTATTAATGGAGATAGTTTAAAGGAATTAAAAAAAATTCCTGATGAAACTTTTGATCTTATTTTTGCTGATCCCCCATACAACCTTCAATTAAAAAAAGAATTGAGTAGACCGGATACATCTAAAGTAGATGCTGTAGATGATAAATGGGATCAATTTGAAAGTTTTAGAAGTTATGATGAGTTTACTTTTGATTGGTTAAAAGAATGTAAGAGAATTTTAAAAAAGAATGGATCGATTTGGGTAATAGGTAGTTATCACAATATTTTTAGAGTGGGTGCTACAATCCAAGATTTAGGTTTTTGGATACTAAACGATGTAATTTGGAATAAAAATAATCCAATGCCAAATTTTAGGGGAACAAGGTTTACTAACGCACATGAAACACTTATTTGGGCATCAAAAAGTGAGGGGTCCAAATACACTTTTAATTATCAATCATTAAAATGCTTGAATGATGACCTCCAAATGAGATCTACATGGAACCTTCCAATCTGTAATGGCAAAGAAAGATTAAAAAATAATGGAAAAAAAGTCCATTCTACACAAAAACCAGAAGCATTGCTTCATAGAATAATATTAGCCTCATCAAATAAAAATGATTTTATTTTAGACCCATTTTTAGGATCGGGTACAGCGGCTGTTGTTTCTAAAAAATTAGGTAGAAATTATTTTGGAATTGAAAAGGAAAAAATTTATTTTGATGCTACAAAAAAAAGGTTAGAAAATACAGATGTTATAAAAGATGAATATCTGGATACACTTCAAAATAATAGATCTAAACCAAGAATTCCTTTTGGATCATTAATTGAAATGGGCTTGATTAAACCTGGAACAGAAATTTATGATAAAAAGAAAAAAATAAATGCTAAAATTATGGTGGATGGAAGTATAAAATATCAACAATCAGAGGGTTCAATCCATAAAGTTGCAGCAAAAATTATTGGTGCAGAAAGTTGTAACGGATGGACTTTTTGGCATTATAAATCTGGAAATTCTTTAAAACCAATTGATGATTTGAGACAAAGATTAAGGCCTACAAATTAAGCTCTGTAAATTTTTCCCAAATAATTTTCAAGAAATGTTTCATTTTTTGAAAGATATTTCAAAATTTTATTTCTAATAAAAATATTAATGGGATTTGATAAGTGAAATGAAAAATGATTTAACTTTGATTTATTATTTATAGAAGAAATATAACGAATCCTTTCTTGATAGAATTCATTTGTACCACTCAAAATACTTTTTAATATATCGTTTGCAGTTTCAATGCTTTGGGAAGCTCCTTGAGCAAATGATGGAGGAAAAGTGAATAAAGCATCACCTGACAAAAATATATTTTTTTTATTAAGACTTGGAAAGTCGTTGCTAACGTAAACAGGAAATGATTTCAATTCACTTAAATTTTCTGGGGTTATTTGAGATGTTTTTTGCAAACCTGATACTAAAGATGCTAAAAATTCCTCAGATTTGAATAAATCATAATTTTTCAATTCATCTGGTGATAATTTTTTTTTTATAATAGCTACAAAATTATGTTCATTATTTTGATTTACAGGATAGGTCACATAGTGACTATTTGATCCCAAGTATATTGAAATATCGCTACCATGATGACCTGTTAATTTACCTCTTAGTGCAACATTAAGATTATATTTTGGACTTGTAATTTCATTTAATATTAATGACCTTGTTTTTGAAAAAATACCATCAGAAATAATTAAGTAATCAAATTCTTCATTTTTATTATCTCCAAAAGTTACTGAAAGGCCACTTGAATTTTCTATATTTGTTATATTTGAATTAAATTTAATTTTTTCTTTTGGTACGTTTTGAGATAAGAATTTTAATAATGTTGATCTTTTTAGTGTTGTGTATCTATTAGAATAATCATTAAATCGTGTAAGATCTATATCACAGATTTTTTTTGAATTATTTGCTTGTATAAAATTAACTTTTGAAGGAAAGTTAATTTCAGATGCAGGTAGGTTTTTAAATCCTATACTATTTAATAATTTTATACTATTTACTGATAATTGAATTCCATAACCTTCAAGGAAATTATAATTATCTTTTTTTTCAAATATTTTATATTCAAAATCTTTTTGATTATTTAAAAGATTTGCAAAATATAAGCCTGATATCCCTCCGCCAATGATTGCAATTTTTTTCATTAATTTATTTAATACTATTAAGTATTTTCTTTGTAAACGAAGGTAAAGTCCAATCACTTAAATCTTCAACATTAATAAAAAATCCATCATTATTTTCTGGTAAATTTCTTTTTATCTTAATTGCAATTCTCATATCCATGTTTGACATTTTTATATTGATCCTTTTTCCTACATGATTTTTAAATTTTGTCTTAGGTATCTCATTCATAGGGAAAATAGTCATATCTTTTAAAAAGTTAAATTTTCTGTTTTTTAAAACATAGTATTTATTCTCCTTATTTTGAAAAATATTTGCTTCAAAAAACTTTTGTTTATTAAATTTATTTATTTTAACTATTTCAAAGTCATTTTTTTTGAAGGATTTGCAACTTGTAGAGATGGGACATTGATCACAAAGTGGATTAGATGGTTTACAGATTAATGCTCCTATTTCCATTATAGCTTGAACATAATCACTAGCTCTAATTGTTTCTTCAAAAAAATTTTTTTTTTTATGTAAATTTTCTTTAGAAATTTCTTTTTCTTTTTTCAAATAAAATATCCTTTTTAAAACTCTTTCAATATTTCCATCTAAAGGAATTATTTTCTTATTGAATGCAATTGCCATAATTGCTTTAGATGTATAATCTCCGATCCCAGGAAGAGATTTTAAATCTTCCTCATTTTTTGGAAGCTGACCCTCAAATTCGTTTATAATTTTTTTTGCTGATTTTTTAAGATTTCTGGCTCTTGAATAATACCCTAATCCTTCCCAACATTTCATCAATTTATCATCTCTAACTCTTGATAAACTTTTTAAATCTGGGATTTTTAAAATAAAATTTTCAAAATAAGGTATTACAGTTTTAACTTGAGTTTGCTGCAACATAAATTCACTCACTAAAGTAAAGTATTCTTTTTGAACTCTAGAGATTTTTCTTCGCCAAGGCAGGTCTCTCTTATTATTATCGTACCAATTTAAAATTTTATTTGGTATGTTTTGGCTTGTCATATGAATTTTAAATATAATACTAAGCAGAGAACTAAATCTGTTCAAGGACTAAGATCTTTTAAAGATACTTTGCCCCAAGAAGCAAAAAGGATATTGAATAAAAAAGGGCAAATTTATGCAAATACTTTGGATAATTGGAAATTTATTGTCGGTAAGGAATTATTTAATGTTTCCTATCCAAGATCATTTAAAAATTCTAAATTAAATGGAAGCTGTTTAAACATAATGGTCAAAAGAGGAAATGAAGTAGATCTTGAATACTCTAAAAAAGAAATAATAAAAAAAATGAATATATTTTTTGGTTATAATGTAGTTGACGACATAAAATTGAAGACTTTTGAGGGAGAGTTGAGAAAAATTAAAGAAGATAAAATAAATAATGCGACAAATAATAAAAATATTAAGAAGATTACCAATATTAAAAATGATAAAATAAGGCATTCATTATTAGAATTAAATAAACTATTAAAATCGAGATGAAAAAAATATTAATACAAAGTTTTATAATATCTCTATTTTTTATTAGCCTTAATGCAAAAGCAGATATTAAATCGATCACAGAGGGTGATGTAGACGCAAAAGTAAAACTTATAGTTTTTGAATCTTTAACATGTAGTCATTGTGCAGATTTCCATAAAAATGTTTATCCTAGCTTGAAAACTGATTTTATAGATAAAGGTTTAATTTTAATCGAATTTAGAAATTTTCCATTAGATATGGCTGCATTTAATGCATCAAAAATAGCTCATTGTAAGAATGATGGAAATTCAGAAATACTTCATCATTTATATAAAAATCAAAGTAGCTGGGTAAGAGGAAGCACTATTGAAGATCTCAACAAAAATCTAAAGAAGGTAATTCAAGAATCAAATTTTAAATTAGATTTTGAGAAATGTATAGCAGACTCAAAAATTGAAGATTTTATTTTAGAAGACCGAATCAACGGAGCTAAAAACTACAAAATAGAGGCAACACCAACACTTATAATCAATGGTGAAAAGTTCGAAAATACATCCAACTATAAAAAATTAAAAAAATATATAGAAAAACTGATATAAGTCATTGAATGGAGTTTAAAAAAATCCAATTAAATGGCTTTAAGTCTTTTGCTGAGAAAACTAATTTTTTAATTGAAAAAGGCCTTACAGGAATTGTTGGTCCTAACGGTTGTGGCAAGTCAAACATAGTTGAATCTCTTAGATGGTGTATGGGAGAGACTTCGGCAAAAAGCATGAGAGGGTCTGGGATGGAAGATGTTATATTTTCAGGTACATCAAATAAACCTTCAAAAAATATTGCTGAAGTAGTTTTAAGCTTGAACAATGAAAATAAGGATGGACCACATCAATATAACGATCTAGAAGAAATAGAAATTCGAAGAAAGATTGAGAAAGATAAAGGATCAAAGTTTTATATAAACAACAAAGAAGTTAGAGCAAAAGATGCACAAATGTTTTTTGCAGATCTATCTACAGGGGCTCATTCGCCATCACTGATAAGTCAAGGCAGAATTGGAGCATTAGTTACAGCAAAACCATCTGATAGAAGAGCTATACTTGAAGAAGCTGCTGGAATAGCTGGTTTGCATGTTAGAAGGCATGAAGCAGAAATTAGATTAGGAGCAGCAGAAAATAATTTAAAGAGAGCCGACGAACTTAGAAGACAACAAGAAAAACAATTAGCAAATTTAGAAAAACAAGCTGAGGAAGCTGCAAAGTATAAATTAATTTCAGAAGAAATAAAAAAAGTTGAGGCTGGGCTTTATTATTTAAGACTTATAGAAATTGATAAAGAAATCACTTTAGAAAATGAAGTAAATAATGAGGCAGACGTAAAAGTAGAAGAATTTAATAAACAAATTGAAGAATTAGAAACTAAAATTAAAAATGAACTTGAAAGAGTAGAGCCAATAAGACAAAAAAATATTGAAAATTTATCTAAGATTCAAAGGTTAAACCTTGAGCTGAAAGCTTTAGATGAGGAAAGTACTAGAATAAATGAGGAAATAGATTCAATTAAAAGCTCTATAAAAGTTATAGATGAAGACATAGATAGAGAAAAAAGCATAGTAATTGACGCAAATTCTAACGAAAAAAGATTAAAAGAGGAGAAAAATATCTTAATTGATACAGACTCAAAATATTATGAAACAGAAAAACTTTCTAATCAAGATCTAGAAAACTCTAAATCAAAATTAAAAAGTGAGCAAGATAGAATGGATAAATTATTACAGAGTTTTAGTGCTGAATCTTTGCAAAAAAATAATGAAATTATTACCAAAATAAAAAGTAAAATCGAAGAAGTTAAAAAACTAATTTCAGAAAATAGAAACCATCAGATAATAAAAATTTTAGATGAATGTATAATTGACTTGTCCAATTTAACTATGGAAGTTAAAGAAGTTGAGAATGATAATGTGATTTCAACTTTAACATCAAAAAGTGATCAAATAAAAGAATTACAGGATGATTATGCTGAAACTTACAGTAAAAATCAAAACATAAAAAATGAGTCTATCAAAAGAAAAGAAAGAATAAGTATAATTGATCAAGAATTTGAAAGCTGGCAAAATCTTTTAACTAATTCTGAAAAGATGGTTAATGAGCTCAACTCAAGAAAAAATAAGCTTTTAGAAAAATTGAATGCTCTGGAAAAACAACCTCAATCTCAAGCAGAAAAAAAAGGGAAAATTTCTGAAAACTTAAGGATTTCAGAAAATGAAAAAAATGAGAATGAAATTTTAGTTGAAAAAATCGATAATAATATTACAGAAATTAGAAACCAATTAAACAACACAAAAGAAAATTCAATTGAAATCAGAGAAAAGAAAGCTAGCTCTGGAGCAACCATTGAAGGTTTAAATAAAAGAAGAAATGATCTTTTAGAAAGAGTTATGACAGATTTAAATGTTGAAGAAGGCAATATACTTAATTATTCTAATTTTGGAAAAGATTCAGATTTTCCTGACTTAGTCACTCAAGAAGAGTTACTAGATGAAAAAAAGAGAGAAAGAGAAAAACTTGGATCTGTTAATTTGAGAGCAGATGATGAAACTGAAAAATATAAAACTGAAATAAAAAAAATGGAACAAGATAGACAAGATCTTGTTACAGCAATATTAAAATTAAAGGAGAGCATAACTGAACTTAATCAAAAAGGCCGAGAAAGATTATTGGACGCTTTTGAGAGAGTGAATAGAAAATTTAATGAGGTTTACACAAAATTATTCAATGGGGGTAGCGCTAAGTTAGAACTAGTAGACTCTGACGATCCACTAGATGCTGGTTTGGAAATGCTAGTAAGTCCTCCTGGGAAAAGACTTCAGTCGATTACTCTGCTTTCAGGCGGTGAACAGGCTTTAACAGCATTATCCTTAATATTTGCAGTCTTTTTAACTAACCCATCACCTATCTGTGTTCTAGATGAAGTAGACGCTCCACTAGATGATGCAAATGTAACAAGATTTTGTAATCTGTTAAATGAACTGACAAAGATTACTTCTACAAGATTTATAATAGTAACCCACCATGCGTTAACTATGTCAAAAATGGATAGATTATATGGGGTTACAATGCCAGAGAAAGGGATAAGTCAACTAGTTTCTGTTGACCTTCAAAAAGCTGAGAGCATGGTAGCTTAGGCTAATGGAAGAAGAAGATTTTAAAACTCGCCTTAAAAGTGCAAAAAATAGAGCAAAATCCAAATATTCTGAGAGCAAAGAGCCCTCAACATCTGGAATGGGTCATGCTTTTAAAATGAGCACTGAATTAGTTGCAGCAGTAGCTGTTGGGACAATTATTGGGTTTATTTTAGACAATTGGTTTGGTACTAAACCTTGGTTAATTTTAATATTTTTTTTTGTTGGAGTAATTGCAGGAATTATGAATGTAATTAAATCAGCAAAAAAAATGCAAAAAAAATAAGAGAATATAATGGCATCAAATCCAATGTATCAATTCAATGTTTATAGAATTGGTCCGGAGATTAAATTAGGCTCAGTCGATATTTCTTTCACTAATGCAAGTTTATTTATGGTTATTAGTTCTTTAGCCATTTTGATAATTTTTAATCTAGGAGCAAAGAAAAAAACCCTAATACCTGATAAATTACAATTATTATCAGAATTAAGTTACTCCTTTGTCGCCAAAATGATTAGTGACACAGCAGGATCAAAAGCAAAACCGTACTTTTCGTTTATTTTCTCATTATTTATGTTTGTACTTTTTTGTAACATGTTCGGAATGATACCTTACGCATTTACTGTCACAAGCCATATTATTGTTACATTTGTATTGGCAGCATTTATTTTCATTGGAGTGACAATTATTGGATTTATGAAACATGGATTGGGATATTTGAAATTGTTTGTACCAAGTGGAGTTCCAATGGTACTACTTCCACTAATAGTTGTTATTGAAATTATTTCGTATTTGAGTAGACCAATTAGTTTATCAGTAAGATTATTTGCTAATATGATGGCTGGTCACACGATGATGAAGGTATTTGGAGGCTTTGTTATAAGCTTAGGAATTGTAGGTGGATGGCTTCCACTTAGTTTTTCGGTTGCACTTACAGGCTTAGAGATATTAGTTGCTTTTCTTCAAGCTTATGTATTTGCAATTTTAACATGCATTTATTTAAATGATGCATTAAATCTACACCATTAATAAAAAAAGGAGGAAAAATGGAACTAGAAGCAGCAAAAATGATAGGAGCAGGTTTAGCAGCTATAGCACTTGCAGGTGCGGGAGTTGGTATAGGAATTATCTTTGGTAATTACTTATCTGGTGCTATGAGAAATCCATCTGCAGCTCAAAAACAATTCCCTAACTTGTTATTAGGATTTGCTTTAGCTGAAGCAACAGGATTATTTGGCTTAGTAGTTGCACTGATTATTTTATTTGCATTTTAGTTAATGTTAAAAAAAATAGTTATTTTATTATTCGTTACGTGCTTTGCATGTTTTAATACAGTATTTGCCGCTGAAAGTGGTGGTATGCCTCAGCTTAATCCAGAGTTTTGGATTTCTCAAATCTTCTGGCTTATCATCACGTTTGGAATACTTTTTATTGTTTTGACTAAAGTTATATTGCCTAAGATAAGTGATAACTTGGAAACTAGGAAATCACAAATACTTGAAAACATTGATACAGCGGATAAACAAAAAGAGGAAAGTCAAAAAAAAATTGATGAATATGAAAAGATTATTTTAGACAGTAAACTCAAAGCTAAAAGTTACTTTAATGAGGCTAGAGAAAAGATTTTGGATGACATAAATAAAAAAAGAGCTGCATTAGAGAAAGATCTTGATGAAGAAATAGGTGAAGTAGAAAAGGAATTATCTGTTCTAAAGAATAAATCAGGAGAAAAAATAAATAAAATAGCAGCTGAAACATCGGCTGAGTTAATAAAAGAGCTAATTGGTGAGGAAGTAAATAGCAGCAGCATAGCAGCAATTGTAGAAGACCAGTTAAGAATAAACAAAGAGAGAAAAGATGTTTGATGCAACTTTTTGGGTAGCAATATCGTTTTTTATTTTTATAGGTCTATTGGTATATTTTAAAATACCTCAGAATATAAATAATCTCCTAACAAAAATGATAGGAGATATAAAAAAAGAAATCGATGAAAGTGAAAAGTTAAGAGTCGAGTCAAAAAAACTTTTAGATGAAGCCCAGGCTAAACTTAATTCTGTTGAGGGCGAGTCCAAAAAGATCCTTGATCAAGCTAAAACTGAATCTGAACAACTTGTTATAAGTATGAATGAAAAATTTCATAAATCTTCTGAGATAAAGAAGAATTTAACACAAACAAAAATTAATCAGATGAAAGAGGGAGCAATTAAAGAAATCAAAGATACTTCAATTAAAATAGCCCTGGAGTCTGTGAAAAAAATTATAACAACTACAGTTGATAAATCTAAATTAGATAATCTGTTTGAAAAAAATCTTGAAGAAGCAAAGACTGAATTAAAAAAAATTAATTCATAACTTAATTACGTTACATTTTCTAAAAATAATATAAAATCTAAATTATGAATTCGATAGTAATAGGATCAGGTTTTGGTGGTATGGCTGCAGCACTAAGGTTAAAAGCTAAAGGCCATAATGTAACCTTGATTGAAAAACATGAAGATTTAGGTGGTCGGGCTAGAGTCTTTAAAAAAAATGGATTTACATTTGATGGTGGTCCAACTGTGATAACAGCGCCCTACTTGATTGATGAATTATTTCAGCTTTATAACAAGAATTCAAAAGATTATTTAGAAATAAAATCTTTAAAAACTTGGTATCAATTTGTTTTTGAAGATGGTTTTAAGTTTGACTACTCTGGTGATGAAGAAGAAATGGTTAATCAAATAAAAAAGATTAATGAAAAAGATGTAAACGGATATAAAAATTTAGTTAATTTTACAAAAAAGATTTTTGATAAAGGTTTTACTGAACTATCAGATGTCCCATTTGATAAACCCTCTTTTATGTTAAAGCAGATACCCTCTTTATTTAATTTAAAGAGTTATAAATCTGTTTATGGTTTGGTTTCCTCTTATATAGAAGATGAAAAATTAAGAAGATTACTAAGTATGCATCCACTATTGGTAGGTGGCAATCCTTTTACAACAACATCAATATATGGATTAATTTTATATTTAGAAAAAAAATGGGGAATTCATTATTCAATGGGTGGTACTGGTCAAATAATAAATGGTATGGAAAAACTAATGTATGAAGAAAACATAAAAATATTAAAAGGATGCGAAGTAAATAAAATAATATCAAACAAAAATAAAATAACTGGGGTTGAGCTAAATAATAGGGATAGAATAGAAACAGATAATGTTATTTGTAACGCAGATCCACCTGCAGTTTACTCAAAATTAGCAAACACAAATAGTAGTAATTTTATTTTTAATTGGAAAATGAAAAGAATGGAATATTCAATGGGTTTGTTTGTTTATTACTTTGGAACCAAAAAAGTTTACGACGATATTGAACATCATACAATCAAATTTGGAGATAAGTACAAGGAACACTTGGACGATATTTTTAACAATAAAAAATTAAATGACGATATTAGTTACTATTTACATCGACCAACAGCTACAGATAAATCGATGGCGCCTGATAATCATGATTGTTTTTATGTGTTAGTGCCAGTTCCTAATAACCAATCTGGTATAGACTGGTCTATTGAGGGAGATAAAATGAAAAACTTAGTTATTAAAAAAATGGAGGAAAGTTTACTACCTAACCTGAGTGAAAATATTGTTGAGGATTTTTACTTAACTCCTGATTATTTTGAGAAAGAGTTAAATACAAAATATGGCTCAGGTTTTTCTATTCAACCAAAATTTACTCAATCAGCTTATTTTAGATTTCATAATAAATCAGAGATTTTTGATGGTTTATATTTTGTTGGAGCGGGTACCCATCCTGGAGCAGGTGTGCCAGGAGTACTATCTTCAGCAAAAGTTTTAGACAAAATTCTGTAATGGGGAGAAAGAGTTTTCTATCAATATACGCAAAATCATTTAATTGGGCTGGATTTTTCCTACCTAAGAAAACTTATTTGGAATGTTCTAATTTATACGATTTTTGTAGAACTTTAGACAATATAGCGGACGATGAAGGTACAATTCATGTTAAATTAAGAAGATTTTTAAACTTCAAAAATAATTTTATCAATAAAGAATTTCAGAACAGTATAATTAAAAATATGTGGGTAATAATGGATGAATATAATATTTCCACAAAAATTGTAGAAGACTTATTCGATGGTGTGGAGTCTGATATTCAAAATGAAATAAGATTAAATTCAAAAAAAGAATTATTAATTTATTCTTATAGAGTAGCAGGAACTGTTGGATTAATGATGGCAAAAATTTTAAATGTTGCTAGCTCTAATTCTCTCAAATCGGCTATAGATTTGGGAATAGCTATGCAACTAACAAATATTTCGAGAGATGTAGTAGAGGACTCAAAAAATAAAAGGTTTTATATAAAGCATAATTTTGAAACAATAAAAGAAACATTGGCTACTGCAGATTTGTTTTATGATAGTAGCTTTTCCTCAATAAAGGATATTCCATTAAGTCTTAGATTTTCAATTTTAGTTGCAAGAAGAATTTATAGGCAAATTGGTAGAAATATTATTAAAAAGCAAACAATCCAAAATTATAATAAATCAGGTAAAATTTATGTTAGTAATGGCAGCAAAATATTTCAAACAATATTATCTATATATGACTTGCTAAAACTGTCATTGATAAAAAAACATAATCATCTTAGAGATAAAGAACATGAATTAATTAATGAAGAAATAAGTTTAAATGAAAGATTTTGATTTTGTAATAATTGGTGGAGGTTGTGCGGGCCTATCCTTGGCTTATGAGTTAGAAATAAACAATAAATTAAAAAATAAGACATTAGCAATTATAGAACCAAGAAATGAATACAAAAAAGATAAAACATGGTCCTTCTGGAAAACGTATTCACATAATTTTGAGGATTGTGTCAAAAAAAACTGGAAATATTTTTCTATAAACATACCTCAAAAAACTAAACACCTAGAGTGTGATAGTTTTCCATATCAAACCATAGATAGTGGATTATTTTATGAGAAGATAAATAATAAATTAAAACAAAATAAGAATATTTATTTTTATAAAAATGATCAGAATATAGATTTAGAAAATTCATTAGTCTTTAATAGTGTCCCAAATTTAAACGACCAAAATAACGGTCTCTGGCAACATTTCTGTGGTGTGGAAATAGAAACAAAAAAAGATTTTTTTGACGAAAAAATCATGAATTTAATGGACTTTGACTGTGAACAAAGAGGAAGTGTTCACTTTTTTTATACTCTTCCCTATTCAAAAAAAACGGCATTGATTGAAACTACCTGGCTATCTGAAATGAAAGATAGCTCTCAAAAGGATTATGACAAGCAAATTAAAGAATATATTGAAAACAGTTTAAACTTAAAAGACTATAAAATTACTTATAAAGAGGAAGGCGCAATACCACTATTTTATCCTATTAATCAAAAAATTAAGAATAAAATAGATATTGGAACAGCAGGTGGCATGACAAGACTAAGCACTGGTTATACTTTCCTAAATATCCAAGAACAAAGTAAATATATAAGAGAAAATATCGAAAACATTAGTAAATTGAAAACTTTTCAAATTAAAAAAAAATATCAATTTCTTGATAATATTTTTTTAAAAGTTCTTAAAAATAATCCAAGCAAAATGCCAAATATTTTTTTTAGGATGTTTAATAATAAATCTAATACTGTTATAAAATTTTTGTCGAATAGAAGTAATTTATTTGAAGATTTATCGATAATATTAAAAATGCCAAAATGGATTTTTGTCAAAGCACTTTTTTAAATTAAATGATTAGAATTAACTTTTACCACTCTTTAATTTTTTTTAATTTATGCATACTTTTATCTGGAATAAAATATCTTAGAGAAGGCAGTTTCTTACTAATTTCGATATTTTTAATTTTAACAATTGGAATATCTCATGGTTCTCTGGATCATATTAAAGGTAAAAAACTGATTAAATATTTTGGATATAAATCAATGGGTATTTTTTATTTGAGTTATTTACTTATTGGCGCAATTATAATATTGATTTGGTTAATATTTCCAAAATCATTACTTTTCTTATTTTTAATTATAGCTGCTTTTCATTTTGGAAAAGAGGACTCCGAATTTATTAACCAAAAGAAAAACTTTGAATTAATTTATTTTTTAAAAGGGTCATTAATAATTACCTCACCCTTATTTTTCCACAAAGAAGAGACATTGGCAATATTTGAGACATTAAATTTTTATATTTCAAATAATTTAATAATATCTAACGAGATATTATTCATATTTATCTTACTATCTTTAATTTCTGGAATTATTTTATCATTAAACAAAAGTATCGAAGCAAAGTCATTATTATTAATGGATTATTTATCAATATTAATCCTAAATTATTTTCTTAATCCAATAATTGCTTTTACGATTTACTTTTGCTTTTTACATTCTATTAGGCACTCAATTTCTTTAATTAGAGAAATAAATAAAAATTTGATAAAAGGTTTGCCAATATTTATTAAAAAAGCCCTTCCACTAACAATTTTGACAATTTCTGGATATGTTGTTTCAATATCAATTCTGAATAATTATAACGAATTTAATGAAACTATATATCGAGTAATTTTTATTGGTTTGGCCTCATTAACTTTTCCACATATATTGCTCGAATATTTAATTGAAAAAAATGAGTAATAAAAATATTAATTTAATTGGGTGGATTTTATTTATTATTTCTGCTCTGGGTTTTATTATATCAAGTATAGGAAGTTTTTGGGCTATGTTTGGCAGTCTTTTTTTTCTAATTGCATGTATTGTTTTTTTAATTCCATTTTTTCGAAAGGAAGAAAGTGAAAAATAATCATCTTAAAATACTTTTAGCAGCTCCCAGGGGTTTTTGTGCGGGTGTTGATAGAGCAATTGAAATTGTAAAGAAAAGCATAGAAAAATATGGTGCTCCTGTATATGTAAGACATGAAATAGTTCATAACAAACATGTAGTAGATGGTTTAAAAAAAATTGGTGCAATATTTGTTGAAGAGATTGATGAAATTAGGGACAAAACAAGGCCTGTTATCTTTTCAGCTCATGGTGTACCAAAATCTGTTCCTGAAGAGGCGGAAAGTTTAAATATGATTTTTGTAGATGCTACATGTCCACTTGTATCTAAAGTTCATAGAGAAGCAGAAAATTTAGATAAAAAGGATATTCAAGTTTTGCTTATAGGTCATAAAAACCATCCTGAAGTGATTGGTACTATGGGGCAAGTCCCTTATGGAAAAATTGATCTTATAGAAACGATTGATGATGCAAAAAATTATGAGAGGGGTAAAAATAAAAAACTTGCTTATATAACTCAAACAACTCTATCTGTTGATGACACTAGAGATATCATAAATGTTTTAAAAGAAAGATTTCCAGATATTCACGAGCCAAAAAAAGATGACATATGTTATGCAACCACGAATAGACAAGCTGCAATAAAAAAAATTGCAAAAGAGTGTGATAATCTGTTTGTGATTGGAAGTAGAAATTCATCTAATTCAGTTAGATTGGTTGAAGTAGCTAAAAATAATGGATGTGAACATGCTGAATTAATCCATTCAGAAAGTACTTTTCCTCTAGAAAAAATATCTAAGTGCAAAACAATAGGTATTTCATCTGGTGCCTCAGCTCCTGAAGTATTAGTTAATGAATTCATAGAAAATATTAAAAAAAGATTTACTGTGGAAATAGAGGAAGTTGAAATAGTAAAAGAAGATGTAACATTTAAAATCCCAGGAAAACTAAATTAATGGCCGTATATACTAGAATTAATGAGAGCAATCTAAGCTTGATCGAGAAAAATTTTAATATTGGTAAAATTGTATCTTTTTCAGGCATAAAAAAAGGAATTGAAAATACTAATTACTTAATAAAAACAAGTAAAAAAAAAATAATACTGACTATATTTGAAAAAAGAGTTCAAAAAAAAGATTTACCTTTTTTTATGAATCTTATGTTTGGTTTGTCTAAAAATAAAATCAAATGTCCAGAACCAATAAAGAATAAAAGAGGTAAATATTTATTCAAAATTAAAAATAAAACTGCATGTTTAGTAAGTTTTTTAGAGGGTAGTGATAAAAATCAACTTACAGGTAAAGACTGTTTTCAAGTTGGAAAAAATGCAGCGCTGTTACATTTAGCTGCTAAAAAATTAAGATTATATAGAAAAAATTCACTGTCAATAAATTCCTGGGGACCTTTGCTAAGTAGAATTGATCTAAGAATAAATAAACTTTCAGGTAATTTAACTAAAACTATGAAAACTAATTTAATTGATATTAAAAAAAAATGGCCAAAAAAAATGCCCAATGGAATAATTCATAGCGATCTGTTCATTGATAATATTTTTTTCTATAAGAAAAAATATTATGGATTTATTGATTTTTATTTTTCTGCAAATGATTTTTTGGCTTATGAATTAGCCACATGTGTAAATGCATTGTGTTTTAAAAAGAGAAATAAAATTTTTGTACTAGACAAAAGTAAATCTGCACAATTATTAAGAGGTTACCAATCAATACGAAAACTAACCACCAAAGAAAAAAATAATTTCAATACTTTATGTAGAGGTTCAGCTTTAAGATATCTTCTTACAAGATCATATGATTATCTAAATACTCCAAAAAAGGCATTGATTAAAATAAAAGATCCAAAAGAATATTTAGATAAATTAAATTTTCATAGAAAGTTAAATTCTTTTAAGGATTATTCCTAATGATAAAAATCTATACTGATGGATCGTGCATAGGTAATCCAGGAAATGGTGGATGGGCTGCGATTATTATAGATGATAAAAAAAAAATTCAGTTAAAGGGAAGCAAAAAAGATACCACAAATAATCAAATGGAGTTGCTTGCTCCAATAAAAGCTCTTAAAAAGATTCCTAAAGGAAGTGATGTTCAAATTTTTACAGACTCCAAATACGTTAAATCAGGAATAACAGAGTGGATACATAACTGGAAAAAAAATGGTTGGAAAACTGCAAGTAAGCAACCTGTAAAGAACAAAGAACTTTGGCATGAATTGGATATTATGACTAAGGATTTTGAGATCAAATGGAGTTGGGTAAAGAGTCATTCTACAAATAAATTAAATAATGAAGTTGATTTAATTGCCAGAGAAGCTGCTAATTTATAAATTATTAGTTTATCTAATACCGAATTAGTCTATAATTCAATTATGAGCTTCTTTTCATCAATAAAAATATGTTTCGCTAGGTATGCTGTTTTTTCTGGAAGAGCTACAAGATCTGAATATTGGTGGTTTGCTCTTTTTCTATTTATTGCAGGGATAGTAACTTCAATAATAGATGTTATGATCATGGGTTATTCCTCTGAAAATTTTGGACCAATTAACGCTATATTTTCTGTAATTACTTTTTTACCCGGATTAGCTGTTGGAGCAAGAAGGCTACATGATATAGACAGATCTGGGTGGTGGCAATTATTAGTTTTTACCATAATTGGAATTATTTTACTTGTTATATGGTTTGCAACTGCAGGGAGTAACAAAAAAAATAAATATGGTAGTGTTATTAAAATTAAGAAATAATATTTTTTTTTCTTTCTTTTCTCCAAAGTATAAAAAACAGTAGTATTAATCCTGGTTGCAATAGTACAAAAATAATTATGTTTATAGCTTCATAAGATATTCCTAAAAAATTTGCCATATCAACCAAAATTATAACACATACCTTAAATATAAAGTCTATTGCTTCAAATCCTGAGTTACCCATACTATTATATGCATCAATGTATTTACTCATATTAAGTATAGTAATTATTTATTCTTAAAAATATTGTGTAAATTTTTAATTAATCTTGGACAAGAATTAATTTAATTAAATCTTATATTCAAATCATGATAAAAAATAAAACAAACAAACTAATCTTACTTATATATTTATTAACACTTAGTAGCTATGCACATGCAAGAGTTATTAATGTAAATCAATGTCCAGTGCCGTTTGACTTCACAGTTGCAGACTTTTGTGTATTAAGTACACTTGGCATGTGGATTGCAATACCATTAATATTCTTTGTTTTCTTTGCTGTCATAGGGGTAGTTAAAGCAATATTTTCAAGGTAATTTATGTTAGGTGTCCCTAATTAGGGGCACCTGTCAACTTAAATACTCATTTCTATTTAATTAATATTCATCTCGTCAAATAAGTCTTCAGGAAAAGATATCTCTACAACTTTCCATTTTGTTCCCATACGTCTAAAATGAATTGGATATGTTTCTCCCTCATTTACTAAATTTACATAAAAAGAATTTATACTATCAAATTTCATAATTGAAATACTCCCAATTAATGTTTGAAAATTTGGCTTAGGTATTTCCGATTTTTGCTCAGATTTCTCAATTAATAAACTAAGTCCGTCAGCATTAATATATGTGTCTATTGCGTAATCAACAAATTTACTTGCTAAACCTGTGACTAATATACTTAATTGACCCAACTCATCAGACTGGCTTTCAGCTGACATTTTTTCAAGAAGATTTGCATTTAAAAAATCTTTAAAATTATTTTTTACCTCTTCCCATTCAATATATTTCTTACTTAATTGTTTGTTATTATAATAAACAGATTTGTGCACCTGATGAAATGAGTACATAGCACTGAAAATGTAAATAACAATAATTAGTACTGGTAACAATGCTATGGAAATTTTTTTCACAATATTAAATATTAATTAAATAATACTTAAAATACCATCAGCAGAAGAAATTCCACAATTTTTAGTTTCTTCTTCTTCTTGAATATTTTGTACTTTAAGATTTTCTATAATCATGGCATAACGGCTTGATCTCATTCCCATACCTTTTGAATTTCTATCTACTTCAGCGCCAATAAGCTTTGTAAATGATAAATAAGGATCAGCTAACATAGTTATATTTTCTCCTATATTGTTCGCCACTCCCCAAGCATTCATTACATAAGGGTCATTAACAGCTAAGCAAAATATTTTATCAATACCTTTATCTAATATTTGTTGAGTATTTTTTACATAACCTGGTAAATGAAATTTAGAGCAAGTTGCTGTAAAGGCCCCAGGTAATCCAAATAGTATTATTTTTTTTGATCCAAGAACCTCAGATATATTTTGTTCCTTGGGTTCACCATCAACTAAATGGAAGATTTTTATATCTGGGATTTGATCATTAACTTTTAGCTTCATAATTTACTTTTAACGAAATTTTTTACTGCTTCGGTATCATTTTTTAATATTTGAAAATTTTCCTCTTTATCATGAACATATTGAAGCTCACTTGGTAATTCTTCATGCTTATTTATCGCATTATCTGTTGCGGCTGGAAATTTGCATGGATGAGCAGTAGATAAAACTACACAATCATTTACATTAAGCTTATTTGCAGCCCCTACTCCAACTGCAGTGTGGGGATCTAATATGACACTATTTTTCTCAAAATTTTCTTTAATAATTTCTAAAGTTTCGTCTTCGTCACAACTTTCTGAAACAAAGTCTTTTTGAATGATATCCAAGTTTGATTTTTCAATTTGGTATTCATTTTGCTTAATTTTTTTCATTATATCTGATGTAATTTTAGAATTAGAATTATTTACATAATACATTAATCTCTCAAAATTACTTGCTAATTGGATATCCATACTTGGAGATAGCGTTTCTTTTACTTTTTTTGAAATATAATCTCCATTAGAGATTGCTCTATGCAAAATATCATTTTCATTAGTTGCAACAATAAGTTTATCTATTGGTAATCCCATTTCTTTTGCAAGATAGCCTGCAAAAACATCTCCGAAGTTTCCTGTAGGAACTGAAAAAGATATAGGTTTTTCAGAATCAATTTTAAAATAAGTATAAAAATAATAAACAGCTTGGGCAATTATTCTAGCCCAGTTAATTGAATTAACTCCTGACATTTTTATTGATTTAGAAAAATTTAAATCTGAAAACATTTGCTTAACAATATTTTGACAATCATCAAAATTTCCATCGATTGCAATATTGAAAACATTTTTATCTTCAACTGTTGTCATTAACTTTCTTTGTACAGGTGAAATTCTATTATTAGGATGTAAGACGAAAATATTTAAGTTTGATTTGCCTTTAATCGCATCTATAGCAGCAGCTCCCGTATCACCTGAAGTTGCAACTACAATATTAATTTTTTTATTATTCTTGCTTAAATAATACTCATATAAATTTCCAATGAACTGCATTGCAATATCTTTAAATGCCAATGTTGGGCCATGAAATAACTCTAATAACTTCAAATCACCAACATTTGAAATTTTAACAACATCTTTTTCTCTGAAAGTTGAATAAGATTTATTAATTAATGATGAAAGATCATCTTTAGAAATAAAATCTGATGAAAATTGATTTATTATTTCAGTAGCTAAATCGTTGTAATCAAAATTTTGTAGCTGTGATAATTCATTTGAACTAAATTTTTTTAGAGATGTGGGCACATAAAGTCCACCATCATCAGCTAAACCTTTAATGAAAACATCTGCAAAACTGTATTCTTTTGAATTATCTCTTGTACTTACGTATCTCATGAATTTTTTTTACCATTTTCCTATAAAATAAATAGGATTATTTATTTTATAATCTGGTCTACCAAAAATAAGACAAAAAGCAAAAATAAGTAAAAAATTGAGTAAGAAAATACCTTTTTAGCCTTCTTTATTTCAAATTTGTTTTTTTTGAACTTAAGAAGATCATAACAAACATAGTTATAATAAAAGGTAAGTAATAATGAAACTATTAAGAATGTTTTGCCTGCAAAACCAATATAATAAGGCAAGATTATTATTGGGAGCATTATTAAAGAATAAACAAATATATTTTTCTTCGTTTCCTCAATACCATTAGTAATAGGTAGCATAGGAATTTTAGCTTTCTGATAATCGTCTGCTTTATAAAGGCTGAGTGCCCAAAAATGAGATGGGGTCCAAAAGAATATAATTAAGAAAAATGTTATCGGTTCTAGTGTTAATGAGTTAGTAGCTATAGTCCAGCCAATAACTGGTGGTAATGCTCCTGATGCTCCCCCGATAACAATATTTTGTGGAGTTTTTCTCTTTAACCATATCGTGTAGACAAAGACGTAAAATGCGATTGTTATTAATAATAAAATAGCTGATGTTAAATTTGAAAAATAATAAAGTCCAACTACAGATACTGTCGATAATACTGTTCCAAATAATAAAGCATGCTCCCTGTTAACCTTTCCAGTAGGGATAGGTCTAAGACAGGTTCTTGTCATTAATTTATCAAGATCAGCCTCATACCACATATTTAGGGCACCAGCTGCACCTGCACCCATTGTCACAAAAAATATTGCAACTATTGAATTAAGGAATGAAACTGAAACTGGAGCTGTTAATAATCCAACAGCACAAGTAAAGATAACCAAAGACATAACTCTTGGCTTCATTAATAATAATAAATATTTTGAATAGGAAAAAAAACTTATAGAAACTGATTTTTTTTTAATTGTATTTGCAGTCACTATTACTCAACATTTAGTGAAACAAATATTACAAGTAATATAACGCCTGCTATTAAAATATGATTTCCAAGATCGAATATACCCACTTTGCTATTTTTTTTGTCAATTAATCTTCTGCTTAAAGGTATTTGATCATAAGGATTTATTGTGACTTTATCACCTTGTTCTTTTTGGTTTTCAACTTTTACCGAATAACCAAACCAAACTATATAAATGAAAAAAACAAATAAAATTAAGAAAAAAGCTAAGTATCCGTAGGCGTCCATATTTAAGCTCCCCCTACTACAAAATAAAAGAATCTTGAAAACAGTGTATATTTAAATTCTGCAGTCATTAAAAATATAAAACAAGCAATTGCCGTCATTGGCCATAACAGAACATTTACTAAAGCGTATCTCTCCCAAAATAAGTGCATGAAAAAGGCCATAATTAATCCTGCTTTTAAAAACATAAAGAATAATATTAGTGACCATCTCAACATTCCTTGAAATTGGTA
>CACKXQ010000012.1 GCA_902604245.1 uncultured Pelagibacteraceae bacterium | reverse complement strand
ATAATTGGAAATCTATTAATAAAATGAGTCCATCCACATCTCTTCCAATCCGATTGTCATTAGAGTCGAATAATATAAAAAAATCATTAAAATTAGAAAATGCTTTGGGTAATTTAGATTTTGTAAATAGCTATAATATTGAAAAGTTTGATAGTAAAATAATTATATATAAAGTTTATTATAGCAGTAGTCCAAAAAGATTTTTAAAAGATATTTTAACTTACGATATTAATATTGACACATCCTCAAGCAACTGGAAAATAAAATGAGTGAATTAAATCAATTACTTCTAGACTTTGATTATAAAACTAATTTTAATGAACATGATTTTTATTTATCAAAAAGTAATTCTAACGCATTTAATTTGATTAATAGATGGCCTGACTGGGATAAAAAAATATTAAACATATCAGGTGAAAAATTCTCTGGAAAAAGCCACCTAGCAAATATATTTAAATTAAAATCTAAAGCATTTTTAATTAAGGGAAATGAGATTGATAATTTAATTTTTAAAAGTATTAAATTACATGAAAGTATAATTATTGATGATTTTGAAGAGTGTAACGAAGAAGAAATACTTTATTCAATTTTTAATTTAATAGATCAAGATAGTAAGTATTTGTTGATAAATTCATTAAAACCAATAAATGAAATTAAATACAGACTGCCAGATTTAACCTCAAGATCAAAAAATTGTCTTTACGCCGTAATTGAAAATCCAGATGATGAATTACTTTTTGCTATAATTTTAAAGAATTTTTCTGATCGCCAGATTAAAATTGAAAAAAAAATAATAAATTTCATAATTAGTAGAATTGACAGATCCTATAGAAAAATTGATGAATTTATATATAAGATTGACGAATTAAGTTTAAAAAAAAAAAAACCAATTAACTTAAAAACAATAAAAGAGATTTTGTAAATTGAATAAATATAGAACTCATACCTGCGGGGAATTAACCAAATTAGATAAAGAAAAAGAAATTTCTTTATCTGGCTGGATAAACAAAAAAAGAGATCATGGAAATCTTTTATTTATAGACTTAAGAGATAATTTTGGAATTACTCAGTGCGTTATAGACAAAAGTAATGAAATTTTTAAGAAAATTGAAAAACTTTCTTTGGAAACAGTAATAAAAATTACAGGAATGGTTATTGAGAGATCAAATGAAACAATAAATAAAAATATTTCTACTGGCGAAATAGAAGTCAAAATTAATAATATTGATATTCTTGGGGAAACTAAAGAATTACCAATGCCAGTTTTTTCAGATCAAGAATATGCTGAGGAAATAAGACTTAAGTATAGATTTTTAGATTTAAGAAGAAAAAAAATACATCAAAATATTATCTTAAGATCAAAAGTAATCTCATTTATTAGAAATGAGATGCAAAAACTTGGTTTTTTAGAATTTCAAACTCCTATCTTAACTTCATCTAGCCCAGAAGGAGCAAGAGATTTTCTTGTACCTAGTAGATTAAATCCTGGAAAATTTTATGCTTTACCACAAGCTCCTCAACAATTTAAGCAACTAATAATGGTTTCTGGGTTCGACAAATATTTTCAAATAGCACCTTGTTTCAGAGACGAAGACGCTAGAGCAGATAGAAGTCCTGGAGAATTTTATCAATTAGATGTTGAAATGTCTTTTGTTGAACAAGAGGATGTCTTTGGAGTAATTGAAACTTTATTTCTAAAATTATTTAAAACATTCAGTAATAAAAAAATTCTTCATGAAAAGTTTCCAAGAATTACCTATGAAGATGCAATGCTTAAATACGGGTCAGATAAACCAGATTTAAGAAATCCTTTAGAAATTTCAGATTTAACAATTATTTTTGATAGAGAAGATGTGAAATTTGATATTTTTAAAAAATTAGTGAAAAGTGGCTCATTAGTTAGAGCGTTAATTGCCAAAAATACAAAAGATAAACCTAGAAGTTTCTTTGATAATATTGATAGATGGGCAAAAGAGCAAGGTTCCTCTGGTCTAGCTTATTTTACATTAGAAAAAGATGATAAAATTAATGCCAAAGGACCAATTGGAAAATTTTTTTCAGAAAATGCATTATTAGAAATCATGAAAATAACAAATGCGAATATAGGTGATACGGTATTTCTTTCTTGTGGAAAGAAAAATGATGTAGAGAAAATATTAAGTGTTGCAAGAAATAAAATAGCTGAAGATTTAAATTTAATTGATAATGAAATATTCTCATTTTGTTGGATTATTGACTATCCAATGTATGAGATTGATGAAACTACTAAAAAAATAAAATTTAGTCATAATCCATTCTCAATGCCTCAAGGTGAAATAAATAAATTAGACTTATCTAATCCTTTAAATATTAAAGCCTATCAATATGATATTGTTTGTAATGGAATTGAGTTATCATCTGGTGCTATTAGAAACCATGTTCCTGAATTAATGTATAAATTATTTGAAATTGCAGGGTATTCAAAAAATGATGTTAATAGTAAATTTAGTGGAATGATAAATGCTTTGAGTTATGGGGCTCCACCTCATGGAGGCATCGCCCCAGGAATTGATAGGATCGTTATGCTTTTAGCAAATGAAAAAAATATTAGAGAAATTACTATGTTTCCAATGAATCAAAATGCACAAGATTTAATGATGAATGCACCATCTGAAATTTCTGAGGAACAATTAAAAGAGCTGAATTTATCCTTAAAAAAGAAAAGTTAATTATTTTTTTCCTTTAAGATTTATTTTTATATCTGATAAATCTACTAGTTTCTTTTTATAGTTACTTCGAACAAAACCTTTACTTGTAATATCTTTTACTAACTTTAAGAATTTAGTTTTGTCCTCACTATTTTCATTTGTTGCAGCTTCATCAAAGTTTTCAGATCCTCCTATAGAGGGAGTATGAGCAAGATCTTCTCTGTTTAGATATGATATTGCTAACTCTCTAAATATATAGTCTAGAATTGATGTTGCACTTAATATTCTGTCGTTTCCAAATACTTTTCCTGAGGGTTCAAATTTAGTATCAACAAAGGCATTTACAAATTCATCCAAAGGAACTCCGTATTGTAATCCAAGAGAAACAGCTATAGCAAAGTTGTTCATTGTTGCTTTTACTAGTTCACCTTCTTTACTTGTGTCGATAAATATTTCTCCTATTTTACCATCTTCGTACTCACCCGTATGTAGGTATACTTTGTGATCTCCAATAGAAGCCTTTTGGATATATCCTTTTCTTCTGTCTGGCATACTAAATCTTCTACCATCATTATCTTTTATATTTTTAGATAACATTTCTTGGTTATATTTAAGACTATTTTTTTGCTCAGGTTTTGGAAGCTCTTTTTCAACAGCATTTATACTGTTCTTTTCAATTTTTTCTAAATTTTTGGTTTTTCTATTTTCTAGTTTTACATCTAGTATTTCAAATTTTCCATCATCTCTTTTTTCGAGGTTTTGTATATTATTTTCATCAATATCATCGAGATAATGACTAACTTTGAAACTACAAGCGTAGTATGTCTCAACTAAATATTTTGCCATTTGATTTCCTTATTTATTTATAAAATTGAATCTTAAAGATATAATGTATATAGAAATTTAAAATTTTAGTCTAATTTAATTTTTACAATTTTAAATTGAAAAAAAAATAAACTTTTATGTTGACAGTATTTAAACAACTTTTTACCTGGTGGAATCAACAGACGTTTGGAACAAGATTGCAAATATTTTTTTCAGGAAAACTTGTGGGGGAAGATAAAAATGGAAATAAATATTATGAAAGTAAATCTGGAAGAAGATGGGTTATTTATAATGGTGAAGTTGAGGCATCAAAAATACCTAATGAGTGGTACTCATGGATGCATTACATGAATAATAAAATAGAAAATGATCATAATTTAAAAAAATATGATTGGCAGAAAGAACATTTGCCCAACCAAACAGGATCAGCAAATTCTTATCATCCAAAAAAATATAATAATGTTACCAAAAAAAAATATAAAAGCTGGAAAAGTTAATTTTTTATTAGTAGCAGTTTTAAGTATTCTTATAATAAGCAACATAAATGCTGAAAATTTACCAAATAGCGAAACAACTGCAGAATTAAGTGTTCTCGACAAAGTAAGTTCAAAAAATACAAATATCAAAATTAAAATTGGAGAAGAATTTTCTTTTCAAAATCTAAATATAAAAGTTTTGAAATGTTATAATTCGAAATTTGATGATGACCCAGAAGTTATGGCTTATATGCAAGTAAAGGATAATACAATGAATAATAATGATAGCGTATTTGTTTTTAATGGTTGGACATTTGCATCAAGTCCATCGATTAGACCATTCGATCATCCAGTTTATGATGTTTGGTTAAAAAAATGTTATAGTTAAATAACTTTTTCTTTATCCAACCAGCTCACATTAAAGTCAGATGTAATAAATTTTTTATTATTTAGTAAAACTTTATGTAGTTCTATTGTAGTTGTTATTCCATCTATCACAAACTCATCAAGAGATCTTAACATTCTTTGAATTGCTTCTTCTCTGTTTCTACCATGTGTTATCACTTTGCAAACCATACTGTCGTAATAGGGTGTGATTTTATATCCTTGGTAGATAGATCCATCAACTCTTGTTCTAAAACCAGATGGTTGATGACACATACCTATTTTACCTGGCGAGGGTTGAAAATTGTTGCTTGGATCCTCGGCATTAATTCTACATTCTATTGCGTGACCTCTTGGATTTATGTCGCTTTGTTTCAAAGCTGTATCACCCGAAAAAGCTATCCATATTTGCTCTTTTATGATGTCAATTCCTGTAACCATCTCAGTTACTGGATGCTCAACTTGGACTCTTGTATTCATCTCTAAAAAATAAAATTTTCCATCTTCATATATAAATTCAACTGTTCCAGCTCCTTCATACCCAATTTTACTAACCATGCTTACAGTTTTCTCAAAAAGATCTTTTCTAATAGTATCATCTAAAACTGGACTAGGAGTTTCTTCTATTAGTTTTTGATGCCTTCGCTGAACTGAACAATCTCTCTCGTGTAAATGAACAGTTCTGTTTTTACCTGATAAAACCTGCACTTCAATATGTCTCGGATTTTGAAAAAATTTTTCAATATAAACCTCATCGTTTCCAAAAAATTTTTTTGCTTCTTGTTTAGCTGTTAAAAATAGATCTTTAAATTCTTCTTGCTTATTAACAATTTTCATTCCTTTTCCACCTCCTCCACCAGAGGCCTTTATTAAAACTGGAAATCCTATCTTTTCACATATTTTTTTTGCTTCATTAATATCTTTAATACCACCTTCAGAGCCTTCAATTACTGGAAGTCCATATTCTTTTGCAACTTTTTTAGCTTCAATTTTATCTCCCATCATTTTTATTAGGTTTGATGAAGGACCTATAAATTTTATATCATTTTCCTCTAATATTTTTGCAAACTCGAAATTTTCAGATAAAAAACCATAACCAGGATGGACAGCCTCAGAACCTGTCAGTTCAATTGCTGACATAATTGCAGGAATATTTAAATAACTAAATGTTGGTTGATGAGGACCTACGCAAATGCTTTCATCAGCTAGTCTAACATGCATACTTTCTCTATCCACATCTGAGTGGATGGCTACTGTCGCAATACCCCATTCTTTACAAGCTCTAATTATACGTACAGCTATTTCTCCTCTATTAGCTATAAGTATTTTTTTGAACATTAATTTAATCTATAGTTGCTATAGTTTGACCAAACTCGACAGGTTGGCCATCTTCAACAGTAATTTCTTTTACGACTCCATCTAGTGGACTGGGCACATGATTCATAGTTTTCATTGCTTCAACAATCATGATTGTATCTCCCTTTTTAATTTTTTGACCTATCTCAATAAATTTTTTACCACCTGGTTCTGGAGCAAGATAAGCAGTTCCAATTATAGGTGAGGTAATTTCTTTTGAGTTATCAATTAAAACTTCATTTTTTATGATTTTTGTTTCTTTTGTAGGCGCTAAAGCTTCTATATTTTTTGATATTCTTGATTTTGAAACTTTAACCTTAACATCTTTTTCAGTATATTCTATTTCTGTAAGATTAAACTCTTCTAAATAATCATTTAACTCTTTAATAATATTTTTATTAATTTTCATTTATTAAGATTTCATGCATAGAGTTTATGGCTAAAATATAGCCATTTATTCCTAATCCACAAATTATACCGGTAACAACTGCGCTTATAAGCGACTTATGTCTAAAATCCTCTCTCTTGTAAATATTAGATATATGAAGCTCTATAATAGGCTTTTTAAAAATACTTAAGGCATCTCTTATAGCAACCGATGTATGACTGTATCCAGCAGCATTTATGATAATTCCATCATGTGTTTTACGAGCATCTTGAATAATATTTACAATATCTCCTTCAACATTTGATTGTTTCATCTCTATATCGATATTTAAATCTTTTGCTCTTTTTAGACAAATTTCTTCAAGATATTTATAGTCCTTGCTACCATATTGAGTTTGTTCTCTTTCACCTAATAGATTAAGATTAGGACCATTAATTATTATTAATTTACTCATTAAAACTTTATAGTATATGAATAAAAAAAATAAAATAAAAATAGTAGTCAATGGCAAGCTTTTGACTGTAAATTTAAAATTTTCTTTAAAAAATCTTATCGAAAAGTTAAAAACTCCTATTAATAAAGTAGCAATAGAATTAAATGAAGAAATAGTTGATAAAAAAAAATTAAAAAAAATTTTTTTAAAAAATAAAGATAAAATAGAAATTGTACATTTTATAGGCGGTGGTTAATGAAAACAGATATTTTAAAAATTGCAAATAAGAAATTTAAATCTAGACTTATTGTTGGCACTGGAAAATATAAAAGTATGAAAGAGTGTGCAAATGCGATTAAAATTTCAGGTGCTGAGATTGTAACAGTTGCTGTAAGAAGAGTAAATATATTAGATAGATCAAAACCTTTATTGATGGATTATATCGATCCTAAAAAAATTATGTACTTACCCAATACTGCCGGATGTTTTACATCTAAAGATGCATTAAGAACATTAAGACTTGCGAGAGAAATAGGGGGGTGGAAAATAGTTAAATTGGAGGTTTTAGGAGATAAAAAAAATTTATTCCCAGACATGATTGAAACTTTAAAATCTACAGAAATTTTAACAAAAGAAGGTTTTAAAGTAATGGTTTATTGTAATGACGACCCTCTTATGTGTAAGAGATTAGAAAATTCTGGGGCTTCTGCTATCATGCCGCTAGCAGCACCAATTGGTTCAGGTTTAGGAATTCAAAATAAAACAAATATTAAAATTTTAAGAAATCAAACAAAAGTTCCTTTAATAATTGATGCAGGTATAGGGCAGGCTTCTGATGCAGTTGAGGCTATGGAGATGGGCTGTGATGCTGTACTAATTAATACTGCAATAGCAAAAGCTAAAAAACCTCTCCAAATGGCAGAGGCGATGAAATATGCTGTAATATCTGGACGAAAATCTTTTCTTTCAGGAAGGATAATTCCTAATTTCCATGGATCTGCATCTACTACAAAAAAAGGATTAATTTAATTTTTTTTTTTAAAATTTTTTCGTTTTTTAAATTTTTTTCTTTTAAAATTTGATTTTTTATCATTTGTAGACTCTAGATTTTTTTCAACCTTTGGCTCAATAACTTTCTGTAAAATCTCAATTTTTTCAACTTTCTCTAATATTTTGCCAGATTTTGATTTAAACTCTAAATTGTAATCCTGCAAACCTAATGCTTTATTAATCATCAGGTTAATTTTAATCTTATTTTTCTTTTTAAAATAATTTAAATCCTCAGAAAAATACTTTTCGATATAACTAAGTATTTTATCATTGATATGGACATCTACTATTTTTGCACTAGTTTCGAATATTTTTATTTCAATTAATTTAATTACTTTTAAGGCCAAAGTTTCATTAGTTAATTTAATAGTCCATTTTATATTACTTTCTCTTAATCTTTGTCTTGACATTTCAAGTAACCCAAAATTACTAATTCTTCCTATTTGAATTCTTGCTCTGTCATTTCTGCATCTTTCTTTTAATCTTCTCTCTACTTGTTTGCGATTGTTAAAACTAAGCATATCTATAAAATCAATTATTATTAAACCAGATAAGTCTCTTATTTTTATTTGTCTAGCAATCTCCTCTGCTGCTTCAAGGTTTGTATCTAATGCAGTACTTTCAACATTTTTCTGTTTTATTGATTTACCAGAATTAATATCTATTGAAACTAAAGCCTCAGTTGGATTTATAACTAGATAGCCACCAGAACTTAGTTTTACCTCTGATTTAAAGATTTCAAAAAGTTTTTTTTCTATATTTTCTTTAAAAAATAATGGAATTTTTTCTCGAAATTTTTTTACTTTTTTAAGTTGCTTTGGCATCATAAATTTCATGTAATTTTTAGCTTTTTGATAACCTTCATTACCTTCAACTATGATATTTAATGTTTCATCGTCATACATATCTCTTATACTTCTTTTAATGACGTCGCTTTCTTGATGAATCAATGATGGAGCAATAGAATTTAATGCACTATCCTTAATTGAATTCCATACAGAAATTAAATTTTTAAGATCACCATCAATCTCATTTTTAGTTTTATTAGATCCAGCGGTTCTAACTATAATTCCCATCTCTTTTGGAATCTCAATTTCATTTAATATTTTCCTTATTTTCTTTCTATCAATAGGATTAAATATTTTTCTAGAAATTCCTCCTCCTTTAGCTGTATTAGGCATTAAAACAATATATTTTCCTGCAATGCTTATAAATGTACTAAGCGCTGCTCCCTTAAATCCTCTTTCGTCTTTTAGAACTTGTACTAATATGACTTGTTGAGGTTTGATTACTTCTTGAATTTTATATCTCTTTGACGGAAATTTTCTTTGATTAATATTTGTTTCTTTGTTCTCATTCTCTGGCTTCTCAACTGGGTCATTTATTTTAATTTCCTCGTTTCCTTCTAATATTTGATTTTCATTATTTTCACTTTCTTTTGATAGTTCCTCCCTTACTTTTTCCTCTTCTTCTTTAATTTTTTCTAAATCGCTGTGAGGTAATTGATAGTAATCAGACTGAATATCGTTGAAAGATAGAAATCCATGTCTATCTCTTCCAAAATCAACAAATGCTGCTTGAAGCGAAGGTTCTATTCTACTTACCTTTCCTAAGTAAATATTATTCTTAATTAATGTGTTGTTTACACTTTCATATTCATAGTCTTCAATATGATTATCTTTTTTAAGAACAACTCTGGTTTCATTCGGATGCGATGCATCAATGTATAAATTTTTAGACATAAATTTTGATTTTTTTTCATTTGTTTATTTAAATTCGGTGCCTTAACTTTAACAAATTCAATCAATAATTTAAACTAAAATGAGTAAATTAATTAAAAAACTTCTTATTGTTTTTACTTTATTATCTTTAGTGGGCTTTATAGCAATTTTTGCTTTACTGTGGTCTTATTCAAATAAATTACCAGATTATAAGTTTCTAAAAAATTATAAACCTTCTGTATCGAGTAAGGTATACTCTGGAAAAGGTGTATTAATAAGTGATTTTTCGACTGAAAAAAGAATATTTGTCCCTTACGATTCAATTCCTAAAATAATAATTAATTCTTTTTTATCTTCAGAAGATAAGAATTTTTTTAAACACCCTGGAGTAGATGCAAAAGGAATAGTAAGAGCAGTTAAAAATAATATTATTAATTTAATAAAATCTAACAGATTAGAAGGGGCGTCTACAATTACTCAACAGGTTGCAAAAAATTTTCTTTTGTCTAATGAAGTTAGTTTAGATAGAAAAATAAAAGAAGCTATTTTAGCTTTCAGAATTGAAAGAGCTTTATCAAAAGAAAGAATATTAGAACTTTATTTAAATCAAATTTATCTTGGGGAAGGATCTTATGGAATAGCATCTGCAAGTTTGAGATATTTTGATAAACCAATTGGTGATTTAAACTATTCGGAGTCTGCTTTATTAGCTGCACTTCCTAAAGCACCAAGCAAATATAATCCATATAAAAATAAAAAATTAGCAACTTACAGAAGAAATCTTGTAATAAAAAATCTTTATGAAAATTCATATATCTCTAAAAAGAAATACGAAGAATTAATTAGTTCAGAAATTACTTTAAAAAAAAGAAAGAGAATTTTTCTTGAAGATACAAGGTATTTTATTGAAGATATAAGAAAAAAAGTTATTCAAGATTATGGTTATGATCAAGTTTACAAACAAGGTTTTAATATTAAGACCCCAATTAATTTAGAACTTCAAAATTTAGCCTCAACCTCATTAAGAAAAGGATTATTAGAGTATGATAGAAGAAAAGGATGGAGAGGCCCTTTAGATAACCGAAAAAATAATGATTGGTATAAAAATTTAGACGAATTTAATTTAGAAAAAATAATTGGTTGGCAAATAGCAATTGTAAAAAGAATAGATAAATTTGAGACTGTTATTCAAACATCTAACAAAGAAAATGGAATTATAAAATATAATGATATAAATTGGACAAGGAAAGATTTTAATCAAATCTTTAAAATTAATGATCTAATTTATGTAAAAAAAGTTACTGAAGGTGTATTCAGTTTAAGACAATTACCAAATGTAAATGGTGGAATAGTTGTTATGGATCCCTACAGTGGAAGAATATTAGCCATGTCAGGAGGTTTTAGTTTTAAAAAAAGCGAATTTAATAGAGCCTCTCAAGCTAAAAGACAACCTGGATCTGCCTTTAAGCCATTTATATATGCTTTAGCATTAGAAAATAATTATTCACCATCTTCTTTAATTCTTGACGCGCCAATTGTTCTAAATCAAGGAGAAGATTTAAAAATGTGGAAACCTGAAAATTATGGAAAAAAATTTTATGGTTTATCTACGTTAAGAACTGGAGTTGAAAAATCTAGAAATTTAATGACAGTCAGGATCTCTCAAGACTTAGGTATAGATAAGATTATTAATTTTTCAAAAAAACTTAACATATATGATAATCCAGAGGAATTAATGTCTGTATCATTAGGATCTGCAGAAACAACATTACTTAATATAACAAGTGCATATTGTTCTTTTGTAAATGGTGGAAAATTAGTAACTCCGATAATTATAGACAGAATTCAAGACAGTCAAGGTAATACAATTTCAAATAATGAAAAAAAATTTTGTGAAAATTGCGATAAAATATCATTTGATGGAAAAAATTTACCAATAGTAAAAAGTAATTTTAAACAAATTTTTTCACCACAAACTGCATATCAAATGACTTCAATACTAGAAGGTGTTGTTGAAAGAGGGACAGGAAAAAGATTAAGAGATTTAAATATACAGCTAGCTGGAAAAACTGGCACTACTAATAATAACACTGATACATGGTTTATTGGTTTCACATCAAACTTAGTCGTTGGAGTTTATGTAGGGTATGATAACCCAAAAAAATTAGGAAAATACGAAACTGGTTCTAAAACTGCCCTACCAATTTTCAAAGAATTCATAAAAAAAGCAGTAAATAACTATGAAGCAAGACCTTTTAAAATTGCAAAAGGTATTAAAATGATGGTTATTGATGCTAAGACTGGAAAAAAAGCCAATTTTGGGTCAAAAAAAACAATCATTGAGTCTTATAAAAAAGAAAAAATTGAAAATCATGCATATACTAGTAATGATAGAAATAACCCTAACAAATTTAAAAAAAATATTTTAAAATTTTATTAATGGAACAAGATATAGAAAAATTCAAATCTGAAGTAATAAAAATAAATCATAGAATTAAGGAGTTTCTTTGAAACACAAAATATTGTTTTAAAAAGAAATAAACTTAATATCCTAATAGAGGATCCAAAATTCTGGGATGATAGAAAAAAAGCTGAGAAAATATTAAAAGAAAAAAAAGGATATGATGACCTTTTAGATTCTTATAATAAATCAGAAAGGGAAATTGATGAGTTGTATGATATTTTCAAGCTTGCAAGCGAAGAAAATGATAAACACCTTGTTCAAGAAACATTAGATAAATTTTTAATTTTAAAAAAAGATTTTAAAAAATTAGAAATAAAATGTTTTCTTTCAAATGAAAACGATACTTTAGATAGTTACTTAGAATTTCATGCGGGCGCAGGGGGTACGGAGAGCCAAGATTGGGCTCAAATGTTAAGAAGAATGTATATGAAGTGGGCATCTGATCGAGGATATAATGTTGAATTGATTAGTGAGCATAGAGGTGATGAAGCAGGTATTAAGTCATCAGTTATTAAAATTTCTGGAGAATATATTTATGGTTTTTTAAAATCAGAGTCAGGTATACACCGTTTGGTAAGAATCTCCCCATTTGACTCAGGCGCAAGAAGACATACAAGCTTTGCTAGCGTTTGGGTTTACCCAGTAATTAGTGAGAATATAGATATTGAGTTATTAGATAAGGACTTAAGAATCGATACTTACAGATCAAGTGGAGCAGGTGGACAACATGTTAATACAACTGATAGCGCGGTAAGAATTACTCATATTCCAAGTAAAATTGTTGTTCAATGCCAGAATGAAAGATCACAACATAAAAATAAAGAAACTTGTATGAATATGCTTAAAGCAAGGCTTTATGAAAACGAAATACAAAAGAGAAAAAAAGAGAGTGATAATATTGAAAGTTCAAAATCAGAAATTGGTTGGGGTCATCAAATAAGATCATATGTGTTGCATCCTTACAGAATGGTAAAAGATAATAGAACGAACTATGAAAATTCAAATCCTGATAAGGTATTAGACGGTGAAATCGATGAATTTTTGGAGAAATCTTTATATAAAATAAATGCGTAAGAAAATATTAATAACTGGCGTATCAATTTTAATTATCTTAATTATTAGCATAACATATTTAAGTATCTATGGAATTGAAACAGATAAATTTAACAATTTTATAAATAATAAAGTTAAAGATTATAACTCAAAATTATCACTTCAAAACGAAAAAGTTTTTATTAAATTAAATCTTAGTGAGAGTGCCATTAATATTAATATTAAGAATTCAAATTTAATTGCCGATTTAAGTTCAATAAAAATTTCAAATATAGACATAAATTTAAATTTTATAAAATTTTTAAAAAATGAAAATTCAATAAAAAATATAAAAATAAAATCTTCAAGTAATTTGATAGTTGATGTTACATCATTCTTAAATACAATTGACTATGATTTATCTAGATATATATTTTATAGTCAGATTAAAAAAGGCTTATTAAATTTTGAATTAGATGCTAAGTTTAACTTCGCAAACCAAGGGGTATTTTCTTATTTTATCTCAGGTTCTGTAAGCAAAGCAAAATTAAATATACCAGGATATGATAATCTAAATCAAATAAACTTTAATTTTCAGACACAAGATAAAATAACTGAAATTTCAAATTTAAATTTTATTTATCAAGATATACAGTTTTTATCAAAAAGATTAGATGTAAAAGAGAAAAAATCTGGAGCATATCATATCGAAGGAGAGATAGAAAATACTAAAGCATTAATAAACCCAAATTTATTATTAAAATTTACAAATATAAAACAAGATTATTTGTCTAATAAGGATATTTTATTAAAGAGTAAAAATTTATTTTCTTTTGTACTCAATAAAAATAACAAAATAAAAGATATTAAAATTGATTCAGTTTTAAATTTTGATGAAATTTATTTTAATAATAGATTGAAAAATTTAATCTTTCTAAAAGAGGGTACAATTAATTCTAAATTTGAAAATAAAATATTTACTGCAGAACTTGATACAAACTTTGCCTTTTTGGATGACTCAAAATTAAATAATGGATTTAAAGATAATAATTTAAATTTATCTTTAAATAAAAAAAATAATCAAAAAGTAGTGATAAGAGGGAATATAAGCAACGAAAAAACACTTGTAGACCCTAAAATTTTTTTAAGCCTTTTAGATTTAGACCTAGAACTATTATCTAACAAAAAAATAAATATTGAGACAGATAGTAGCTTTAAATTTGAAGTTAATAATAACGTAATTGAAAATTACCTCGTAAATTCAGAAATTAATTTAGATAAATTAGAACTTAATAAAAAAATACAAGACGTATTGTACTTAAAGAATATTAAAACAAAAATTAGTTTTGGAGACAAATTATTAAAAGTAGATTTAAAAAGTAATTACTTATTTATAGATGACAATTTTGGCAATGAATCTGAAAAAAATATTATAAATATAAAATTAGATAAAAATACTTCTAAAATTTCAGATGTAGAAATATTTGTACAGTCAGATAATAATATTATTAATACTAAAGATTTTAAAAAATATTTAAATATCCACGAAAAATACAATTTAATAGAAGATCAAATAGTATACCTAAACTCTAATATTAAAATAAATGCATCAATCGATGATAAATTTACTATTAAAAAATTTGCTTTAAGGTCAGATCTAGATTTTGATAATTTAAATATTAATTACAGATCAAATTTCATAAAAAAATATTTAACTAGTTTTGACAATAAGATAGCTATCAAAAATCCACAAATCTTATTTGAATATTCAAATGATATAATTAACTTACAAGTGGATGGAAAATATTTATTAAAAGAAAGAGAAGATAGTTTTTTTATTAAATATAAAGGTAGTCAAAATAATTTTGAACTTTATTCTTTACTAGATTTAGATGATGCTGATTTAAAAATTGATGAAATACAATATTTTAAAAAAAAAAATATTCCGTCAAAATTAGAAGTCTTATTAAATAAATATTCAAATGGGCTTAATTTAAAAAAAATAAGTTTTACAGAAAATGAAAATTATATTTCAATTAATAATCTTTATTTTTCAGATGATTTAAAAATTCAGAGTGTAGACAAAATCGATGTAAATTTTGTCAATAGCAAAGGAGTTAAAAATAATTTTAAAATTAATAAAAATTCAAATAACTATCATTTTATTGGAAATCAAATCGATGGAGAAAAAATAATTGAACAATTATTGAAGACCAATAATGAAAATATGATTTTAAATTTCTTTGGAAATTTAAATACTTCAATAATATTAAGTTTAGATAAGGTATATTTAGAGAAAGATGAATATCTTAAAAAATTTGTTGGTGAATTTAACATTAAAAATAATAAATTATTTTTTGCCAGAGCTGATGGAATTCTAGATGATGAAAATAAATTCTCTTATTCTTTAAGAACAACAGCTAAGAATGAAAAAATTACAAATATAATCATTGAAGAACCAAAACCATTTATAAATAATTATAAATTTATAAAAGGTTTTGAGGAAGGTGAATTGAAATTAAATTCAATCAAAATTGAAAATACTTCTAGGACAAATCTTAAAATTAATAATTTCAAAATTAAAGAAGTTCCAATTTTAGCAAAAATACTTACTCTTGCATCTTTACAAGGAATAGCTGATCTTCTCACTGGCGAAGGTATAAGATTTGATAAATTTGAAATGGATTTCAAGACAAAAAATAACCTAATAGAGATAGATGAGATTTATGCACTTGGTCCAGCTATTTCAATTATGATTGAAGGTTATATAGAGAAAGATAGATTAACAAGTTTAAGAGGTACTTTAGTGCCAGCAACAACAATTAATAAAACCATATCTAAAATCCCTTTAATAGGAAATATCTTAGTAGGTAGAAAAGTTGGTGAGGGTGTGTTTGGTGTTAGTTTTAAGATAAAAGGTCCACCAAACAATTTAAAAAGTACAGTTAATCCAATAAAAACTCTCACTCCCAGATTTATTACAAGAACTCTAGAAAATATTAAAGGTAACTAATTAGTAATTTTAAAGTGCTTTTTTTTACCTATAGATAATTTAACAAAACCTTTATCTGAGATCAAATTGGGATCAATAATATATTTTTCATCCTGAATATTTTTATTATCTATTTTGACTGCATTTGATTTAATTAATCTTCTAATTTCAGATTTTGAGATATCCTTATTCACAAAAGATATTAGCTCAACAATATTTTTTGATAAAATATTATTATTAACCTTTATCCCAGGAAGGTTTTCACCAGTTGAATTTTCTTTAAAGGTATTTTTTGCAAGTTTCAATGATTGTTCTGCTACTTTTTTACCATGTAGCATTTCTGTTGCTTTATTTGCGAGTAAAATTTTTAATTCGTTAATATTTTTATCTTTTATCTTTTCGATCTCATTTATAGATAAATCAGTAAACATTTTTAAAAACTTCAATACATCTCGATCATCAGTATTTCTCCAAAATTGCCAATAATCATATGGTGGTAACATTTCTTTATTAAGCCATACTGCACCTTGTTCAGTTTTACCCATTTTAGCACCTGAAGCTAAAGTTATAAGTGGCGTAGTTAAACCATATGCTTGATTTCCAGTTTCTCTTTTAATTAGTTCAACCCCACTTACAATGTTACCCCATTGATCCGATCCACCAATTTGTAAATCACATTTATTCGATTTATTAAGTTCATAAAAATCGTATGCTTGTAGAATCATATAATTAAATTCCATATAACTTAAAGATTGTTCTCTTTCTAATCTTAATTTTACGCTATCAAAAGTTAGCATTTTATTAATTGTAAAATGTTTACCAATTTGCCTTAAAAAATTAATATATTTCAGTTTACTTAACCATTTATAGTTATTTACAAAAATTGGTTTTAATCTTGGATTATTTGTTTTTAAAAAAATTTTAAAAACTTTTTTAATATTATTAATATTATGTTCAATCTGTTTTCCAGAGAGAATTTTTCTAGTTTCTTCTTTGCCTGATGGATCTCCTATACGTGTTGTACCTCCACCTAGCAGAACAATTGGTCTATGACCATATTTTTGTAAAAGTCTTAAACACATAATTTGCAACAAACTACCAACATGTAAACTTGGAGCTGTACTATCAAATCCAATATATGCATTAATGTTTTCTTTATTTAATAAATCAGATAATTCAATTTCATTAGTACATTGATAATAATATCCTCTTTCTTTAAATTCTTTTAAAAAATTATTCATAAGTCTATAGTCTTACAATATACATATTTTAATAAAAAAAAATAAGAATGGAAAAAAATTTATCTGCACTTGGGTTTATGAGTGGCACGTCAGGTGATGGTGTAGACTGTTCTATAATAAAATCTAACGGTAAAGATACCATTAATATCAAATATAATAGATTTGATCCTTATCCAATAAATCTCTCAAAAAAAATTCACAGATTAAAAGAGTGCATTTTAGAAAAGCGAGATCTGCTAAAGTACTCATCAGCTATTAAAGAATTAGAGGAGGAAATTACTAACTTTCATATAAATATAGCAATTAGAGTGAATGAAGAAATCGATTACGACTTGATAGGTTTTCATGGTCACACCATTTATCATAATTCAGATGAAAAAATTTCCAAACAAATTGGAATTGGTACTAACTTATCAAAAGCAACTAACAAAACTGTAATTTATGATTTCAGACAAAGCGATATTAAAAATGGTGGTGAGGGAGCACCTTTATCACCAATTTACCATCTTGCACTAATAAAATCCTTATTTAATGAAAATAGTATAAAAGTTCCTTCGTCTATATTAAATATTGGTGGAATTGCTAATATCACTGAAATTGATAAGGATTTTAAAATTACTAGTAGTGATATTGGTCCTGGAAACTGCCTAATTGATAAATGGATAAGAAAAAATTCTGATAAATTATTTGATAACAATGGAAATTTTGCAAAGAAAGGAAAAATTGACAAGTTTATTTTTGATCAATATTTAGATAATTTTTATTATAGTAGGGTAAATTATAAAAGGTCATTAGATACTAATGACTTTGATATCTCTTTTGCTAAAGGCCTTTCATTAGAAAATGGAGCCACTACACTTACAGAAATAACGTCTGAGCTATTGTCAAAAAAATTAGGAAATAATGATATTTACATTTGTGGAGGTGGTAGAAAAAATGAATTCTTAATTGATTCTTTAAAAAATAAAGTAAAAAATAAAATAATTGATATCGATGATTTAAATATTGATGGCGATTATATAGAGTCCCAAGCATTTGCTTTACTAGCAATTAGATCTTATTTAGGATTACCTATTTCATTTCCTTCAACAACAAATTGTAAAGCACCTACCATAGGAGGAATAATCGTCAAAAATTTATAATTAATAAAGAGCTGTTTCTTTTTTAATATACTTGTTTAAAGATTTTATTAAATCTGTATCATTTTTAGAAAAAAAATGATTAGCGTCTTGAATTGAATCAAATTCTACTTTAATACCTTTTTGTTCGCTTAGTCTCTTGTTCAGGTCGTTAATATGTTCAACAGGAACTAGCTCATCCTTGTTACCATAGATCATAGTACCTGATGTAGGGCAGGGAGATAAAAATGAGAAGTCATAAACATTTGGTTGTGGTGAAACCACAATAAATCTATTTATTTCTGGTCTTCTCATCAAAAGTTGCATTGCTATCAAAGAACCAAAAGAAAATCCAGAAATCCAACATTGTGAGTTATCAAAGTTTTCTCTCTCTAGCCAATCTAATGCTGCTGCAGCGTCAGCAAGTTCTCCTTGTCCGTTATCAAACTCACCATCACTTTTACCAACTCCTCTAAAATTCACTCTACAAACTGAAAAATCATTCTCAACAAAAGTTTGAAATATATCAACAACCACTTTATTATTCATTGTCCCGCCATACTGAGGATGAGGATGTAAAACTAAAGCAATTGGAGAAGTATTTTTTTTACTTTTAAAATATTTAGCTTCTAGTCTTCCAGCAGGTCCTGGTATAAATATTTCTAAAATTTTATTATCTACTGGTGCCATTGATTATTAATCTCAAAAAAAAATATGGTTTTTTCTATCAAAATAGAGTGACAAAATGCAAGTTTTTAAATACTATATAATCTTGACTAAAATAGTCGGGTATATATAAGTCCCGATAATTGCGGAAAATATGAAACTATCAAGTAAAGGAAGATATGCGGTTATGGCTTTAGCAGATTTGGCTAAATTTAATATAAATGAGCCAGTATCTCTAAGAGACATTTCTTTAAGGCAAAATATTTCACTTGTTTACTTAGAACAATTATTTTCAAAGTTAAAAAAAAATCAAATTGTTAAAAGTGTTAGAGGAAATAAGGGAGGTTATATTTTATCAAAACAAGCCTCAGAGATAAAAATTTCAGATGTATTTATTGCAGTTGATGAAAAAGTTAAAACAATTGGTTGTGAAAAGAATTCCGAAAGTGGTTGTAATGGAAAGTCATCAAAGTGTATTACTCACGATTTATGGGATGAGCTAGAAGATTATATAAATAATTTTTTCCAACAAAAAACATTAAATGATTTAATTAATAATAGAACGTTACATGGATAACAGACAAAAAGAAATTGATAATTTAAAAGATTATAAGTACGGTTTTACAACCGATATTGAAAATACAAGAGCCCCCAAAGGTTTAAATGAGGATGTAATAAAATTTATCTCTAATATTAAAAAAGAACCTCAGTGGATGCTCGATTTTAGATTAAAAGCATATGAAAGATTTAAGCTGCTAAAAGAACCTAATTGGCAAAAACCTAAGTATCCAAAAATAGATTACCAGGATTTATATTACTATTCAGCACCTAAAAGTATGAAAGATAAACCAAAAAATTTAGATGACTTAGACCCTAAACTTTTGGAAACTTATAAAAAATTAGGTATTCCACTTCAAGAGCAGAAAAGACTTAATGGAATAGCAGTTGATGCAGTATTTGACTCTGTTTCAGTGGCTACTACATTCAGAGAAGAGCTGACAAAACAGGGAATTATTTTTTGTCCGATATCAGAAGCTATACAAAATCATCCAGAATTAGTTAAAAAATATTTAGGTTCAGTGATTCCAGTCACTGACCATTTCTTTGCAACTTTAAACTCTGCAGTTTTTACTGATGGATCATTTGCGTATATACCTGAAGGTGTGCGATGTCCAATGGAGCTTTCAACATACTTTAGAATAAACGCATCTAACACAGGACAATTTGAAAGAACATTAATTGTTGCTGATAAGGGAAGCTATGTAAGTTATTTAGAAGGTTGTACTGCTCCAATGCGAGATGAGAATCAGTTACATGCCGCAAATGTTGAATTAGTTGCATTAGATGACGCGGAGATAAAATATTCTACAGTTCAGAATTGGTATCCTGGTGATAAAGATGGAAAAGGGGGTATTTATAATTTTGTTACGAAACGTGGTTTGTGCAAAGGAAAGAATTCAAAAATTTCTTGGACACAAGTCGAAACTGGTTCAGCCATTACTTGGAAATATCCAAGTTGTATTTTAAAAGGCGATAATTCTGTTGGAGAGTTTTACTCTATAGCGATAACAAACAACCATCAAAAAGCAGATACTGGAACTAAAATGATTCATTTAGGAAAAAATACTAAAAGCAAAATAATATCAAAGGGTATTAGTGCTGGAGCCTCAGATATGACTTATCGAGGGTTAGTTGATGTCTCATTAAAGGCCATAAATTCTAATAATTATACTCAATGTGACTCTTTATTAATGGGCAACAAATGTGGAGCACATACAATTCCATATATAAAAAATAAAAATTCTGAATCGAATATTGCCCATGAAGCAACAACATCAAAAATTAGTGAAGAGCAATTACATTACTGTCAGCAGAGAGGATTGAGTGCTGAAGAGGCAGTAGGATTAATTGTTAATGGATTTTGCAAAGAAGTATTACAACAATTACCAATGGAATTTGCCGTAGAAGCTCAAAAACTAGTTGGTATAAGCTTAGAAGGTAGTGTCGGTTAATGTTAAAAATAAATAAATTAAACGCAAAAATTGATAGCAAAGAAATTTTAAAGGAATTTTCTCTAAATATTAATCCTGGTGAGGTTCATGCTATTATGGGACCAAATGGATCTGGTAAAAGTACACTATCAAATATTTTATCAGGTAAGAAAGGATATGAAGTTTCAGGAGAAGTACTTTTTGAGGAAAAAGATCTGTTTGAACTTGAAACTGAGGAAAGAGCTCATAAAGGTATTTTTCTTGCCTTTCAATATCCATTAGAAATTCCAGGTGTTAATACAAATATATTCCTAAAGACGTCATTAAACGCAGTGAGGAAAGCAAGAGGTGAGAAAGAGCTTGATGCTATAGAATTTTTAAAATTAGTGAAAGAAAAATCCAAAGAACTTAAATTTGATGAAGAAAAATTAAATAGGCAACTAAATGTTGGTTTTTCAGGTGGAGAGAAAAAGAAAAATGAAATTTTGCAAATGTCATTATTAGCTCCTAAGTTATCAATATTAGATGAAACAGACTCAGGCTTAGATATTGATGCACTTAAAATTGTAGCTGATGGAGTAAATACATTAAGGGATAATAAAAATTCGTTTTTAATAATTACACATTACCAAAGATTACTTGATTATATCAAACCAGATTTTGTCCATGTTTTAATGGACGGAAAAATTATAAAATCTGGTGGTGCAGAATTAGCTTTGGAATTAGAAAAAAAGGGGTATGAAAATTTTCATTAGATGAAAGAGCAATTACAAAAAGATTTTGATAATACTATTAAAAATTTAACTTTATCTCAAAAAGATATTGAAATTAAAAAATTTTATTTAGATAATTTTATTAATAAAGGTTTTCCAAACAGACGAGAAGAAGACTGGAAATTTTCTGATCTTAACCAAATAATAAAAAAAAATATTGGAGAGTTAAGCTTTTATAGTGACTATGCATCTACAAATAAAGTTGATACTTCTGCATTCGTAGATGGTCTAGAGCATAACAAAATAGTATTTATTAATGGAAGAATAGAAAAAATTGATTTTGATTATGAAAAAAAAGACCAAATAGAAATAATTGATCAGTCAGAAACTATCAATAAATTCAATAATAATAGCTCTTTATCTGACTTAAATAGTGCTTTTACTAATAAGTCTTTTAAAATAGTGGTAAAAAAGGGTTATCAATTAACAAAACCTCTTATTATCTATCACACAACCAACTCTAAAATCTGGTCTAAAAATATTAATTTAAGATTAAATTTTGAATTATATGAAAATAGTTCCCTAAGATTAATTGATTTATTTAGAGATACTTCAGAAAAAAATTTCCTAAATATTTTTTACAACTTTGATTTAAAAGAAAATTCTATTTTAAAAAATTACAAAGTAGATAAATTTGAAAATAAAAATATTAAGTATTCCTTTAATAATATCGATCAAGATAGAAATAGTATTTCAGAAACATTTATTTTATCCTCGGGGTCAAATTTTTGTAAGAATGAAATTAACTGTAATTTAAATGGAGAATATTCATCAGCTTTTGTAAATGGTATTTTCTCTATAAATAATAATAAGCACCATGAAATTAGAACAATTATTAATCACTTAAAAGAAAATACAAAAAGCTATCAACTTATAAAAAGTGTTTTAGAAGATAGTTCTAGAGCAGTATATCAAGGAAAAATATTTGTTAATTCTAAAGCACAGAAAACTGATGGTTATCAACTGAGTAAAGCTATATTGTTAAATAAAGATTCTGAGTTCAATGCTAAACCAGAGTTAGAAATTTATGCAGATGACGTTAAATGTTCACACGGTTCTGCATCTGGTAGTCTCAATGAGGAATCGATATTTTATTTAATGTCAAGGGGATTAAATTATCAACAGTCGAGAGAACTTTTGATAAATGGTTTTCTATTAGACGTTGTTGAAAAAATTACTGACCCTGAAGTAAAAAACTTAATTAAAAATATGATTGGAATCAAGGAATGAAAATAGAGAATATAAAAACTGAGTTTCCAATATTTGATGAAAAAATTCAAAATAACGATTTAGTTTATTTAGATAGCGCTAACTCATCACAAAAACCAAAAGTTGTAGCTGATAAAATAAATGAATTTTATACTAAACAATTTTCAAATGTTGGAAGAAGTGTTCATTATTTAGCAGTTGCAGCAACAAACTTATATGAAAACACCAGGTCCTCTGTGCAAAAATACATTAATGCTAAAGATAAAAATGAAATAGTTTTTACCAAAGGAGCAACTGAAGCATTAAATTTAGTAGCCAATACTCTAGGGCAAAAATATCTGAATGAGGGAGATGAAATTTTAATTACAGAGCTTGAGCATCATTCAAATTACGTGCCTTGGCACTTCTTAAGAAAATCAAAAAATATTCAAATTAACTTTGCAGAGGTAAATGATGATGGAGACATTTCTCTAGAGGATATTGAAAAAAAAATAACTTCTAAGACTAAAGTAATTGCCATTACTCATCTATCTAACGTTACTGGGGCGATATTGCCTGTTAAAGAAATAACAGATCTTGCCCACTCAAAGGGAATAATAGTTGTCATTGATGGTTGCCAGGGAGCTCCTCATCTTAAATTGGATATGCAAGACTTAGATTGTGATTTTTATGCAATATCATGCCATAAAATGTATGGGCCTACTGGACTTGGTGTTTTGTATGGTAAAAAGAAGTGGTTAGAAGAACTGCCACCCTATCAAGGTGGAGGTGGAATGATTAGAGAAGTCAAAAAAGATAAAATATCTTACGGTGATTTACCAAATAAATATGAGGCTGGTACCATGGCTACAGCTCAAGTTATTGCATTTGATCAGTCAATTAAGTTTATGGAGAGTATTGGTATAGAGAATATAATGAAACATGAAGCTGATTTAGTTGAGTATGGTCAAGAGCTACTACAAAAAAATAATTCTGTTAAGTTAATTGGTAGTCCAAAAAACAAAGGGGGAGTTTTATCCTTCACATTGGAGGGTGTTCATCCACATGATATTGCAACAATTCTTGATGAAGACGGAGTTGCAATAAGAGCAGGTCATCATTGCTGTCAAATATTACATGACAAATTAAATATACCTGCTAGTGCAAGAGCGTCAGTTGGAATTTATAATACTAAAGATGACTTAGATAAGTTAAATGATTCTATCAATAACTGTAAAAAAATATTTAATTTAAAATGAACTTAAAAGAACTTTATCAAGAAATTATTTTAGAGCATGGAAAAAATCCAAGGAATCTTGGAAAAGTACATGAGTTTAATAAAGATGCAAAAGGTCATAACCCTTTATGTGGAGACAATGTTCATGTTTATCTTAAATTAAATGGACAAAAAATAGTTGAGGATATTTCATTTGAGGGAAGTGGATGTGCTATTTCAATGGCATCAGCTTCAATCATGACAGATTTAATTAAAGGCAAAAATGAACACGAGGCTAAAGAGATAGTTGAAGACTTTTTAGGAATGATAAAAGAAAATCCAGACTTAAAATCAGAATACTTAAAAGATGACGAAAAAACCAAATTAATGTGTTTATCTGGTGTCAAACAATATCCAATGAGAGTAAAGTGCGCAACATTATCGTGGCATACTCTTACATCTGCAATGGATAACTCAAAGGAAGTCACTAATACAGAGTCTTAACTTTATGGAATTAAAAGAAAAAGTAATTGAAGAGATAAAAAAAATTTACGATCCTGAAATACCAGTAAATATTTATGAACTTGGATTAATTTATGATATTAATGTAGATGGAAAAAACATCGGCGTAAAAATGACACTTACTACTCCAAATTGTCCAGTGGCTGAAAGTTTGCCTAAAGAAGTTAAAGATAGTATTATGCAATTAGAAGAAGTTAATAAAGTAGATTTAGATTTAGTTTGGGAGCCACCATGGGATAAGTCTATGATGTCAGAGGCAGCAAAATTGGAATTAAACTTATGACGAAACAAGTTATATCATTAAGCGATCAAGCAGCAGACAGGATAAAAGAAATTATGTCTTCCGCTGATAATGACTCTATTGGTGTTAGAGTTGGAGTAAAATCAGGGGGATGCGCAGGAATGTCTTATATTATGGAATATACAAAAGAGATAAATCCTAATGATGAAGTTATTGAGGATAAAGGAGTAAAAGTATTCATTGATCCAGCCGCTGTAATGTATCTTTTTGGGACTGAAATGGATTATAAAAAGGAACAATTTTCTTCCCAATTTGTATTTAACAACCCAAATGAAACTGAAAGGTGCGGTTGTGGAGAGTCTTTTAAAGTTTAATTAATTATTGGTAATAGGAAATAAACCAATACTGTCCTCTTTTATTCATAGAATAGGTTTTATTTTTTCTACGCTTAGGCTTTCTAATTTCAGGTCTTTTGTAACCAATAATACTCTTTAATGTTGATATGATTTTAGTCATACCTTTTGATAACAAAATTGGATTAAATTAGAATTCTAATATGGGAATACCTGATATTACTTCAGGTAATCCCATAAAATTAAGCTTTTTAACAGCTATAATACATGTCGAATTCAATAGGGTGCGGCGTATGTTCAAAATTATGAATTTCTTCATATTTAAGTTCAATGTACGCATCTATTTGATCATCAGTAAATACATTGCCTTTAGTTAAAAAGCTTCTATCTTTGTCTAAGGCTTCCATTGCTTCTCTTAAAGAACCGCAAACAGTAGGTACTTTTTTAACTTGCTTTTCTGATAAAGCGTAGAGATCTTTGTCAAACGATTTACCTGGATCAATTTTATTTTTTATTCCGTCAATTCCAGCCATAAGCATAGAAGCAAATGTTAAATACGGATTTCCTGATGCATCTGGGAATCTTATTTCACATCTTGCACCCTTTTTACTTAATGTGATTGGAATTCTGCATGAAGCCGATCTATTTCTGGCAGAGTATGCAAGTAGAACTGGAGCCTCAAATCCTGGTATTAATCTCTTATAACTATTTGTAGTAGCATTAGCAAATGCATTAATTGCTTTTGCATGTTTTAATACTCCACCAATATAATATAAAGCAGTTTGAGATAATCCAGCATATTTGTTTCCAGAAAATACAGGAGTTTTCCCTTTCCAAATTGATTGGTGAGTATGCATTCCTGAACCATTATCTCCTTTAACTGGCTTAGGCATAAAAGTTGCAGTTTTACCAAAAGAGTGAGAAACCATTTGAACTACGTATTTGTAAAGTTGGACGTTGTCTGCTTGATTAACCAAGGTTCCAAATAACATTCCAAGTTCATGTTGACTAGGAGCAACTTCATGGTGATGTTTCTCGACGGTAATTCCAACATCTCTTAGTCCCTTTAGATATTCACCTCTCATATCTTGAGCACTATCTACT
>CACKXQ010000011.1 GCA_902604245.1 uncultured Pelagibacteraceae bacterium | reverse complement strand
AGTAAAATTAATTGGTCAATCAGGAAGTGGTCAGCTTACAAAAATGATGAATCAAATGTGTATTGCAGGAGTTGTACAAGGTTTATCTGAGGCTATTAACTTTGGAATAAATGCTGGATTAGATATTGATAAAGTTATGGAAACGATTTCAAAAGGAGCAGCTCAATCCTGGCAAATGGAAAATAGATATAAAACAATGGTTGAAGATAAGTTTGATTATGGTTTTGCAGTTGATTGGATGAGAAAAGATTTAAAAATTGTAATTGAGGAAGCAAAGAGAAATGGTTCACCTGTTCCAATTACTGAAATAGTTGATGAATATTATGCAGATGTTCAAAAAATGGGTGGAAATCGTTGGGATAGTTCTAGTCTAATAGCTAGGCTTAAAAAAAAGAAATAAACCAATGACAAATACTGTCCCATACTATGAGGACTTTTCCGAAATAAAAAAAAAAATTTGGTTAATGCTTGATGATGCTGTAACGAATAGATCGTCACCATTTAGAATCCCAGTTTTTGTTTGTGGTGATCGATCAGACTTTGATGGAAGAATTGTTGTTCTTAGAAAATCAGACCAATCTAGTAATATGCTTCAATTCCATAGCGACATTAGATCAGACAAAATTCCAAAATTAAAAAAAAATAAAAATGCTGCGCTAATATTTTATGATAAAGTAGAAAAAATTCAGCTTCGAGTTAAAGTCAATTGCGTAGTCAATCATGAAAATGAAATAACTGAGCAATCATGGTCAAAAACAGCACACGTGAGTCGAAAATGTTATTTAGTAAACAATGGACCAGGAACAGAAACTAATGAACCAAGCTCAGGTTTAAGTGAAGACATTGAAAAATCTGGCTTTACTATGGAACAAAGTGAAGAAGGTTATAAAAACTTTACTGTAATTCAATGTAATATTGAAAGTATTGAGTGGCTTTATCTTGCAGCAAAAGGTCATAGAAGAGCTAGATTTGATTTTTCAAATAATAAACAAAACTGGCTAGTTCCATAAAAATGCTAAGTGGATTTATTATTGCTGTAGCACTTGTATTAGGTGGTTTAGCTGTAATGAGATTTGGTATTTTCCAAATCAGAAAATTTAAAAAGGGTGAAACTAGAGTTACTAAGAAAGTTAGTGAACAAATAGCTTTTTTAATATTTTTTGTAATTATTTTAGGATTAATTATTTACTCGATTAATGATTTTCTTTTCTAAAAGTTATTGAAATCTTTGTATCTATTATAAGTGCACCAAGTTCTTTTTTTTTTAATTTTTTTTAATTTTTTATGAGAATATCTATCCCTCCATTCATAATTAATATCAGGAGAAATACCTCTACCAACCTCTGCAGCCATTGCGCATTTCAAATATACAGGATTAAATGGTGTACTAGAAGTTGGGTCTAGAAAGACTGAGTCTTTAAAATCAGGACAAGTAGGATCTTTATGATTATATAATGAGCCTAACTTATATTTATCACCTCCATCTGGACCGCCAATTATAGTTCCAGTTTTATGTCCATTTTTATTTCCTTTTGTACACGCCCATGCAAATCCATTTACATGCATTAATTCATGCAAAGTAATTAGAATTCTTTTATTTTTACTTGGGTTATATTTACTTTTTAAAAAAATATATCCATGATGCACGCTCCCTTGTCCACCATCTCTATGCCCTACATCTACCCATGCAAAATATAATTTATTTGGACTATTAAATCCTAATTTTGTTAAATAAGCGTCAGGGTAATTCATTCCATAGTTTCCTTTATATTGTTTATCAAATCTAACAAAAGAAATATCCATTTTGCCATCTTCCCTCATGTCATACCTAAATTTTTGTTTACCTTTTGTCATTTCAAACATTTTTTCATTTGCCTCTAATAACTCTTTCTCCATTTTTCCATTTATATCCCATTCTCTGTCCTCACTATCTTTGTTTAAGAGATAAATAAAATGAACTTGAGGATCATCAGTAACATCTGGTTGATCTTCAAAATATCTTCCAGGTTTTTCATCTGAGGCAAAAGAGAGGGATGAAAATAAAAATATTATAAAAAATATAATTATTTTTTTCATTTTTTTAAAATACAGATTTAGAATATTTTTTCCAGTTTTCTTGATATCTAATAGCATTTTGTTTTACCGCCTCAATTTCATCAACAGTTAAATGACGAATTATTTTTCCCGGTGAGCCCATTACTAAAGAATTGTCTGGAATTTCTTTATTTTCTGTAATCAATGATTTAGCTCCAATGATACAATTTTTTCCAATTTTTGCTTTATTGAGAACTACAGCTCCAATGCCAATTAAAGAGTTGTCATCAATTGTACAACCATGGAGCATTACTAAATGACCTATAGTTACATTCTTTCCAATTTTTAATGGATAACCTGGATCTGTATGTAAAACACTTCCATCTTGAACATTTGACCCTTCTCCTAAATGAATATTTTCTATATCACCTCTTAATGTTGCATTAAACCAGACACTAGAGTTTTTCTCTAATGTTACATCACCAATTATAACAGCGTTTGGTGCCACCCAATTTTCGCCAAGGTTTTTTGGTTTTTTATCTTTTAAATCGTAAAACATAAATTATATAGTCTTTTAACATGGCATTAACCAAAACACCAATATGTGACTTCGGCAAAAAAGCTGATAACTTTGAACTCAAATCTATAGATAATAAAATAATTTCCTTGAATGATGCAAAGGGTGAAAATGGAACACTAATAATGTTTATCTGTAATCACTGTCCATATGTATTAGCTGTCATAAAGAATATTGTCGAAGATTGTAAAGAATTAGAAAATAATGGAATAAAATCTATAGCAATAATGTCAAATGACCCAAAAAGATATGAAGAAGACTCATTTGATAACATGATTAAATTTTCAAAAAATTATAATTTTAATTTTCCATATGTAATAGATGAAACTCAAGAAGTAGCAAAAACTTATGGTGCGGTCTGCACTCCAGATTTTTTTGGATACAATAAAGACCTTGAACTTCAATATAGAGGAAGAATAAGAGAATTAAAAAATTTAAAACCTATTGAGACTGGTGATAGTGAACTTAAAAATGCTATGAAAATGATAGCACAAACTAACAATGGTCCAAAAGAACAATTTCCTAGTATGGGCTGTAGTATTAAATGGTTTTAAAAACTAATGTATTTAATAGTAACTAGAACTTTTCCTCCAGAATTAGGAGGTATGCAAAATCTCATGTGGGGATTAGCAAGGTCTCTTTCAAAACTAAATCTTATAAAAGTTTTTGCAGACTATCATGAAAATCATTTAGAGTTTGATAATTCAGTTTCATTTTCAATTGAAAGAATAGGTGGAATGAAGCTAATTAGAAAATATAGAAAATCATATATGATTAATGATTATCTTGAAAATAATAAAAATGTGGAATGTTTAATTGCTGATCATTGGAAAAGTTTAGAATTAATCAAAACAAATAAAAAAAAAATTTGTCTAATTCATTCAAAGGAAATAAATCACTCTAAAGGCTCTGGATTAAATAAGAAAGTACTATCTGTTCTAAATAATGTTGACCATATTGTTGCAAATTCAAATTATACAAAAAACTTAGCTATAAATCTTGGAGTGGATGAAAGAAAAATAGTTGTTATTAATCCAGGTGTTGATCCAGTAGTTGAAGTTCCAAAAAAATATTTGGATGAAGCTGAAGAAATATTAAAAGGAAAGAAAAATAGAATAATTACAGTATCAAGATTTGATAAAAGAAAAAATCATGAAAAAGTAATTATGGCTGTTAGAAACTTAAAAGAAATCTACCCTGATATTACTTATACTTGCATTGGATATGGCGATGAAGAAGAGAAGTTAAAAAAACTAGTAATTGAATTGAAATTGGAAGATCAAGTCACCTTTTTAAAAGATGTACCTTCAAATTTAAAAAATGCTCTTGTATTAAAGTCACATATTTTTGTAATGCCTTCAATAATTTATAAAAAATCTGTTGAAGGTTTTGGTATTGCTTATGTAGAAGCTGCACAATATGGCGTTCCGTCAATTGGTGGGAAAGATGGAGGAGCCTCAGATGCAATAATTCACGAAAAAACTGGTTTGATATGTGATGGAAATAAACTTGAGGATATATATTCAAGTATAGATAACCTTTTTAAAAATAATAAGTATTTAGAATACGGAAAAGAAGCAAAAAATAATTCTGAAAACTTTCTTTGGGATAAGGCAATTGAAAAATATAAGAGAATCTTATAATATAATTATATGATTGCTAAATTTAATAACATTTTCTACTTAATTATATTTCTTGCACATTTTATAGCGATAACCGCATATTGTTTTCAAACAATTGTTGGAACCAAAAAATTTATGGATAAGTTTGGTATAGATCATAGTGCAGCTGTAATGGTTAGATTTGTTGGAGCGCTAATGCTTGGTTGGGTAATAATGGCTATTTATATAATGTTTGTTAGACCAAATGGAGTTGAAGGTACTTGGGCATTTTTTAATTTAATATTTATTATACATGCATGCGTTTTAGGAACAAATTTCTACTCGCTTAAGATTGATAAAACTGGTCTTAATGAAAAAGTTACAAATGAAGGGATTATAGCGCCTGCAGTTTTTTTAATTATGATGGCTATACTATGTTACGGTTTGTCAAATAAAATTTATATTACTTAGCCCTTAGTCTTTTTAAACATAGTTTTATATATATGCCAAACTACAATTAATATTGTGGTTAACAAAATACATGCAGTAAGAGTTCTATCCCATAAAAATTCCCAAGATCCATTACTTAACAATAAAGATCTTCTTAAATTCTCCTCCATTAAACCACCAAGAACAAATGCGAGTATTAATGGTGGCATTGGAAAATCATAAAGCCGCATAAAAGTTGCAACAACTGCAATTCCAATCATTAAATAAATATCAAAGTTATTAAATGACATTACATAAATTCCAGTAATAGAAAAAAATAGGATTAATGGGATTAGATAATTTTTAGGGACTGCTAGAATTCTAGCTATATAAGGAATAAGAGGTAAATTTAGAATTAATAAAATTACCATCCCTATATACATAGACATAATGATAGACCAAAATATTTCTGGATTGGTCATATATAGTCTTGGACCAGGCTGGACCCCAAATCCTAATAAAGCCCCCAACATAACTGCAGTGGTTCCACTTCCAGGTATACCTAAAGTAAGCATAGGTACAAATGATCCTGAACAGGCTGCATTATTTGCTGTTTCTGGAGCTGATAAACCATTAACACTTCCCTTGCCAAATTTTTCTTTTTCTTCATCCGTAACAATATTTCTTTCCATTCCGTAAGCTAAAAAAGAAGCAATAGTAGCCCCTGCTCCTGGCAAAACACCAATTAAAAAACCAATTACTGATGACCTAGGTATTGTCTTGTACATTTTGGTTCTTTCTTCCTTATTTATTTTAATTGAACCAAGTTCTGTTAATGAAACTTGTTTAGCAGCGCTTGTAGGATCATTTCTTTTTAAAATGATTGTAAGAGCTTCGCTCATCGCAAAGGTTGCCATAACAACAAGAACAAAGCTAATTCCATCTGTTAAATTCATATTATTAAATGTAAATCTTGTAATATCAGATAAGCTATCTTGACCAACAGATGCCAACATTAAACCAATTACTACCATCATCATAGCTTTTAAAAACTGACCCTTAGAAGAAAATGCTGCAATAGCAGTTAGACCTAAAATCATTAACGCAAAATAATCAGGAGATCTAAAAGATAAACTTACTTTCGATAAACTTGGGGCCATAAATAATAAATATATTGCTGACAACGTTCCACCAGCAAATGAACTCCAAGCAGCTATAGCCAATGCTTTTCCCGCTTTACCTTGTTGGGCCATTGGATAGCCATCAAATGAGGTTGCGACCGTACCTGGAACACCAGGTGCGTTTAATAATATTGATGATGTAGAACCTCCAAATACCGCTCCATAATAAACTCCTGCCATTAAAATTAAACCAGTTGCTGGATCAAAGCCATAAGTAATTGGAATCATTAAAGCTATCGCTGTCATTGGTCCAAGTCCTGGCAACATTCCAATAATTGTTCCAAAAAAACAGCCAAGCATTACCATTAAAATATTTTGTAGAGTAAGTGCTGTTGTTAAACCAATTAGAATTCCTTCGATCATCCCATAACTCCAATTGATTTTAAGAATGGATCTCTTAAATAAATATCAAGAACGCCATGAAGCAAATACATAAAAGCTGCTACAAAAGGAAAAGACAATAAGAACATTAAGACCCATCTTCTCTCTCCTAAAAAATAATATGAAGAGAATAAAAATAGCGAAGTAGTTAAAAAATAACCAACTTTTAAAATTGTAGCACCATAAATTATTGCAATAATAATAAGTATTACTGTTTTTTTATATTCTAAAGTTTTATGTTGAACTTTTATTGTATTAGGATCTGGTAAAATTAGTTTTAATCCTGAAAAAAAAAGGCCTGCATAACCTAGATAAATTGGAAATGTTCTTGCATTAAAAGGTGCATTTTCATCGAATGCAAAAACTTGAATTTGATAAGCTGTATATAAATAAAATGCAGAAAATATAAAAAAGAGCAGTGATATAACTTTTGTAGTATTTATATTCACTGCTCTAATATTTAATAATCGTTAAGATTATATAACTCCTAATTTCTTCATAAGAGCCGTCATTTCTTCAGTTTGTTTTTCTAAGAAAGAGACAAACTTACCTTCTGGATTGTAAATATTAACCCATGCATTTCTTGCTCTAACAGTTTCCCATTCAGAAGTCTTTTGTACATCGCCTAACATTTTTGCAATTTTAGATTTATCTGCATTGCTCATTCCTGGAGGTCCAAAGAAACCTCTCCAGTTTACAAATTGTACATCATAACCCTGTTCTTTAAGAGTTGGTGCATCTGGAGCATCAGAAACTCTCGAAGGTGCTGTAATACCAATAATTCTTACTTGATCTCTTGCACCCATAAGCTCACCTAAACCAGTAGAGATAATTTGTGTTTCCCCAGATAAAAGTCCAGCTAAAGCTTTTCCACCAGCATCATAAGGAATATAAGCAACATCATTTGGATTAGCACCAGCAGCTTGGAAAGCTAAAGCACCAATTAAATGGTCCATACTTCCTCTTACTGATCCACCTGCCATTTTAATAGAGCTTGCATCTTTCTTATATGCATCAACAACATCTTTAAAATTTTTATATGGTGAATTTTTTGCAACTGCTATTGCACCATAATCTCCAATAACACCAGCTATTGGCACAACATCTTTATAAGATAAAGTTCCACTGCCACTTACATAACCTTTGTGTCTTGTAATTGATCTTAATACTAATGGTGTTGATTGAACTAAGACTGTATTTGCAGGCTTATTATTAATCATATAAGCTAATGCTTTTCCACCACCACCACCTGACATATTTTCAAATGATGCACTTTTTAACATACCAGCTTTTGTTAAAGCTTCTCCAGTACCTCTAGCAGTTCCATCCCAACCACCACCAGCACCACCACCAATTACAAAGTGCAATTTATCAATTGCTAATGAACTAGTTGTTGTTGCTGAAAGTACAAGAATTGCTGAGAATAAAACTGAAATTATTGATTTAATTAGTTTCATTATTTTTTCTCCTATTATAATTATAATTAGTTATTAAACATAAATTAAAATTCAGTGTCAATGAGGATTTATTATTTAAATATTAAACGTGATTCTATTTAAAAAATTATTAAATGAGCTTAACATTAGTTATAAGGCTTTAATCATAGGGGTAATAGGAGGTTATATTGGAACTCTAATTGGTCTTCCTTTACCTTGGTTGCTAGGTGCTTTAGGTTTAAATCTGTGTATTGCTTTTACTAATTTTAAAATTGAATTCTCAACAAAATTACTTAATCCAGTTTTTCTGATGGTTGGGATTATTTTAGGTGGAACGTTGAATGTATCTTTATTATATAAAATTCATTTATGGATATTCTCATCTATGGCTATGGTTGTTTGTACTGTAGTCAGTACTATTTTAGCAGGATATTATTTTATTAAAGTTTGTAAATTTGATAAGTTTATTGCAACACTTGCCGCACTACCTGGGGCATTTGTCCCAATAGCTGCAGCACTTTTAGAGTATGGAAAAAAAGAAAATCATAAACAAGTTTTAATTCCTCAAGCCACAAGAGTTATATTTATTGTAAGTTTTGTACCTATATTATTTATTAGCAAGTTAGGATTTTCTGAAATTGCAGGATATAATTATGAAAATATTTACGATCTAAGATATTTTTTAGAAATTATTTTTTTAATAGTCATTTGTTATTTATTTTCTAAATTGCTCAAAAAATTTAATATCCCTTCACCTATACTTGTTGGTGCAATGGCCTTATCTGGCTTATTTTATACTTTTGAGATTGTTAACTCTAGATTCCCAGATACAGTAATAAATATAGCGTTCATTTTTTTGGGTACTGCTCTTGGAAGCAGATTAAATGGATTAAAACTTAAAGAATTATTTTTTTATATTTTTCATGGAATAATTGTTTGTTCTATTTTAGTTACTGTTGCAATGATTACAGCTTACTTTCTTCAGTATTTAGGATTTGATTTTATTCCAACTTTTTTAAGTTTTGCTCCAGGAGGAATTCATGAAATGGTTGTGATTAGCGTTGCCTATAATATTGATCCTATTTTTGTAAGTTATCATCATTTTTTAAGAATATTAATAATTGTAGCTTTTTTACCATTTTTGCTTAAAAAATTTGGGAACAACTCTATTAAAAATACAAAGTTTAAATAAAATCAAATATTAACTTTGTACTACTGACAAGAATTAAACCATAGATAATGTTATAAAACAAATTTTCATCTATAATTTTAAGCAATTGATAACCAATAAATATTCCAATTAAAGCTAATGGAAAAAGTGAGACAGATTGAAATAAGGTATCAAAATTCATCATTGATAGATAAATATACAAAGGTAACTTTATTAAGTTAACACAACTAAAAAAGATAATTCTCGTTCCTACATATATTTCTTTTTTTAACCTTAATGGAAGTAAATAAAGACTTGTGGGTGTTCCACCAGCATGCACACAAAAACTAGAAAATCCTGCAATAGATGAACAAATTGCACCTTTTAAAAAGTTTTGCTTAGCAGGAACTGTCTTTTCTTTTTTAAACAAAAAATAGTGTCCAGCAAATAAAAATCCCATTATTCCAACTATTAATTTAAGCAAATCCTCTGAAAAATGATTGAATGTTAACGAACCGATTACAATCCCTATTGCTGCAAACGGCACAATTACCCTGAGTATATTAAAATTAAACTCTTTTCTAAATCTGTAAACAGCAATCATGTCTGAAAAAATTAAAATAGGTAGAATAATTGCTAAAGCTTGTTGCAATGGCATCACAACTGTCATCAATGGGACTGATATTAATGATATCGAACCTCCTAATCCTGATTTTGCTATACCGTACAAAATTATTGCAGGAACAACACTTATAAAAAAAAGGAAATTTATTTCCATTAATTTAATAATTTTGTTAAATATTCAAAAACCTTTTCAGGTGATAATTTATTTAAATCTGTTACTTGAATTGCTTTAAAATTTTCTCTCTCTATACTCACTTTATATGCAGTAGTATGAGAGCCAAATAAGGCTAAGCCTTTAGTATCTAAATGTGCTGCTATATGTGCAGGTCCAGTGTCATTTGCTACAACGAAAGAACTGTCTTTTATTAATGTAGCAAGTTCAGAAATATCTAAAGATCTATTTTCTTTTAAAATTGAAATCGCATTAATTTCTTTTGTCATATTAATTTCATCAGGACCTGGAGCTACTATAATCTTATATTCATCTTTAAATTTATTCTTAATTAAATCTATAAGTTTATTATAATTAGGCCATTTTTTAATCTGTAAATGCGGAGAGCAAAAAGGAAATAAAATTATATATTTATTTAAATCAAATTTTTTTTTTATATTTTCAATATTGGAACAAGCCCAACTAAAATCAGGAAACATAGTGTATTTAGAACTAACTCCAGATGTTTCTAATTGATGTTTAAATCTGTCTAAAACAGGATTTTTATCAAATTCATCCTTGGATTTATCTTTTGGCAATGTGGTTTCAGAAGACGACCAAACAAGATTACTAGAATTTGGGAACAATATTTTCTTATAGAAATTTGAACGAGAAGAATTTTGTAAATCAAAAACTTTTAAAAATTTATATTTTTTTAATTTGCGCATGAGATTGAATAAATAAATCAGATTAAATCTTGATAATCTCTTATCCAAAATTATGTCCTCTAAACATGGATTTTTTTTGAAAAGATCAATGTAAGGCTTTGATGTTAATAAATATACTTTATCATCTTTGTGAAAATCAGAAATATCTTGAATTGCACCACTCGCTTGGGCTATATCACCTAAAGATCCATGTTTAATTATAAGAATATTAGACATATTTTTAACAACTTAACACACTATGTTTATATATGAATAAAATTTTAGTTGAAGTATCTGTGGGTGAACTTTTAGATAAAATTTCAATTTTAGAAATCAAAAAAGAAAAAATTAAGGATCTCGAGAAACTTAAATTTATAAATGATGAATATAGTGTACTGAAAGATCAATTAAATAAAAATGTTAAATCAGATGAAAAACTAAGTGAATTATTCAATTCATTAAAAGAAATTAATTCAAAACTCTGGGTTATTGAAGATAATAAAAGATTATGTGAAAAAAATTCCGATTTTGGTGAAAAATTTATAAAACTCTCAAGAGATGTGCACTTTTTAAATGATGACAGAGCAAAACTTAAACTAGAAGTTAATAATCATACAGGCTCTAAAATTAAAGAAATTAAAGAATATACAAGCTACTAATTATTAAGTGAGCGATAAATCTTCAATAAAATACATATTGAGTTTATCTATACCAATATTTTTTGCTAACCTTGCAACACCTCTGGTTGGAATTGTTGATACGACATTAATGGGTAATATGAGTAATCAAGGTTATCTCACTGCTACAAGTATAGCATCCAGTTTTTTTTCATTAGTATTTTGGAGTTTTGGTTTTTTAAGAATGGGAACTGTTGGTCTTGTAAGTCAATCATTTGGAAGAAATGATTATAAAAGTATCTTAAATATAGTTTTTAGAAATCTATTATTTGTGATTTCAATATCAATTTTATTAATACTATTCCAAAAACAATTATTAAATTTATGTCTAATATTTTTTGATCTATCGATTGATACAGAAAAAAAATTCAATGATTATTTTAATATAAGAATTTACTCATCTTTTTTTGAATTGACAATTTATATTGTTGTAGGTTTATTTATTGGATTACAAAAGACAAAAATTTCAAGTGTTGCAATTGTTTTATTGTCTATTCTAAATATTTTATTTAGCTCTATTTTAGTATTAAAATTCAATTTAAATATTAAAGGTGTCGCATATGGAACTTTGCTTGCTACAGGAGTAACATCGTTTTTATTTTTATTTTATATTTTCTATTATTTAAGAAAATATGTATCTTTAAACTTTAATATTAAGGAAATTGTAAATACCTCAAAATTAAAAAATTTATTAGAGATAAATTTAAATATATTTTTAAGAACTCTTTTATTAAGTTTTTCTTTTTTTTGGTTTACTTATCTAAGTGGGAGAATTGGCGAAGAATTTATTGCAGCTAATACAATTTTATTAAATCTTATATTTTTATCTGCATTTATTTTAGATGCTTATGCCTTTTCAACAGAAGGTATAGTTGGATATTCTATTGGTAAAAAAAATAAAATACTTTTTACAAATATAGTTAAAAACTCTTTTATTTTGAGTTCTTTAACTGGAATTTTGATTTCTCTGTTTTACCTGTTTTTCAAAAATTCATTTATAGATTTTATGACTGAAATAGAGAATGTAAGAGACATTAGTTATCAGTATTCATTTTGGTTAGTGCTTCTACCTTTTGTTTCGTCTTTTTGTTACCAATTAGATGGAATATTTATTGGAGCATCTCAAACACAAGAGCTCAGAAATGCCATGTTTATCTCTGTTGTTATTCATTTAATAAGTTCATTTATGCTTGTTGAAAGCTTTGGTAATCAAGGGTTATGGATTTCACTCACTATATTTTTGATTTTACGAGCTCTCACATTAGTTTTTTATTTTAATAGAATTTACTTAAAAATTTAAATTAGTTATTTAATGCTTGGAATAACTTTTCTTAAATCCATAGCTATTTTTGGAATTATATTTGAATATATAATTCCTTTACCAACTTTCTTAAGAGCCATTATTTTACCATCGGGTGAAATAATAACTGTATGCCCAAAAGTTTCTCTTTTAATCGTATTCTTTCCTGTTTGATTAGGTGCAAAAATATAACAAAAGTTTTCAATTGCTCTTGCTTGTAATAAAGTTAACCAATGTCTTTGACCAGTTGTTTTAGTAAATGCAGATGGAACAGTGATAAAACTTAGATTTCTTTTTGATAAGTTTCTATAAAGTTCTGGAAATCTTAAATCATAACAAATTGAAAGACCTATATTTCCCCAGGGTAATTTAGCTGATACTAATTTTTTACCTGCCTTAAATACTTTACTTTCTTTATGTTGTTCTTTTTTTGAAACTTTAACATCAAACATATTTATTTTATCATAATAAGTATTTATTTTACCCTTAGGTCCAATAAGAATTGATCTGTTTCTTAATTTGCTTTTTTCTTTAATGGACATTGAGCCAAGAAGTATCCATTTCTTCTTTGTTTTAGCTATAATTTTTACTTTTTTTATTATTGGATCATGTTTCATTTCATATGAATATTTAAATAAATTATTTTTGTCAGCAGACATCAATGAGGAAGTTTCTGGAGTAATTATTAAGTCTGCTTTATTTACAATTGCTTGATTAATATATTTTACAATATCTTTAAAATTTTTATTATAATCTTCACCACTAGATAATTGGATACAAGCTACTTTCATGTTTGAAATCCGTATTTTTTTTCTAAATACTTTATAATATTGTGAATTATAAATGTAATAAATAAATAAATTATTCCTGCAGTTATAAATGCTTCAAATGGTTTAAAAGTTAAAACATTTACTTTTCTAGCTTCACCCATTAAATCCATGATAGTTATAACGCTTGCAAGTGAAGTACCTTTAAGCATTAATATTATTTCATTCCCATATGCTGGAAGTGATTGTTTTATAGCTATTGGCAATTGAATTCTGTAAAAAGTTATTTTTTTTGTTACTCCTAAACTTTGAGCGGCTTCAATGTAACCTTTTTTAATTGTCTGAAATGCTGATCTTAGTATCTCAGACGTATATGCTCCTGTATTTAAAGAAAATGCTATAATTGCACACCAATATGGTTCCTTTATTATTACCCAAAAAAATGAATTCCTTAATAATTCTATATTAGCTAACCCATAATATATTAAATATAATTGAACAAGTAGAGGTGTTCCTCTAAAAAAATAAGAATAACCATAGGCAAACTTATTAATTATTGGATTTTTATTAATTCTTAAAATTGCAAAAATTAAACCTATTATTAATCCAAAAAACATTGATGATACTAAAAGTTGAAGAGTGATAACTGCACCACTTAATAAGCTAGGAAAAATACTAATCATTAATTTTATATCCATCAGTATCCTTTGCTATATTTTATTTCTAATTTATTAATTAATTTCATACTTAAGAAAGTAAGCATTAAGTATAAGACAGCTGCTACTGAATAAAAAAATAAAGGATCTCTAGTTGAACCGGCGGCAATATAAGATTGCCTCATTATTTCTACTAATCCTGTCACAGAAATTAAAGAAGTATCTTTTAAAGTTATTTGCCAAACATTACTTAGGTTAGGAATTGATAGCCTCAACATTTGCGGTAAAATAATTTTGTAAAATTGAATATTTTTTTTAATTCCCAAAACTTTTGAAGCTTCAAATTGACCTTTATCAATTGATAATATAGCTCCTCTAAAAACTTCAGTAGAATAAGCTCCAGAGATAATCCCAATTGCAAGAGCACCCGTTATAAATGCATTTATTTCGATATAACCATCATACCCAAAAATTGAAGCTACATACATTGCAGCTCCTGTGCCACCAAAAAACAATAAGTATATTACTAATAGTTCTGGAACCCCTCTAATAATCGTAGTGTAACAATTTCCAATGACATTTAGTGATTTATTTTTAGATAATTTTAAAGGTGTAAATATTAATGCGAATATAAATCCAATTGCCATAGCTGCAATAGAAACAGCAATGGTCATTAAAGTTGCTAAAAAGAGTTCGTCTCCCCAACCAGTATCTCCAAATGAAAGAAGTCCCATATAGATTGGCGACTATATATTATAGTCGCCATATCTAAAATTAATTACATAGATGCATCAAAACCGAACCATTTGATAGCAATTCTGCTAATATGGCCATCTTTTCTTGCCTTATCTATAGCTTTGTTAAAAGCTTTTAAGAGTTTAGTATCGTCTTTTCTAATACCTACCCCTACACCATTACCAAATGCACCACCAGAAAAAGTTGGTCCCACAAGTACAACAGCATCACCAGATTTTTCTGCATAGTCAGTAAATGCTACCGCAGCAGCTAAGGCAACATCACATCTACCATTACTTAAGTCAAGATTAACCTCATCTTGAGTTTTATAGGTTTTCAAATTTATTTTTCCAACATCACCAGACTCTAAGAAATTTTGGTGGATTGTTCCAATTTGAGTACAAACTGTTTTACCTGATAAAGCTGATGTTAAAGTTTTCATAGCTTTATTTACAGACGAACCACCTAAATTTAAATTCACAGCTTCTGGAGTATCTATTCCCTCTAAGTCTGAACCTTTCATGACAGCCAAAGATGCTACTTCATCAGCATATCCTTGTGAAAAATTAATTGTTTTCATTCTTTCATCAGTGATTGACATTCCAGCCATTATAGCATCAAATTTTTTTGATGTTAAAGCTGGTATCATTCCGTCCCAGTCTTGTTCAACGATTTCACACTGCTGGCCTATATATCTGCAAAGTGTCCATGCAAGTTCTACTTCAAATCCAATAAGTTTACCTGAAGCATCTTTTGAATTCCAAGGTGGATAAGCTCCTTCAGTTCCTATCTTAATTTTATCTGCACTTGAAGTGCTTATTAAAAATAAAGATAACAGAACAGTTAAAAATATATTTTTTATTACATTCATTATTTCCTCCATTAATAAATAATTATTTCACAGTTTTTGAGATTAAAAAAGAAAATTTTAATGATTTATTGAAGAAGAAAAGTTCCAAGAGCAATCAAAACTAGGTATGTAAACTCTAGATAATTTAGTATTACCAAAGTTTTTATTAAATATATTTAACCAATTTTCTACTTGTTTTGGTTTTTTATCTTGGCTTCCGACCTGAGCTGTGATGACGCCTTTTGGTTTTAAAATTCTTGCAAGTGAATTCATATTTTTAGCAGCCAAATCAATGCAATATTGATCGTCATTTAAATCAACGTATATCTGATCATATGTATTTTCTTTGACCGATTTAATACTCTCGAATGCATCTCCCCACACACATTTTACAGAATTTTTCTCTGTAGCCTTCTCACCTATTTTACCTAGATGCTTATCGCAGACTTCAACTACTTCGGGGTCTAACTCATACCAATCAATAAAACTAAAGTTTTTAGATATACACTCTCTAGCAACGCCTCCATCACCACCACCGATTATTGCAGCTTTTTCCTTATGGGAGTTCAAATCTAATCCAGAATTAACAAAAGTAGAGCTATAAAGATATTCATCTTTTTCGGCTACTTGAATTTCATTATCTATAAATAATGCTTTTCCAAATTGTTCTAATTCTAATATCTCAATATGCTGCCCAACATTTGATTTAAAATTTTCTAACACTTTATTAACTACGTATGATTTTTTTAAACCTGGCGAGCTATAAATGTCATGATAAAGATCAACTGTATCTCTATTAAATTCTTTTTTAATTATTCTGCTGTGTTCAATTTCTTCTTTAATAACATTTATTGCTACTGAAGGTGAAATTTTTGCACATGTAAAAAAGTCAAAACTAATAATACCTTTTTCGGGAAAGGTATGGAAGCTGATGTGACTTTCAGCAAGAAGTGCAACTAGAGTAAATCCCTGTGGTTCAAATTTATATTTAGATATTTCTAATACTGTAACTTTTGCAATTTTTGCGATCTTGTAGACTAATTTTTCAAAAAAAACAGAGTCATACTCTTTTTTGGTACCTATAATATCAAGTGTAATATGTTCACCAACTTTTGTAGTCATACTAACCTCTTTTATACGTTTTACTTTTAGATAAAACTTTTTTCATTTCATTTAAACTTAAAAGTTTTGGTCTTCCTAGAACAAGAGCTTTGATATATTGTTTAGCAAGATTGTCAACTTCCTCGGCAAGTTCAAATGCATCCTCGAGACTTCTTCCAAATGCAATTTGTCCATGATTTGCTATTAAACATGCTGATCTATTTTTTAAAGCTTTAAGAATATTTTTTGATAATTCTCTAGTTCCATAAGTTGCATACTTTGCACACTTTATATCTGTACCTCCTGCTAGAGCCACCATATAGTGAAATGGAGGTATTTTCTTATTATGAGTTGATAGAGCTGTTGCATTTGTTGAATGAGAATGAACTATTGCTTTAGCATTTTTTTTTGAAATATATATATCTTGATGAAATCTCCATTCAGATGAAGGTCTTTGTTTTTTGTTATATTCACCATTAAGATTTATAAAAATAATATCCTTTTCCTTTAATGATGAATACTTTTGTCCTGAAGGGGTTATTAAAAAACCATTTTTGGATCTTATTGAAATATTGCCAGATCTTAATGCTGATAGTTTTGTATCATTAAGCATTTTGGCAAATTTAATGACTTCTTTTTTTGATGAATTCATTTTATTTAAGTATACTAGTTTTTTTATTTTTATTAGATTTAATTTATGCCCTTTTTTCAACCAGATAAATTACCAAGCTTAATGGTAGCTCCAAATGGAGCAAGAAAAATGAAGAAAGATCATCCAGAAGTTCCCTTGACAATTAAAGAGACAGTTGAAGTTGCTAAAAACTGTTTTAAAGCAGGAGCAGGTGCTATTCATCTTCATGTAAGAAATGATAAAGGAGAGCACGTTTTAGATGCCGGACTTTATAAAGAGGCATTAAATGAATTAGAACACCAGGTTCCTAAAATGCATATTCAGGTCACTACTGAAGCAATTGGCAAGTATTCTCCTGAGGAAATGAGGAAACTTGCATATGATGTTACTCCCCCAGGTACATCAATTGGTACAGCTGAATTAATACCTACCAGAAACCCAACAGAGGAAGATTTAAAATTATATAAATATTTGACAGAAGCTGGAACTAAAATACAGCATATTTTGTATAATCCACAGGATGTAGACTTATTAGTGAACCTTTTAGATAAAGCAGAAATTCCAATTGAAGGAGCTTGGTGCTTATTTGTAATTGGTCATTACACAGGTAAAATTAGTTATCCAGAAAAAATTCCAGAATTTTTAAAAGTAATGAAAAATAATAATGTCAATTTGGATTGGTCAATATGTGCTTTTGCAAAAGAAGAAATGATTTGTTTAGAAAAAGCTATAAGCCTAGGTGGTAAAATTAGAGTAGGCTTTGAAAATTCTTTATATATGCCAAATGGAGAAATTTCTCCAGACAATCATTCAAAAATATTAGCTGTAAATGAAATGTTCAAGTTATCGTAAAATCGAAGAATATTTTTTTAATATTAAACTAACTTCTTTATTTGATCTTGCTGAAGCTAAAATAAATCTATCTGGTCTTATTAAAATAGCTTTTGAATTAATATTTTTTAAATATTTAGATACATTTCTCAAATTCTTTGCTTCCAATAAAGAGTAATTTTTTGAGTTTTTGGGCTTTATTTCCGAAGATAAAATCATCATTCCTTTTTTTGAAAAATATTCATCTAGAGTTTTTTTATTTTTAAGTATGAATTGAGGAAAAGTTTTTCCTCTATTTTTATCCTTTAGATTACCTAAGCCTTTTCCAAGTTTAGGTTTAATTGACTGCATTCTTTTAATACCTTTATTATCAGATTTTATATTATCTGTTATTTGAATGGACTCCACAGCATTTACAAATTCTCCCATCCTCATAGTGGTTTCAATATATTCTTTAACATTGAGAGATCTTTCTGATTGATATGTATTTAAAATTGTTTCATCAAATTTATTTCTTATACAATTAGCAATTTTCCATGCTAAATTTGATGCATCTCTAATCCCAGCGCACATTCCTTGACCCATAAATGGAGGCATTAAATGAGCGGCATCCCCAGCTATAAAAACTCTACCTTTTCTCCATTTTCTAGCAATAGCAGATTCAAATGTATAAATTGTTTTTCTTTCAATAATTGCTTCACTTTTATTTAGCCAAGGTTTTAGAAAATTCCAAATATAATTTTCTGATAAAACTTTTTTATCACTATGATTTTCCTTAATTGCAAATTCCCATCTTCTACGTCTACCAACATTTCTACAATATGTTGCTGGTTGCTTTGGATTTGAGTATTGAATTGTTCTATCTGGTAAATTATTTTTTTTCTTTTTCAAAATTAGATCAACTACTGCCCATTTTTGAGTAAAACCTAAATTATCCATTTTTGTTTTCATTTGTTTTCTAGTTATAGAGTTGGCACCATCACAACCAATTAAGTATTTTGATCTTGCGAGATACTCTTTGTGATTATTTAAATTTAAATAAGTTATATCGACATGATTTTTTAAATTTTTAATTTTTTTAACTTCAGAATTTTGTTCTATTGAGACTTTTTTATAATTTTTTAGTTTTTTTCTAAGTTTTTTTTCTAGATCTGGTTGATGAAATCTATAACTTGGGTACCATCCATTTTCTGTAATTTTTTTTGGTCTTGGCCAATCTAATATTACTTTATTTTTAGAATTAACGAATTTAGTACCTTTATTAATTATAGTGTGTTTCAAAAATTCTTTTGTAATTCCTATTGTTTGAAATACTCTCATTATTTCGTCATCAAAATGAACCGCTCTAGGCAGTGGATAAAAACTTTTTTCTCTATCGAGAATTAATATTGATAAGTCATGCATTGCCAGAAGGTTTGCTAAAGTTCCTCCCGCAGGTCCTAATCCTACTATTGTGACATCAAATTTTTTCATTGATATTTTTAAAAATTATTATTTTTTTAAATTTGAATATAACCAAGGACAATCAATTAACAATGGAGCTTGTTTTCCTTGAGAAGCAGTTTCGAGTCTTTTATTTCTAAACTTCATTCTCTCATCATCAGGTAAATAAAGTCTCTCGTGCCCCCAAAAACTTGGCCCCTCAAATGTTTCAATTGGCTCCCATGTATCTGGATTAATAATCCTCCCACCCCATCCATTTTCAATAAAAAATCCTGAAGGTGTAATTGAATAAAATGAAGTCATATAATCATTGGTATGCCGTCCCATTGTATAAGCAATTGCATTATCCTTGTATTGTAACAAATCATAACCTTGACCTACATCGTCTAAGTTATTGTATTCAACCATAAAATGATGGAAACCAGATCCACCTGATCCAAACAAAGCTAAACTATGATGTCTACCGTTAACGTGGAAAAAGCATAGAGATATTGGGGTATGACTATAATCACTTATCTTGAAACCCATTACATCTCTGTAAAAAGGAATTAAATCATCAATTTTTTTAACATGCACAACTGCATGTCCCATCCCTAACGCCCCAGTCTTAAATCCTGAAATTGGTCTACCTGGTTTAAAAGGATCTGTATCTAACATAGGATTAAAAACAAGTTCAATACGATTTCCTTGTGGATCGTTAAAATAAATTAAATCCTCAACAAAACGTTTATCAGCAAAAGAAGCCTTCCCATGATGTACGACTATTTTATTTTCCTCTAATTTATTTGCAAAAATTTGAAGATCTTCCTTGTTCTCAACTTCCCATCCTAAAAATCCTAATCCATCTCCTTTATCACCTGTTATTGTTAACCTTTGTTTTTGGTTATCCATTCTAAAAGATAGAATTTCTTTTCCACGGTCCATCTGTTGCATACCGAGGTATTTTTGAGAATACTCAGACCAATCCTCAAATTTATCTGAATTAACTCCAATATAACTTAAAGCTTTTACTGCCATTTCATTATTATACTTAATTTTGAAAGAGCCCGCTATGAAATTAGCGGGCTCGAATTTAACTATTAACCGTCTATTTTAGATATTACTTCTCTTGCTCTTTTTAATACAGCATCTCCATCAAGACCTTTACCTTTCATTTCTGCTAACCAGTCTGATTCAATTGGAGCCAATATTTTTTTGTATTCAGCTAAAACTGAGTCAGATGCAACAGTTATCTCGTGTCCTGGAGTATTTTCTACTTGAACTCTCATCTTGGCATTCTGAGTATCAATTAAATTAGATGCCCAGTCACCAAACCATTGACCAGAATGTTTATCAACACATCCTTTTGCTGCTGAAGAAAGACCGTTATATTTCCCTTCATTCATTATTAATCCAAAAGTAGCATTAGTGATGTTAACTTCTGTATGGTATTTAGTTACATCAAATAATCTAAATGAACCAATTGCTGTGTATGGGAAAGGTGTTCCATCTATAACACCTTTGTTTAAGGCTTCTGAAGTTCCTGGTGCTGGTACTTTAACCCCAGTTGCTCCTAAAGTTTTAAGAATAGTTCCAGCTATTTTGCTTGGAACTCTCATTTTTTTTCCTTTAAAGTCTGCAGGCTTAACCACTTTAGTATCTTTCATATGGATTTGGTATCCAGGATTTGAGTGAAGTCCTATTAGCTTAATTCCTGCCATTTCTTTATCAAGGTAACCTTCTTCGAAAAGAGTATTTAAAGCTCTAGATCCAGCTTTTGAAGTTTTGGTCAAGAATGGTAGTTCTACAACTGAACTTAAAGGAAATTGACCACCAATATACCCAAGCACTGTCCAAGATATATCAGCAACTCCTGAAGTTACTATATCGTATTGTTTGGGAGGACTTCCTAACACTCCTCCTGCATACATTTTAACATTTAAAGCACCATTTGAACATTTGTTAACTTTATCTGCCCAAGCAGCTAAAATCTTACTTGCTATAAATGCTTTTGGTGGTTCAAAAGTTGCTAACTTTAATTCTGTAGCTGATGCCGTACTAATAATGCTTAAGGAAAAAATTCCTATAACAAAACCAATTATTTTTTTTTTCATATTAATCCCCTCTTAATTATTAAATAATTATGAGAAAGTTTAACTTGAAAATTAGATAATTTCATCCTTAATTGTATTAGATAAAGTGCCAATTTCTGTGATATCTATTTCAACATTATCTCCAGGCTTCATAAATATTGGAGGATTTCTTTTAAATCCTACACCTCCAGGCGTACCAGTGACTAATACATCCCCAGCTCTCCAAGCCATAGCTTTAGAAACATACGAAATTAAAATTGGAATATCGAAAATAAGTTGACTTAATTTTGCGTTTTGCATGACTTCGCCATTTAATCTAGTTTCAATTGTTAAATTTTTATAATCATTAATGTCTTCAGCTAAAACCATGTGTGGACCAAAACTCCCTGTTTTTTCAAAGTTTTTACCCATCCCAAATTGTCTAGTATGTCTCTGCCACTCTCTTACAGTACTTTCATTATAACATGAATAACCAATTATATGCTTTAAGGCATCCTCAGGTTTTATATGTTTGCCACCTTCACCCATAATTACTGCCATCTCACCTTCAAAATCTAAACTTTGTGAAACAACAGGTCTTTGAATTGGCTGTAAGTGTGCAGTTTGACTTTCTGGAAATCGATGAAAAATTACTGGGTTCTCTTCAACTGTTCTGTTGGTTTCTTTAACATGTTCACTATAATTTAAACCAACACAAATAATTTTTCCTGGATTTGGAATTAATGGCAAATATTCAATATCTGAATCACTAATATTGCCTGGATTATTTGTTGCATAAGATTTTGCTTCTTCAATTCCTTGGTTTTTAATTAAATCTTTTAGTGTATTTGAATTAGATACTTTTCCAGTTAGATCTGTAATTTTATTATTATTAATAATACCGAACTTGTTTTGTTTATTATGTTTAAAAGAAATAAACTTCATGATTAATACTTTCTATTTTTGAAACTACTTATATGTTAATGTTTAAATAATTTGAAGCAACATTTTTATGATTTCTAAAGTCAGTAAAGTTTTTGATTATTCAGCCATAGCTTCAGGTATTGTTTTGTTTTTATTAGCTGTATTAACTTTTTGTGATGTATTTGGAAGACGGTTTTTAAATTCACCAGTTACAGGCACAATAGAGTTAGTTGAAATAGGAATGGCATTAGTAGCTTTCCTTGCAATGCCAAGAGCGTTTTATTTAAATGCTAATGTTTCAGCAGATTTTATAAATAATTTAAATTTGGGTACATTTAAAACCTATTTGGTAATTTTAAAATTTGTTTTAATGATATCGATTATGTCCTTAATGGCATACTCTACTACTTTGACATCATACAAATTTATGAACAATCAAAGAGTAACGATTGATCTGGAGCTTTATTTTTATCCTTTTTATTTCATATGCTCAATTGGGATGTGGTTAAGTGTTTTTGCTATAATCATATGGTTTATCAAAACTATTTTTAAAATTAATTCAAAAGCTGAGAATTTGTAATGGGATTAGAAGCTGTAATTAATGGTGGATTGTCTTTTGCTGCTGTATTAATTTTGATGGTATTAAACGTACCAATAGGAATTGCAATGTTGGTTGTTGGTTTTACTGGCTTTGCAATGATTTCAGGATTTGACCCAGCAATATTTGTTTTGGGAACTGCTCCTTTTGATGCTGTCTCAAAATATACATTATCAGTGTTACCTTTATTTGTTCTAATGGGAAATCTTGCCAACAGTTCAAATTTATCAAGAAATTTATATGACGCAGCTTATGCAATAGTGGGCCATTACAAAGGTGGTTTAGCAATGTCTACTGTAGGGGCATGCGCTGGATTTGGAATGATTTGTGGATCATCGATTGCAACAGCTGCAACAATGTCTCAAATGGCAGGCCCTGAAATGAGAAGACATGGTTACAGTGATGCCCTAATAAGCGGATCTATTGCATCTGGTGGAACGCTTGGAATCATAATTCCTCCGAGTGTAATTTTAGTAATATATGCTTATTTAACTGAACAGTCTGTTCAAGAATTATTTTTTGCTGCACTGATACCAGGAGTAATAGCGGTGGTACTGTATATGATTGCTATTAGGATTTATCTTTTAATTTATCCCTCACAAGGTGGTTATGGAACAAAAATGCCTTTGAAGGAAAGAATTTCTGCATTATCAAAAGTTTTTCCAATTTTTTTAATATTTGCAATCATGATGGGTGGACTTTATTTAGGTTTTTTTACAGCAACAGAAAGTGCTGCAGTAGGTGTAATTTTAGTTTTAATTTTTATTTTTTTTAGAGGTCAATTAAAATTAAGTTTATTAAAAGATGCTTTATGGACCACTATAAAAACTGTTGGTTCTTTATATTTAATTGTTATTGGTGCAAGTATATTTAATTATCTTATAACTGTCACACAGTTACCTTTTGCGGTTGTTGATTTTATAAATTATCTTGAGCTTACTCCGTTAGGAATAATTTTAGTAATTTGTGCAATTTATTTAGTTCTTGGTACTGTAATGGACTCTTTAGCAATGTTATTTTTAACTATTCCAGTATTTTATCCAGTGATTATTGATGCTGGAATTGATCCTGTTTGGTTTGGTATATTTGCAGTAATAGTTGTTGAATTTGGATTGATTTCACCTCCTGTTGGAATGAATTTATTCGTAATTAAAGGTGTAATGCAAAAAACACCTCTGCAAACTATATGGTTTGGGACTCTTCCATTCTTAATGACTGATGTAATTAGGCTCGCTTTAATTATTGCTTTTCCTGCAATTTGTTTATATTTGCCTAGTCTGATGGCTCACTAGTATCTTTTTTTTTTTTTATATAATTAAAATAAATAAAGCCAAAAACTGCACCTACAATCATTAAAATATATTGATAAAATTTTAATAATACAAACACTATTGGTAATTCTTTACCTGGGTTCCGAGCATAAAAATTATCTGTACCATCTTTATATAAATCCATTGGACCTAAAGTTGCATATAAACCAAAGATAAATATATAAATACAAGGTAATAAAGAAATAATTAATAAAATTCTATTTCCACGAATTAATTTTATTAAATTTGCAGATACTCCTACTGAAACTAGACAAATTAGCGACAATATTAAAGGGTTCATTACCAAACTCCTATCATAATTCCATCATCTTTTGTATAATCTCTTTCTTTTAAAACAAATTCATCTGTTGCTGCAACCCTATTTTTTCTATTTGTAATTCTTTGAAGCAATATATCCTTCATTTCATCAATAATTTTTTTATGATCTGATGATTGTCCTAAATCATTGAATTCATCTGGATCTTTTTTTAAATCAAATAATTGAGGAGGAAAACCTTTGTAATAAATATACTTCCATCTATCATTTCTTATCATATATGCTCTTGCATCTGATGCTCCAATATTAAGAATTTTTCTTGCTTCATTAAATGAATAATCTATTTCACTAAATACACTGTTTTTCCAATTAGGGACTTCATTTCCTCTTATAATTGGTAGCAATGATTGACCCTCAAGGCGATGTTTGCTTGCATTGCTATCTACAGAATCTAAAAAAGTAGGTAGTAAATCTATAGCTTCTACAAATCTTTTTTCTCTTACTCCCCTATTATTATCTGACAAATTACTTGGATCATAAATTATCATTGGTACTTTAACAATTTGTTCATGAAAAAGCTCTTTTTCTCCTAGCCAATGATCTCCCTGATAATCACCATGATCTGATGTAAAAACTATCATTGTATTATTCATATAATTTTTTTCTTCAAGAAAATTAAATAGTCTCCCAAGATTATCATCTATTTGTTTTATCAATCCCATATATCCTGAAAGAACAGTATTTCTCACTTCTTCTCTTGAAAAAGTCTTTGAAATATTATTTTCCATGAAAGCTTTGTAGACTGGATGATCTATTTCTTGTTCAGCATTACTTCGATGAACTGGGTAAAATTGATTTGAGGAGTACATATTATGATAAGGTGCAGGAGCAATGTATGGCCAATGAGGTTTAATGTATGATAAATGTAAAAACCAAGGCTTTTCTCCACTTTCCTGAATAAACTCTATTGATCTATTTGTCATAAATGCAGTTTCGGAATGTTCTTCTTTAACTCTTGCTGGTTTATTTGAATTTCTTAACCTCCATCCACTCAAAATATTTCCACTTTCATCCTCTGATGAATTTGCCCAACTATCCCAAGGATTATCACCCTCATATCCAAGTTTATTTAGCCACTCATTGTAGGATAATTTTTTGTTTGAGTTTTTAATATGGTTATTTGGATGAAGACCATCATCTCTTTCATAAGGCTCAAAACCTGGTTCACTAACCGTCAGACCTATTTCTGTATCTTTTGAAATTCCAAGTCTATTCATTCCATCTATATCGGGTCTCATATGTGTTTTGCCTACAACACCGGTCCTAATTCCTGATTGCCTCAAATAATCTCCAATTGTTAGTTCACCGATTGGTAAAGGTATTTGGTTCCAAGTTGATCCATGACTAAATACTGTTCTTCCAGTATAATAGGATGCTCTTGATGGGCCACAAACCGGGGCTTGGACATAAGCAGACTCAAACAAAACTCCTTTTTTTGCTAAACCGTCTATGTGAGGTGTTTTAAGGTGCGGATGACCATAACAAGAAAGATAATCAAATCTTAGTTGATCAGCCATTATAAATAAAATATTTTTAACTTTATTCATTATCTATTAAACATTTGTTTTAAACCGACAGTTGATGCTTGGCATATACCTTTCTCTGTAATTAAACCTGTTACATATTTTGCTGGAGTTATGTCAAAAGCTAAATTCATCGATTTACTGTTTTCAGGATAAATTAAAACTTTCTTGATATTATTTTTTTCGTCTTTTCCTTCTATATGGGATAGTTCCTCAGAATTTCTTTCTTCAATAGGTATCTTATTATAATCTTTAGTTTCCCAATCAATTGTAGAGCTTGGTAAAGCCACATAAAAGGGCACATTATTATCATGTGCTGCTAATGCTTTCAAATAAGTACCAATTTTATTGCATACATCTCCAGTTGATAGAGTTCTATCTGTTCCAACAATGCACATATCAACCTCTCCTCTTTGCATTAAAATACCACCAGTATTATCTGTAATAATTGTATTTGGTATACCCTCTTCGTTTAATTCAAACGAGGTTAGATTTGCCCCTTGATTTCTTGGTCTTGTTTCATCTACCCATACATGAATTGGTATTCCTTTTGTATGTGCTTGATAAATTGGTGAGGTTGCTGTCCCCCAATCTATAGTTGCTAACCACCCTGCATTACAGTGAGTTAAGATATTAACAGTTTTATTATTTTTATTATAAATTTCTTCAATTATTTTTAGTCCATTAAATCCTATATTCTCACAAAATTTTACGTCCTCATCACATATTAATTTTGCTTCTTTTAATGCTACATCCAATAATTCATCAGGCTTCACAAATGATAATTTATTATTCATTCTATGAACTGCCCATTGCAAGTTTATAGCTGTAGGTCTTGAATTAACTAATTCTTCTGAACTTTTTTTAATGAAATCTAAATTTTTATTTTCTTGTATTGCCAATACTATTCCGTAAGCAGCAGCTCCACCAATAAGAGGTGCACCTCTTACCTCCATAGTTTTTATTGCCTTTACTGCATCTTTTATTGTCTTTAAATCTTTAATAATAAAATGATGTGGAAGTTTGGTTTGATCAATTATTTTTACTACATTATTTTCATACCAAATTGTTCTATATTTTTTTCCATTTATTCTCATTTA
>CACKXQ010000010.1 GCA_902604245.1 uncultured Pelagibacteraceae bacterium | reverse complement strand
TGACTGGGATGATGATAATTGGAAATCTTCAATGAAAGATGCAGATATTTTGCTTACATGGAATTTTCCAACAAATAATTTAAGTAAAATTGCACCAAATTTAAAATGGATACATATTGTGTCAGCGGGTGTTAATCATCTTTATCCATTTAATTGGCTTAAAAAAGATTTAATTTTAACAAATAGTAGTGGAATACATTCAAAAAAAGCAGGTGAATTTGGATTAATGAGTGTTTTGATGCTTCAAAACCATATGACAAGAATAATTACTAATCAAAAAAAAAAAGAATTTATAACTTTATTAAGTAATCCAATTGATAGTAAAAAAGTTGTAGTGATAGGCACTGGATCATTAGGTGGGTCAATGATTAAACATATCAGCTCACTAGGAGCAAAAGTTATTGGAGTTAATAGAAGGGGTAGAGCAGTTGAAGGTTGTTCAAAAGTTATAACATTTGATAGGATTGATGAAGTCTTACCTGAGGCTGATTTTCTTTATTTAGCTGTTCCAGAAACAAATGAAACAAAAGGATTAATAAATAAGAAAAGATTAGATGTGCTTAAAGCTACGTGTGGAATTGTTAATATTGGTCGTCAATCTGTAATGGATTACGAGCATTTAAGAAAAAAATTAAAAAAAAATGAAATTGCTGGAGCTATTTTAGATGTTTTTTCAGAAGAGCCAATAAACAGAAATTCTAAATTTTGGGATACTCCAAATTTAGTAATTACACCTCATATATCTTCAGATAGCAAAGGAAATTATATTGAAATGGTTTTAGAAAAGTTTTTTCAGAATTTAATACTGTTTATTGATAAAAAGGATTTAAATAATCAAGTTGATCATAAATTAGGTTATTGATTATTTTGGTAACCAGGAACTGTACAAAGGATTGTCATTTGTAATTGGAAGTTTGATACTTTTGTTTTGTCTTGATGAACTGTAAACAGCTGTTACAAATTCTAAAGATTTTCTAGCATCCAATAAAGTTACTTCATCACTAACTTTTCCATCAAGTTTGTTGGCTATTTCATTAAACATTCCTGCGTACCATGATTTAGGTTTTTCGACTTTTGACAATACTTCATCAATTTGACTTTTTGAAATAGGAGCTCTTGGTAAAAATACCCATTCATCGTCAGCTGGATTATAAGGTTTATCTGGAGATGCTCCCGATTCTGCTGTCAGTCCATCAAAACAGAATTTTAGTCTACTGGTATCATTTGCAGCACCAAGGGTGATAGAGCTAGTGACCAATGTTCCGTCTTCCATTTCAATCGATAAAGATGCACAATCCTCAACTTCAATGTTATTTACTCTTGTTGTTAGCTTTGCAAAAACATTTGAAACTGGTCCTAGTATCATACTTACTAAGTCGTGAATATGTATAGAATGACTTAATATTGCTCCACCTTGTTCACCATCCCAAGTACCTCTCCAAGGTTTTGAATAATAATCTTTTCCTCTATTCCAATGAGTCTCCAATGAGGCGATTAAAGGTTTTCCAGCAAGTCCTGACTTTATAAGTGCCTTAAATTTAGAAAATCCTAATCCATACCTATATTGGAATACAGGAAAAATTATCTTTCCTGTTTCTTTACTAATATTTTCTAGCTCATCAATTTCTTTAAGACTTGAAACCAATGGTTTTTCGCAAATTACATGCTTTCCTGCTTCTAGAGATTTTTTGCACGCAGAAAAGTGTAAATGGGGTGGGAGACAAATATCAATTATATCTATTTCCTTTACTTTTAATACATCATCAAAGTTTAATGACATTTTAGTATCATTATTTGACGCCAATATTTTATCTATTGCATCTCTAGTTAAACCACACAATGTATGAACACTAAATCGGTCTGATACTTTTTGAAAATCTTCAAAATGCTTAGCTCCTATATTAGTTCCTATTATTGCTACCTGATATTTTTTCATTTTTTTTCAGCTAATCCTTGAGCTTTAATTGCTAGTTCCATTGATAAGTAAGTAAGTTCTTGCGAACAAGCAGTATCAGTTCTATTTAAAACATCTTTAATTAAATTAGCAAAGTACGGGAGTTTAACATTCGAACAGTCAATATGTTTAACCTCATCATTATTTGCCAAAAATAGTTGATTTCCCTTTTCAGATTTTGCTAAATCTGTATATTTTCTAATTTCAATAAAACCTTTATCACCTAGGATAAATAACCTTCCATCTCCCCAAGTAGGAAGCGCATCAGGAGTAAACCAATCTAAACGAACATATCCATGACCACCATTTCCAGTAAGATTAACTTCCCCGAAATCTTGAAAACCAGTAAATTCTTTCTTAGTAGTATTTTCAACTAACGCATGATTCACTTTAGCTTCATTTGAATTTGTAAATACTAAAAATTGATGAATTTGATGTGAGCCTATATCTGTTATTATTCCACCATAACTATCACGATCATAAAACCAATCTGGTCTTTCGTAATTACCTTGCCTGTGGGGACCAGTGCCAATTGTTTGTTTAACTTTACCGATTTTACCTTCAGCGACTAGCTCTTCAGCTTTTGTAACAGCAGCTACATGAAATCTTTCTGAAAAATTAATTGACCAAATTTTTCCAGTGTCCTTTACTGTTTGTTTTAAATTATTTAGTTGCTCAAGAGTTGTACATCCTGGCTTATCAACCATTACATCTTTTCCAGCTTTCATTGCGTCTATAGATAGATTTGCTCTATCTTTAGGAATGGATGAAATTAAAATCATATCAATTGTATCATCATTTAAAATATCACTTTTATTATCTACTCTTTTAATTTGAGGATATTTGTTTCTAAATTCATTTAAAGTTAACGGAGAACCTTCAGTCCAAAAATAATTACAACTACATCCCTCTTTAAGCATCTCATCAAGCATGTCAAAGATATGACCATGATCAATACCCAATACTCCAAGATTTATAGTTTTAATCATAAACTATTTTAACAGAATAAAAGTTTTAAATAAGATTTTAATTATTGGGAAGGGTTATTCTCTACAATAACTGTTTCTTCGGTTCCTACTGGTTTTATCGGGTCTTCGATAGGCTCTGTCGCCGGATTAAGTTCTAAGCCAATAGGTGTTATTGTTGTAGGAAGAGGTGTGAATTGAGAGTCAGGGTTTTCAATAACCTCTCTAACTTTCATCCTGTAAACTCCATATGCTCCTATTAAACAGTGGAATATAATTAGAAATATAAAATAACCATTCTCTCCTATAAAATCCATAAACATAGAACATAAAAAAGGTCCGCTGATTGCACCCATTCCAAAGGTGAATTGTAAACCTGCGCCTGCAGCCACAAATTTTTCTTTAGCTATAAAATCATTCGTATGAGCAAAAATTAATGCAAACATAGGAAGACTAAAGAAAGCATAGAAACCTGTAAAAATATAAAACCAAAACTTTGAGCTAGCTAATCCATCAGGTAAATGCATTGTACCCACCGAAAAAATTGCACATAAAGCAAAGAAAGCCGAAGCAAACGTAGAATATACTGTAACTGTTCTTCTATCATAAATGTCTGATAGTTTACCAATTGGCCATTGAGAAATTGCACCAGAAATAGCAATCAAAAATGTTACAAAAGAAATTTCAAAAATACTAAAATTCATTGATGCTGCATAAACAGCAATTAAAGCAAACATTGCAGAGTGACAAATTCCACATAAAAGTGCACTTACCATTCCAAAAGGTGAAGCTTCATAAAGTTCTTTAATTTTCATTCCGATAATTTTTTTAAATTTTGGAGGTTTTTTCTTAGTTAATAATATTGGAACAAGTGAAAGTGACATGAATAAAGAAACAAGTATAAATGGCTGAAAATTTTCTGGCTTACTGAAGTTTAAAAAAAACATTCCAATCGCCATAGATGCGTAAAGAACGATCATATAAATTGATAAAACACTTCCTCTATTTTTATTGCTTGCTCGGTCGTTTAACCAGCTTTCAGCTATTGTATATAAACATACCATTGAAAAACCTGAGGCAATTCTCAATATAAACCATGTAAATGGATTGATGATTATGGAGTGTACTAAAACAACGATAGAAGCAATTGATGCAAAAGCAGCAAATACCCTTATATGACCAACACTTGAAACTAAAATTGGAACTGTTTTTGCTCCTATAAAATAGCCCACAAAATATCCTGACAACATAAAGCCGGTTGCTGTTAAGCTAAAACTTTCATGAACAGCTCTTACTCCAAGTAAAGAAACTTGAAATCCATGAGCTATCATAATTAGACCCATGCCCGTGAATAATGCCCAGGAGTTTTTAAGTATCTTTTTCATAATTTCGCTATCTATGGATGATTTGATAGTAAATCAAGAAATTAATTAATTATTTTTTCAGTCTCTCTTAATTTTATAAATGAGTGGATACCCAAAGTAATAATGATCACGGCACCTCCAATGATCGTCTCTAGAGTTGGCTGCTCTTTGACAACTAACCAAACCCAAATTGGACCTATTATCGTTTCTAATAGGAAAAATAGATTTACTTCCTCTGCTGGTATAAATCTTGGTGCGATTGTCACTAAAACAAAAGGTAAGGCTACACAAATAATGCACATTACTGGTATGTAAATTTGATCGGTTCCATTTAAATTAAAGTTTTCAACAAAAAAGAAAGCAAATACTGCAACTCCTAATTTACCCATTACAGCAGAAGGCAAAAGATCTCTGTCTTTAGCAAATCTAATAAGAACTGCATTTACAGCTAATCCAGCAGCTGTAACAAATCCCATTATATTCCCAAAAAGATTACCGACTTGAAGCGAGTCATAAAAAATAAATAAAGCCGCTAAAAATGTAATGAAAATGGCGATCCAAGTCCCTTTACTAGGCATTTCTTTTAAGAATATTGCCCCAAGTATTGCGGAAAGCATTGGTGCTAAAGCAATCATAATCAACGTATTGGCTACATTAGTATTTTGAATAGAGACAATGAAAGTGATGTTACAAATAGAAAAGCTAATTGCGTAAAATATACCAACTGTACCAACTTTTAAAAAGGCATTAATAAAATTTTGCCTATAAAACAATAATAATCCAATTAAGACTATAAAGAAAGGTATGGCTCCTCTATAAAAAAGCATCCCCCATGTTTCTATGTCTGAAAGCCTGATAAGTAATGAGTCAGGCGTAATGAACATTACAGCTACGAAGGCTAGTAGTGAACCTTTCTTTTGATCTGATAATTTATTCAAGCTCTTAAACCTTTCCAAAATATCTTAGCAAGATTGATTTTAGAAAGGTCATAGTATGTTTTTAATCCAGTAGGAGACGTAACATTAATATCTCCATTTAGTTTCTGATCTATGAAGTCAATTCCAGCAAAATAAATATTATCATTCTTTAATTTTTTTCCAATAATTTTTGAAATTTTTAATTCTTGTTTTGTAAGTTTAGTAAGCTTAGGTATAGCACCCTTGCTCATATTGCTCAAATATGAACCTTTTTTAGGAACTCTTGAGATTGCACCACACACTTTACCATTAATAATAAAAATTCTTTTATCTCCTTTAGAAATATTTTTCAAAAATTTTTGAAACATTGAATGGCCATTTTTATTTAAAAAATTTGTAATAAGTTTTTTATTAAACTTATTTTTGATGAGATGAATTTGATTACCTCCATATCCATTAATAGGTTTCACAATCATACTTTTATTTTGATTATAAAACTTTTTAACTTCTTTTATATTATTTGAAAATAAAGTATTTGGCATATATTTAATAAAATTTTTTGAATATAATTTTTCTGATACGTTTCTGATAGCAGTTGGATTATTTATTACTTTTACTTTTTTTAAACCATCTAAAATAAGAGTAGTTATTAAATATTCTGAATTAAATGGAGGATCCTGCCTGATCAAAATAAATTTAAGATTTTCAACATCAATTTTTTGTTTTTTATAAATTTTATAAAATTTTTTTCTCTCATAATTAAATTTTACAAATACTCCATTTGCATATATTTTATTTTTGATGATGGATAAGTTTGAAGGAGTATAATAAAATATTTTATATCCTAGTTTCTGAGCTTCATGAGCTAAAAATATTGATGTATCAGAAGATATATTTATTTTATCTAATTTATCGCCTTGTATGCCTATAATTTTATTTGTCATATAAATCTTCTAAATTTTGAAATTTAGAGAATTTATTTATAACATGACTGGCGACTGTTTCTTTATTATTGATAATCTTATTTAGATGTTCCAAGTATTTAGTTTCGTTTGTACCGCTTTTTCCAATAAAATCTCTCTTTTCTAAGCCTTTTTCAGCAATTTTTAACAAGTTGGAGATCCAATAAATCATATCTTTACCCATTAAATTTGTATCAAGTCCTTTCATAGGCGCATCTTTATAAGCATTCAATAAATCTTTCTTTTCCCATTTTGAAATAAATTCTAATGCTTCGTCTAAATTACCATATAAAAGACCAGTAAAAAAAGCAGGACCAGCGCAGATACAGTTCCAACCACAAGTATCCATAGATCTTAATTCAATATATTGTTTTAATCTATTCTCTGTAAATATAGTACTTAAATGCAATCCAAGATCGTCAATACTTGGTAAAGATTTATTTATTTCTTGAATATTACCATTCATATAATCAGAAAATTTATAATTTTTACCTGATAAATATTTATCATCTTTTTTTAAAAACAGTATTGGATAATCCATTACAAAATCAGTATATTTTTCAAAATCAACATTTTCTAAAAAAATTTCTGGAAGACCGCCCCTTGATGTTTCTTGCCATACTTTTGATCGGTATGATAAGTATTTACTATCTTTTTTCTCAACAATTGATGAGTTTGCAAAAAGTGCAATACTTAATGGAACTAAACTATTTGCTAATTTAAACTTTTTTATAAAATCATTTTCAGACGTGTAGTCAAGATTTAGCTGTGTCCCAGATGTTCTATACATCATATCTAAACTAAGCGACCCACCTTTAGGCATATCCTTTGTCATTACCTCATATCTTTTTTTAGGATTATTTGGAATTTCAGACAACTTAGATATTGGATCAAATCCAGCACTTACTATTTTTAAATCTAATTTTTCAACTACCTGTTTAAGTTCAAACAAATAATTATTAGCTTCAGAGCAAACTTCATGAATATTTGTTAATTGAGCACCTGCAAGCTCAATTTGATTGCCCGGTTCTAAAGTTATACTCTTATTGTCTTTGTTTAACGCTATTACGTTTTCACCTTCATAAGATGGTTTCCAACCAAATTCATATAAAATTTTGAAAATCTCTTTAATTGTAGAATAAGTAATTCTTTTATTATTCTTCTTATAGAAAAGAAATTTTTCGTGCTCAACACCTATTTTGGAATTTATAGGCTCCTTAATTCCTGATTTAAAATGATCTATTATGTTATCTTTATTCATATTAACGATTTAATCACTCTTACTTAGATATTCAACAGCTTCGCTTATGTTAGTTAATTTGTTAGAACAAGTTTGGTTTTTACATATAATAACACTAGGTTTTGTATCATTATTTAATTGGTAAACAAATGTTGCAACTCCTAGATATTCTTTTTGTAAATAAAGCTGCATTTCCTTAATAGACTGAGATGTTCCATGAAATGTGAATGATAAGCTATTATCGCAAATATCAAGGGTTTTAATAAAGCTAAACATTTGTGAATAATAAGAGTTTATAACTTGGTGGAATGATTTTTTAAGCACTTCATTTCTTTCATACCATATTTTATCATTTGTAATTGAATATAATTTATTTGAAATTAATAGATAAACACTATTACCATTTGGAATGTTGCTATCATTTAGGTCTAGTGGACTCGCAAACAAATCATTATCTTTAATAATATTTTTCTGAAACAACCGAGTTTCATTATTAAAGAATAATTCCCAAATATCATTCATTATTTTTATTGATTTTTCTAAAGCTTTTTTATCAGCATTAACCTCGTAAAGTGTTATCATTAGTAGAGCATAATAAACATAGTCCTCAAGAAAAGTTTCTATTTCTTTATTTTCATAGCAATGAATAATTTTTTGATTTAATTTTTTATTTAGTATTTCAATTGTTTCTATTGTTTTAATTTTTAAATCTTCATCACCTAAATTTACTGAAGTTTTGAGAAGAACTTGTAGCATATATGAGTTTAAATCCGTTTGTGATTTATCGTCAAAAAATGGTTTTATTCTATTTCTTCTTACATCGAGTAATTTATTTTTTATTCGATCTAGGTTATCTTTATTTTCATCAGGTATTGAATTTTTTTCTACCAAGATGTTGTTACCTTCAAAATTACCACTCTCAGAAATTTCATACATATTTTCTAAAGTTTTCATATCATCCTTTAAAAGATTTTTTAATTCTGCGTATGACCAAACATAATATTTTCCTTCAACACCCTCACTATCAGCATCATATGCGGAACCATATAATTCTTCTTTGTTTTTAAATTCATTATTAAAATATTGAATTGTTTGTAAAAGTTTATTTTTAAAATAATCATTTTTGGTATTTTGATAAAATTTTGTTAATAGATCTATGAACTGGATGTTATCGTAAAGCATTTTTTCAAAGTGTGGAATTATCCATTTTTCGTCAACAGCATATCTTGAAATTCCTCCATCTAGCTGATCATAAATACCTTTGGAACAAAGATTATTGAGTAAAATTTCAACAGGCTTAAAATAATTTTTATTTTTAGTCTTTAGATAAAAGTAAAACATTGCATCAAATAAATAAAATTGGGGGAACTTTGGGGCTCCTTTGAAACTTCCATTATTTTCATCTAAATAATTAATAATTTTCTCAACAAATGGCTCCAATGGTTGATTTAAAACTGCAGATCTTTGATTTATTTTTGAGAATATTTCTTTAACTTGTGGTGCTTGAGCTAAAATTTTCTCTCTATTTTCATTGTAGACGTTATGCACGTTATTTAAGACTTTTTTAAAGTCAGGCCTCCCTTGAATTTCCTTAGGTGGGAAATACGTTCCTCCTGTAAATGGTACACCATTTTCGTCTAAAAACATTGATAGTGGCCATCCACCTTGAGCTCCAGTTAGTATTGATAAGCTTTTTTGAAAAACATAATCCAAATCAGGCCTTTCCTCTCTATCAACTTTAATATTAATAAACTTTTCGTTCATTAGTTTGGCAGTTTCTTCATTTTCAAAGCTCTCATGAGCCATAACATGACACCAATGACAACTTGCATATCCAACACTTAAAAATATAGGTTTTTTTTCTTTCTTTGCTTTACCTAAAGTTTCTTTATTCCAAGGAAACCAATCAACTGGATTATCTTTATGTTGTTGAAGATAAGGACTTTTTTCGTTTTTTAAAATATTAGGCAATTTAATGATGGTAGTAAGGTTTTCTAGAAAAAATATTCCTAACCATTGGTTCAAAATCTTTTAAAGTCATTGATTTATAATTTGGATCAAATGAAGATTGGTCATACTTTTCGCAAAAATCTATTGTAGCTTGATAATGTTCTGCATCTTTATATTTTTCTCTTGCATTCTTATTACCACCTAAATGTTCTGCAGAGTAATAGGTTTGAAATAAGCCATGATGTAAAATAATCCAGTAAGTTTTTTCTGAAACATAAGGTTTTATCACCGATGCTGCATATTGAGAATGATTCATAGGAGCCAATTCATCTCCAAGATCATGTAATAATGTGGCTACGACCATTTCTTCGTTTTCACCATTTTTATATGCTCTTGTTGCAGCTTGTAATGAATGTTCCAATCTTGTTATCTGATAGCCTTCAAGTGTAGTAGTTTGTGAAGCTAAATAATTTAAAATTCTATCTGCAGTCTTTCGTTCATACTGACTTTCTAACTTTTCTAAAAGTTGATAGTCATCTTTAGTTCCATACTTCATTTCTGTGAAACTCACTTTTTTCATATTAATTATTTGATGCTGTGCTTAATAAGGAAAGTTGAGTTACTTTATCTTCACCTAGCTCGTCAATTATCTTTACAGGGTATTCCCCAGTAAAGTGATGATCTGTTAACTGTGGATAATTTTCATTTCTTTTTTCGTATCCCATTCCCAAATATAAACCATTCAAACTCAAGAATTTTAGTGATTTTGCCTTAATAAATTGACATATTTCAGCTGTAGATTTGTTTGCTGCTAAAAGCTCCTTTTTAGTTGGTGTATCAACACCATAAAAATCAGGAAATTTTATTTCTGGGCTTGCAATTCTCACGTGAACTTCTTTTGCTCCAGAATCGTATAACATCTTTACTATTTTTGAAGATGTAGTGCCTCTAACAAGTGAGTCATCAACTAGAATTATTCTTTTATCTTTAATCACAGAAATATTCGGATTTAATTTTAACTTAACTCCTAAACTTCTGATTTGTTGAGATGGTTCAATAAAAGTCCTTCCAACATAGTGGTTTCTAATTAAACCTAAGTCAAATTTCAGGCCTTTTTCTTCAGCATATCCTAATGCAGCTGCGTTACCTGAGTCTGGAACAGGCACAACAAGATCTGCATCTATTTCATCTTCTTTTGCTAACTGTAATCCAAAGTTTTTTCTGTATTCGTATGCAGTTTTGCCGTTTAAAATACTGTCTGGCCTAGAGAAATAAATATATTCAAATACACAAGGCCTTATCTTTTTTGGTGGAAATGGTTTAATACTTTTTAACTCATCATTTTCAATATAAACAATTTCTCCATTTTCAACTTCTCTTACAAATTTTGCTCCAATAATATCAAAAGCACATGTTTCAGAGGCAAACACATACGAGTTTTTCAATTTACCAATTACTAACGGTCTAATTCCGTAAGGATCTCTTACACCTATTAGAGTATTTTGTGTCATCATTACAAGTGCATAACCACCTTGAATTTGAAATATAGCATCTATGATTTTATCTATCGTTTTTCCTCTTTTTGATTTAGCAATTAATTGAACAATGGTTTCAGTGTCAGATGTTGTATAAAATATAGCACCATCTTGAACTAATTTATTCCTTAAAGTTATAGCATTTGTAAGATTACCATTATGTGCAACACCAATACCACCTGCATTTGTATCAGCAAAAAAAGGTTGCACATTCCTTAAAGCAGTTCCACCTGTCGTTGAGTAGCGATTATGACCAATTGCGTATTTTCCAGGAAGTTTTTTTAAAACTTTTTCATCATTAAAGTTATCACCAACTAACCCAAATCTTTTTTCTGAATGATATTTTTTTCCATCGTATGAAACAATACCACAGCCTTCTTGCCCTCTATGTTGAAGGGCATGCAGGCCTAAAGCTGCAAGGGTAGAAGCATCGGTAGAATTACTTATTCCAAACACTGCACATTCTTCCTTTATTTTAGGGTTATATATCTTGAATTTTTTCTTTAGTTTCTTCATAATCTTTTTTGTCAGGAAATTCTTTTATAAGGTAGTTACTACCTTTTTCAACCCATGCATATGTAAAAGCATCATCTAAATTAATTGGCCATTTTTTGTGGTTATAGATGATATTTATAGTTGTATAAATACATACAACTATAACGTAAGCCCTGATAAATCCAAAAAAGAAACCAAAGATTCTATCTAGATTTCCTAATCCAGAGTAGGTGACTGATCTATTAATTCCTTTATTTATTAATAAAATTAAAAATATAATTATTATGAATAATCCTATACCAACTGCTATATCAAGGACATATTCACTATCAATTATATCCTCAAAATATGGCTTAACTTTTGGAAATAGAAATAGAGTAACAACATAAGCTAAAAGCCATTTAGAGGCTGACAAAATGCTCAATAAAAAACCTTTTTTTGTACATGTCATCAAGGATAGTGCTGTGAAAACTAAATAAACAATATCAAAGGTATATAGTTCAGTAAAAAAATCTTTTACAACTTCCATTAATTATTTAATCTTAAAAGGTTTGAGCACTAAAAGTAATGATGGCAATAATGTTAAAACTGATATCATAGCCAATAGCATTGCTAACCCAGTAAAGACACCAAAATATATAGTTGGTATAAAATTAGACAAAACTAAAATAGAAAACCCAAATACAATTGTTATAGATGTATTTAATATCGCCACTCCTACTGTCGAATGGCAATATTTAAGTGTCTTATTGTAATCTTTTATTTTAGTCAGTTCTTCCCTAAATCTATAAATATAATGAATGCTATTATCTACAGCAATACCAATCGTGATAGCAGCAATTGTAATTGTCATCATGTCCAAAGGGATGCCTGCCAAACCAATTATTCCCAGAATAAAAAAAGCCGCAATAAAATTAGGTATTACGCCAATTAGTGAAATTTTAATATTTCTAAAAAGAATTAAAAACATAACAAATATTCCAAACATCACAAATCCAAGAGTTAAGATTTGTGATTTAAATAAACTTTGAAGTAAATTGTTGAACAATATAAGCACACCTCCAAGTTTAAATTCATCTTTACTGATATTTAATTTATTTTCTAAATCAAAATTAATTTGATTAATCAGATCATTTCTTCTCAATCCATCTAAAGAGTCTTTTATTCTTAAACTTATTCGAGCTTCAGAATTTTTAATGGATATATATGGGTCTACTATTTCTTTTTTTATATTGTCTGGTATTTTAGTATACAGAACTCCCATTTCTAAAGTTCCAAGTGGTTTATTATTATTTAATTTTGTTGCAACTTCAATTATTGATGAAAAGGATAAAACTTTACCAACAGCATCAATATCATCTAAATAATTGTGAACACGAGTTATTTTATTAATTTTATCTTTTGTAAACCAATATTTATTGTCATTTTCATCCTCATCACCCCAATCATTCTCACTATCAGTTTCTTCATCCTCATCTTTTGGAAATTTTAAAATTACTTCTAAAGGGGTTGTTCCACCCAATTTTTCATCTATTAATTTCATACCTTTATAAATCTCAGTATTTTTATCAAAGTAATTGATGAAACTATTTTCAACTTCTAATTTTGAGATACCAAACATGCTTAAAAATACAATAATCCCAGTTATACCAAATATATAATTTTTATTTTTAATCGCTAATATTCCTAGATATCTTGTTATTTTTGTGTCTTTTTCCTCAGTTAATCTAACATTTGAGTTTTGAAAAAAACTTAACAATGTAGGAAGAAGTGTGAATGTAATTGTTAGTGAGGTTATGAGTCCAAAAGTCATCATCCATCCAAAATCTATAATTGGTTTTATTTCACTAAAAATTAATGACAAAAAAGCACATATTGTTGTTAAGACAGTATAAAATATTGGCCAAATCATTTTTTTTGTTGTCAAAATTATAATTTCAAATTTTTTCTTTCCTGGAAACTGTGTGTTTAGTTGTAAAAACCTGGTACTCATATGAATATTCATTGCCATTGTAAGAATTAACATTAACGCAATAAAGTTTGATGAAATTACAGTAACTTTCCACCCAACCAAACCCAAAAAACCTGTCATAAATACGACCGAAAAGAAACAGCTACTGATTGGAATTATTATCCAAATTATTTTTCTGAATACATACCAAAGCGTTAAGATGATAAATAGTAATACACCAATTCCAAACGTTACAATATCATTTTTAATAAAAGTCATCATATCATCTGCTATCATTGGAATACCTCCAAGATAAATCTGGGTATTTTGACTATGATTTTTTATAACCTCTCTAATTTCTAAAATATTTTGATGTCGCTCTTTTTTAATTTTATCTTTATAAACTTCTAATTCTTTATCGGTCTTTATCTCTTTATCTGTTTTATTTGGCTTTATATATACAATGATACCACTTGTTTTTCCGTCCTCACTAATCACAAAGTTTCTAAATACTGGACTATTTAAGATTTCATTAAATCCACGGTCTTTATCTATATTCTCACTTGTTAGCGTTTTAAAATTTTGAATACGCTCAATTAAACTATCATCTGTTGCTTCTAATAAAGGAATATCTAAAAGAGTAACAACATTATAAACCCAGTTTAATGATTTTAACTCTTTTTTTAATTCAGAAAGATTTTTAATTGAATCCTGAGAATTCATTTTGCTATCTGGTGAGTAGGTGAGCACTAGAAATTCTTTAGCACCGTATCTATCATTTATTTCGTTTAAATATTTAAGATCTGGATCATTTTCTAGTAATAACGTTTCTGAACTTGCATCTAGACGAAAATCTTTAGAAAAGTAAAAAGCAGCAAATAATATTATTACTAAGATTGAAAAAACTAACTTAGGTTTTTCTATAATATTCTTTTCGTAAAAATTAGCTAACATTGGATATTAGCTTTTATAAATTATATTAATTATTTTGAATATCTTTAAATTTGGTAAACATTTCCTCAAATTCAAGCATTATAGTGCCAGTCGGGCCATGCCTTTGTTTAAGTATGAGTAGTTCTGCTAAATGAGAAATTTCATTCATTTTTGCCTGCCATTCGGCATGCTCAACAGTTGCAGGTCTTGGCTCTTTATTTTTCAAATAATACGATTCTCTGAAGACAAACATAACAACATCAGCATCTTGTTCTATCGATCCAGATTCTCTAAGATCTGAGAGCAAAGGTTTTTTATCATCTCTTTGCTCAACTGCCCTAGATAATTGAGAAAGTGCCAGTACAGGAACTGATAATTCTTTAGCTAGTGCTTTTAGACCTTGCGTTATTTCAGAAATTTCCTGTACACGTCCATCTTTCAAATTTGTTCCTTTCATTAATTGGATATAGTCGATAACAATCATATCCAATCCATATATTCTTTTAATCCTTCTTGCTCTATTACTTAGAGCTGCTATAGATATGGCAGGTGTCTCATCAATATATAACGGTAACTCAGCAATATTTTTTGAAGTTTCAATAAATTTGTCAAATTGTTCTTCTGATATTTTTCCTCTTCGAATATCATTAGATTTAATTCTTGATTGTTCAGCAAGTATTCTTGTCGAAAGTTGTTCGGAAGACATTTCCAAAGAGAAAAAAGCTATACATGATTTTTCTCCTTTATCTTGAATATTTTTTGCTGCATGAAATGCAATATTTGTGGCTAGAGCTGTTTTCCCCATTGATGGTCTACCAGCTATGATTATTAAATCTGACTTATGCATGCCACCCAATCTATCATCTAAGTCTCTAAGTCCGGAAGGGACACCAACAATTCCTTCTTCGTTTTTATAGGCATTTGATGCCATTTCAATAGTTTGTCTCATGGCCTCATCAAATTTAATAATTGAAGAATTGAACGATCCTTTTTCGGCTAAGTCAAAAAGAGATTTTTCAAAATTTTGAATAATTTGTTGTCCATCATTGTTTAGATCATTAAGTTTTGCTGTATCAATTATATTATCAGATATTTTTATAAGCTCTCTTTTAACAAATAAATCATAAATTAGTTTGGAATATTCAATACTTTGCCTTGAAGACGTTGAAAATTTTGTAATTTTTACAAGATATTCAGGAATATTAAGTTCATCTTTTTCATTTTCAAAATGATTTTTTAGAGTTATTGGATTAGCTAACATTCCTTTATAAATTAAGTTTTCAATTGCACTAAAAATTTTTTGATGCATTGGGTCATAAAAATTTTTACTTGAAATTAATAAACCTATTTCATCAAATATTTCATTTGAAAGCAATATTGAACCAATTACAGATTGTTCAGCTTCTATGTTATTAGGGAGTTCATCTAACTTATTTTTAATTAAATTTAAAGATTGAGACACAAAAAAAATTTACATAATAAAGAAAAAAAAACAAATCTTTATTATTATTGGGGAAAATTATGTATAATTATTTAATTTCCTCTTGAGGAACAGTTTTTATTACAATCTGTGTTTGAACTTCCGGGTGTAAATTAATTAAGACATCAAAATCACCAATTGACTTAATTTCTTTTGAGGGTTGTATTAAAGATGGGTTAATTTTAAATTGGTCAATTTCCTCTATTACTTTTGATATCTCTGTTGGTTTTACTGAGCCATATAATTCTTTGTTCTCTGTGCTTAATTTTTTAATTTCATATTGTTTGTTCTTTATCTTTTCATCTATTTTTTTTGCTTCTTTTTTTTTATCCATATCTTTTTTGCTTAAATCCAATTTAATTTTTTCTACCTCTTTAATATTTTCTTTAGATGCAAATAAAGCTTTTTTCTTAGATATAAGATAATTTCTAGCAAAGCCTCTTTTAACCTCTATGATTTCTCCTATAGATCCAATTTTTCTTACATTTTCAAGGAGTATTACTTTCATTTTATAATAATGCTAAGTTTCTTGCTCTTTTAATTGACAAAGAAAGTTCCCTTTGTTTTTTTTGACTAACTGAAGTTATTCTTGTTGGTAGTATTTTACCATTTTCTGAAATATATCTTTTTAACAACTTAATATTTTTATAGTCAACTACAGGAGCACCTTTTCCTGTTAGAGGACATTTTTTTTTAAATTTATATTTTTGGTTTTGAAAAATACTTAATTTTGCAAAGTTACTTTGTTTACCTTTTTTCTTATTATTTCTCTTTTTCATAATTAATATTTATTTGGAAAAACTCTCTTTAATCTTCACTTTTTTTAAAATAGTCGGTCTCAAGATCAAATTTATTTACTTTAACTGTTAAATATCTCAACAAGTTTTTATCTATCTTTTCATTTTTCTCAAGTTCTGAAATTATTTTGCCATTAGCTTCTAGTTTAAAATGAATATAGTTACCTTTTTTATTTTTTTTAATAAGATATGATAAATTTAATAGTCCCCAATTTTCTAACTTTACAATACTTCCTTCATTTTTTTCTACTATTTTAGAATATTTTTCCTCAATTTGTTTCAATTGGGCTGGGCTTATATCTTGTCTAGCTACAATTGTATGTTCGTATAAGTTCATAATAATTCTTTTAAAAAACAGAGGATATACTATTATAATTTTTTAATTACAATATAAAAAATAAGGTATTTGCTTATATTTTCTATGTTTTCTGTTTTATTTCCTGGTCAAGGTTCTCAATCTGTTGGAATGGGTAAGGATCTATATGACAATTTTGGTTATGTAAAAGATCTTTTTGAGGAAGCAGATGATACCCTTAAACTATCGATTAAAAAAATAATTTTTGAAGGTCCAAAAGATATTTTAAATGAAACTGAAAATACCCAACCAGCAATATTTCTCGTAAGTTATGCAATATTTAGTGTGATAAAAAAAGAAACTTCATTAAAAATTACTAATGCCAACTTTTTTGCAGGACATTCTCTAGGGGAATATTCAGCATTAGCTTGCTCTAATGTAATAGAATTTAATGAAACCATCAGACTTTTGAAAGTGAGAGGAAATGCAATGCAAAATGCTGTTCCCAAAAAAGAAGGTGGTATGGTTGCAGTATTGGGACAAGATATCAAAAAAATTAATGAAATTATTGAAAATAATAAAAATAAGTACAAATGTTTTTTAGCTAATGACAATTCTGTAGGACAAGTTGTTATTAGTGGTAAAATGAATGATCTTGATTTATTCATAATCGATCTGAAAAAATCTAATATCAAGAATATTAAATTGCCAGTTTCTGCTCCTTTTCATTGTATGCTTATGAATGAGGCAACATCAATTATGAGAAAAGAACTTAATAATACTAAATTTTCAACTCCAAATAATATGATTGTCTCAAATGTAACCGCAGAACCAACCAATGATCCTGAAAAAATAAAAAATCTTTTAATAGATCAAATTGAAAAACCTGTTCGATGGCGTGAAAGTATAATAAGCATGATTAATCTTGGAAATAAAAAGTTTATTGAAATTGGTCCTGGTAAAATATTATCTGGACTTGTAAAAAGAATCGATAGCAATGTAGAATTAATTCAAGTAAACAATATAAATGATTTAAATAATTTATGATCAATTTAAAAAACCTTAATATAATATTGACTGGTGCCACAGGCGTAATTGGAAACTCGATTTTAGACAAATTAGTATCTGCAGGGTCAAATATCTTAGCGACAGGCTCAAATGAAGAAAAATTAAAGAAGATCAAAGAAAAGTATGAAAAAGTAAATATACTAAAGTTTGATATTTCAAACCACTCAAAAATAGATGAATTCGTTGAAAATTGCGACTCAATTTTATCTAACAAAATTAATGTCTTAATTAATAATGCTGGAATAACTCAAGATAATTTGTCTATTAGAATGAAAGAAGAGGAATGGAAGAAAGTTATAGATATAAACCTTTCATCAACCTTTTTAATAACAAAGAATGTTGTAAAAAAAATGTTAAAATCTAAACATGGTAAGATAATAAATGTAACATCAGTAGTTGGTCATTCTGGTAATATTGGCCAGGCCAATTATGCCGCATCAAAGGCAGGGATAATTGGTTTATCAAAAAGTTTAGCGTTGGAATATGGGAAAAAAAATATTACTGTCAATTCAGTATCACCAGGATTTATAATATCCGATATGACTAATAAAATTAGTGAAGAGCATACTGAGCTATTAAAATCAAGAATTTCATTAAATAAATTTGGCAAACCAGAGGATGTTGCGAATACAATTGCTTTTTTATGTTCAAATCTATCTGATTATATTACGGGCGAAACTATACATGTTAATGGAGGCATGTATTTTAGTTGACAAAATTTATAAATTATCTATTAACGAATTAACTTAAAGGAACAAAATGTCAGATGATATTTCAAGCAAAGTAAAAAAAATAGTTGCTGATCACTTAGGAATAGATGAAGCTAAAGTAAATGATGATTCGAGCTTTATAGATGATTTGGGAGCGGATAGTTTAGATACAGTCGAGCTAGTAATGGCTTTTGAGGAAGAGTTTGGATCTGAAATATCTGATAGTGATGCTGAGAAAATTTTGACTGTTGGAGATGCAGTTAAGTTTATTGAAAATAAAGCAAACTAATTTTTTAAGTCAATGGCCGAAAAAAAAGCAGGGATAATTGTAATATTATCCTCTCCTTCTGGCGCAGGAAAGACTACACTAGTAAAAAAAATATCGTCAAGAAAAAAATATAAAATATCCATTTCTCATACTACAAGAAAACCAAGATCAACTGAAAAAAATGGCAGAGATTATTTCTTTATAAAAAATAAAGAATTTAAGAAATTAATTAAAGATAGAAAATTTTTAGAATATGCAAAAGTTTTTAATAATTATTATGGTTCACTTAAAGAGAACGTAATAAATAAATTAAAAAATGGAGAAAATGTTATTTTTGATATTGATTGGCAGGGAACTAGGCAGATAAGAAATAAAAAATTGAAATATCAAATCATAACAATATTTATTCTTCCCCCTTCAAAAAAAGAACTATTTAAAAGGTTGCTAAAAAGAGAAAAAAAAGATGAGAAAATAGCAAAAGAAAGAATGAAACAATTTAAGGATGATATAATGTATTGGAAGGATTATGACTTTACAGTTATAAATGATAATGTTGAAAAATGTTATAAATCAATAATAAGTTTTATAAATTTGCAAATGAAAAAAAAATCAACATTGTTATATGACAAAAAATTAATAAAAAATCATATTCATTACCTAATTAATTAAAGACTCATAAATTTCACATATTCTGTAGTAAGTTAAATGATCTAGGTTTTGTGGTCTAGATTTTAAATCAATAGACAATTTTTTTGATATTTCATCAAAGTTTTTAAACAAAAATTTAAGGGGCTTTTTTATCATTTTACGTCTTTGGTTGAAAAATATATTTGTTACATGTTCTAAATTTTTTGGATTTTTGAACTTAAAAAAATTTTTCTTTGGTACAAAAACTAATAATGTGCTTTTTACTTTTGGAGATGGATAAAAACTTTCAGGTTCTATATCAAGTATTTTTTCGACTTTCATTCTCCAATTTGCAAAGATAGATAGTCTACCATAATTCTTACTGTTAGTTGTTGCAATTATTCTGTCAGCAACTTCTTTTTGAAACATTAATACTAATCTGCTACAAAACTTATTAATGCCATCAGTTTTTATCCACTTTGCTAGTATTTGTGTTGAAATATTATATGGCAGGTTACCAAATATAATAAGATTATTATTTTTAATATGATTTTCGTAAGAGGTAAGCATCATATCTTGATTTATAATTTTGATTTTCTTTCCAAATTTTTTTTTTAAATTATTTGCTAATTCTTCATCTTTTTCTATTACTATTAAATCTTTAGGTTTTTTTTCAAACAGTTTAGTTGTTAAAGCTCCATATCCTGGACCCACCTCTATAACGGTATCATTATGATTAATGTTACCTAATTCAACAATTTTTTTTATTACTTTGTTATCTATAAGAAAATTTTGCCCTAAGCTTTTTTTTGGGGTGAAAGTCATTTAACTTTATTTAAGAAATTAAATGCATAAAAAACCGAAGTTGGATCTGATTTATTTTTACCTAACATATCTTGGTTAGGACCATGGTCAGGAGTAATTTTTATAAAAGGTAACCCAATTGTAATATTGATTGCTTCAAATTTAAATAATGTTTTGATAGGGGTAAGTACTTGATCATGGTACATACCAATTACTACATCAAATTTATTAATATTTTTCTCTAAAAAAAAAGTATCAGCTGCATATGGGCCAGAGACATTTATTTTTTTTTTATTTAACACATTAATTGCTGGAATAATCTCTCTTTTTTCCTCACTTATTCTGTCAGTTGTTTCGCAGTGAGGGTTTAATCCAAGAATTGCAAATTTGGGATTTTTTTCTAAATTTTTTCTATAAAAATTATCAATTATTTTAACAGTATTTATAATCTTTTTTTTTTTTATAAATTTTGCAACATTTTTTAATGGAATATGTGTTGTTAACGGAACAACAGCCAAATTTTTATTGTAGATTAACATAACAGGATTTTTAGTATTTGTTTTGAATCCTATATATTCGGTTATACCAGGAAATTTCTTTTTTAAAAAATGAGTTTTTGAAACAGGTCCATTAATTAAATTTCTTAGATTATGATTTTTAATTAATTTTATAGCTTTATCAAAGCAACTTTCTATATATTGATTCGAGGAGCTATTTATTTTTGAAAAAGTTTTTTTAAAATTATACTTAATATCTATTATATTAATTTTTTTTTTTATAGCTTCTTTAATTTCAAATATTTCATTCAAATTTAGTTTATATTTTAGCTGTTTCATTTGTTTTTTAAATAGTTCTTTATTACCAATTAAAATTATCCTACCATTATTCTTTTTAAATTTTTTTGATTTAAAATATTTAAATAAAATCTCTGAAAAAATACTGTTTGGCTCCCCAAGGACTATTAAAATTATATTAGAATTCATCTATCTGTATATTTTTTTTTAATCTTTTATAAAATATAAGCGAATAAGTATTAAGTTGCCTATTTGTCTCTTTACTAATTAATTTTTTCAGTTGATCTTCTACATCAATTTTTTGTTTAGACTCTTTTTTATTATTAATTTTAATTAATAAGTAACCACTACCTATTTTAATTGGTGAACTTATTTCATTTTTACTAAGATTTATGATTGCTTTTTTTATTGTTTTAGACAACTGATATTCATTAACCCAACCAATTAGACCTCCATTTTTTGAGGTACTAGAAATACTAAATATATTTGCAGTATTTTCAAATCCAATTTCATTGATACTTTTTTTTAATTTATTTAATGTATCATTAAAAGTTTCATTTATATTTTCAGTAAAAAGTATTTCTGAAATATTATAATCATATTTTTTAGTTTCATTATCTAATTGAATTAATATATTTTGTCTTAATTCATTTTCATCAAGCCTAATATTTTTAGAGTATTTATTATAAATAAGCTGATTCCAAAGTGCCTCAATTTGTAATTTTTTTTTAAAAGTTTTATAATTTAAATTCTTACTATTTAAAATTTGAATGAATTTAGATTTACTATCAATATTTTTATTTTTTAAAAATCTCTTCTCAATAGTCTCAAAATAATTATTTTTTTTATTTAAATTATAAGCTTTATCTAATTCTTTTTTTTTTATTATCTCAGTAATTAAAGAATTTTTTGCAATATTTTTTAAATTTTTTATTTTTAATTCTTTTAACTTTGGATTAAAGAATATTAAATATTTTATCTCATTTTCAATATCAATATTTGTTATTATCTCATTTTGTACCTTAACAACTATTTGGATAGATTTTGCATTTAAAGTAATACTTGATAGAAAAATTAATACACTTATTACTACAAGCTTAAATGATTTCATTTAATTTTCAAAAACTGAATTTGCAGACCCTCGTATCTCGGCAAAAGGAATGAATTTTATTAAAAAAACTAAACTCTCATCAGGCACCAAACTTCCATCTCTAAAAAATTTTTTTTGATACTCAAAAGAGGCTAACAAACAATCAGTTTCATATCTATACGACAAATTATAAAATTGTGTAAAGTCAGTTTCTAAATCTTTTGTTGTATTAAAGCTAATCACATGTTCATCTGATAATATAATCTGCGTATCATTTTTTATAATTTCACTATCTTCAAAATCATTATGTTCAGTAATATAATCAAAAGATGTAATAAATTTATTGTGTCCAAATGTAGCTTTTACTGAGTCGTAGTTGGAGTATTCAAGATCTCTATCATAAGAAAAGTTATAACTTATATTAAAATAGTCATTAGGTTTGTAAAATAAATTTCCAACAATATCTGATCTTGTTTGGTCTAACTTGGTTTTTGTGGGAAGAAATTCATTTCGTTTATCTTTTAATACACTTCCAAAATTGAGTCCAAAAATTCTTTCATTATTTAAATTTTGTTTTTCAAATTCTATACCTAATGTAATTGAATTACCTTTTTCAACCATATCTGATCTACCAATTCTATTTGATGAAAATAGATTATCAAATTCTAAACGTGTATCATTACTTGATATATCTTTACCATTTGTTGGACTAATTCTTAGTTGCAAAATCGGCTTAAGAAAATTATTTGAATTTTTTAATGTTTTTTTAAGTGGCAGTTCTGATTTAAATAAAAAAGTGCTAAATATTTCATGATCACTATTTTCTTGATAATTACTTGAATTTTCAGAGTAAGTATTAAAGTTTTTGAGCAATAAACTATAATCAGATATTATACCATTTTTAGAAATAAAATCATATGAGCTAAAATTAAAATCGTTATTTATAAGAGCTTCATATTTATTAGTCTCATATACTTTTTGAAAACCTGATGATAAAAATTGGAAATTACCATTGTAACTTTCGTCTAAATCAATATTTCTTGAAAAATTAAAATCTGGGAAAATATATTGATATTTATCATTTTTCTCTTTAGATAAATCTTCATAAAGTTTAATAGAGGTATCAATACTCGTGTTTTCATCGATATTTTTATCTAATCTTATATATGACGATAAGCTGCTATCGTTATCAATTAAAGTTGTGTATTCTTTAATGCTATGAATTTTAAGGTAATTATCATTCGTAACATTTTGAACTTGTATTTCGTAACTAGTATTATCGCTCAATGTTCCATCTAATTCTGCAAAAATGTGAGTATTTGTATTTTCTTTCCTATTGAAGCTAAAGTCAGCAATTAAATTAGATTTTTTAAAAGCTTCTCTATATTCTGATTGGAGAATGTATTCGTTATCCAAATAAAATCGAGGTTTAAAAGTAAAGTCCTTAGAATTTGATATAGAATAAAAGTATGGAATAGTTATAGATGATCCTAAGTTGCTAGATCCTTTATAAAAAGGAGTTAAAAACCCAGATTTTCTTTTTACAGTAGGATCTGGATGATTAAAATATGGCATATAAAATACTTTTTGACCAAATATCTTTAGCCATGATTTCTCATATTCAAATAATTTTTTTAATTTATCATGAGTAAATGTCTCACTTTGAAGCTCCCATCCTCTGCAATCTTTTTTATCAATATTACAAGTGCTAAAAACAGTTTTAAAGATTTTTGTGTTTTCATTATTAGATATAATACTTTTACCTTTTAGGGTTGGGTCATTATTCTCATTACCAAAAAATGAGTTTATAAAATCAACGTTTATCTCTTTACCAACTATTTCATTTAATTTTAGATTGATCCTAGTATTTTCAAAAAAATACTGATTTAGATTTTGATCTTTAATTAAAACTTTTTTTGACGATACAATTTGTTCAAAAGTATCAAAAATTAAACCTTGAGTAAATATAAATTTATTTTCAATTTTATCCTCTGCCTCTGTAAAGTCTTTAGAAGATATTTTTTTTAATTTTCTATCAAATAGAACATTCGACGATTTAATTACGTATTTATCTTCTAGTTCTATATACGTTTTATTGTGTGAAAAAACTTTATTTTCTAACTCATTATAAACCATTTTGTGGCTATCTATTTTTATATTATTTTCTATATCAACGTATTTTACATTATCAAAAATTATGAGTTCAAAATTTTTTCTATCATAAATAAATTTCTCTCCTTTAATTTTTAAATTTTTTAATGGAATTTTTGCTGTTCCATTTGAAGCAAAAATCATATTACCATCTTCTTCAATTTTAATGTTTTCAGAATCAAAAATTATTGTTTCAGCTTTCAAATTTGAATTAACAAATATTAAAAAAAATATAAAAAGTAATGGTGAAAATTTAATTTTCATTAAGCCTCGTTAATCCTAATGCACATATCAGTAATATAAGAATCTGAGGGAGCCAAATTGATACTTCAACAGGCAATGTTTCATTTTTGCCAAATAAAATAGAGAAATAATTAATGTAATAAAATATTACAGATATTAATACACCAATTACCACCAAGAAAAATTTAGATTTTATAAAAGTTAATTTAAACATTAATATAGCACCTATAATTGTAGTTAGAGTTAGGTAAATTGGCAAACTATATATTTTATTGAGATGTAAACTTACTTCTGTTGCAGAGTAACCAATTGATTCATAGTCATCTTTTAATTTAATTAATTGTAAAATATTTAATGAGTTTAGATTAGAATATAGGTTTGATATGATTTCTTCGTTAAATGATGATGAATATTTATAATCGTCAAAGATTTCAGTTTTTTTGTCTTTTGAATATATTTTAACATTTGTTAAAATCCACATTTTTTGTTTTATATCTGCTTTTTCTGATAAAATAGTATTAATTAATTTATAATCATTATCTAATTCAGTAATTTCTAAATTTTCTAGGTTATTTATTTTATAATTTTTTGCATTAATAAAAAATATTCGTCTATTATCTTTGCTCTTTTCTTTAATCCATAGCCCATCCTCATTCACGATAGCTAAATGATCGTTTGAATGAGAATATTTATATTTAATATTAAGATATAAGCTTTTTAAATTTGCTGAAAATGAATAATAAAGTACAATCAATATTATACCTAAAATTAACGAAACAATAGAAATTATGAATGTTATCCTTAAATTATCTATACCATTACTTCTCAATAGTTCAATTTCATCTCTTTCATAAAGATTTATAAAGAAAAACATTACCCCAAGTAAAAAAATAAAAGGCAATATTTCAAATATTATAGATGGGATATTTAATATTGTTAAAAAAATTGGTATGTAAGTTTCAGAATTCTTATTTTCAAAATATTTAATTTCCTCGAAAATATTAAGAAAAAAACTTAAAAATATAAAAACTGTAATAATAATTATTATATTTTTTAAAAATAAATTTGTTAAATAACGTTCATGTTGTTTCATAATCACAAGAAATTTAATTTAGATTTTGTTATTAATATTAAAATTATATAATAAATTAATACTAACATAACTGGCAGCAAAAGTATTGTGTAAATGGCACTAATTGAGATTAAAAAAAACTTTAAACTTATTTGTGATAAAATAATTATGAAACTACCAATTAAAAAGATATTTAATTTATGAAATCTAAAAAAATATTTTGATTTAGGTTCAACAACTAAACTTGCGGCAATTAGAGAAATTATTAATGTATAGAAAGGTAAAACAAGTCTTTTATATAATTCATCACTAATTGATTTTAATTCTCTATCGTGACAGGTTTGATTTGTTACATTTTTAAAAGAATTTTGACTTTTAGTATTTAAATTTAATAAAAATTCCTTAAAGCAATTCAATATAATTAATGAATTAATTTCTTGCATTTTAGGATGAGTGATAGATTTAGTTGAAAAATTTGATAAATCGTAATCAGTCTCTGAAAAATTTAATACAAATGAGTTTACTTTATTAAGATTTGTTATGCCCCCATCATAGAGTCTTAAATAAAACTCGTTATTTTTTTTTATAATTTTACCTGAGTCAGCGACAATAATTTTAGAATTATTTTGATCTACTTTTTCGTTAATATAGATTTTTTTTAGGACTCCATCTTTTCTAAATTCTTCAACAAAAATAGTAAGATTTTTTACAACATTTATAAATTTTTTCTCAGATATTAATTTAGGTAAAAAGTCAATATTAGATTCTTTTAAATAAATTCTTGCTAGATTTTGGGATTTAGGGACTATAAATAAATTAAGAACTAATTGCAAAATTAAAAACAAAAATGAAAGCTTTAAAATAAAGTTTATGAAATAAATTTTTTTGATACCATTATTCCAAAATACGATTAACTCGTTAGAATTATTATATTTATTAATCACGTAAAAAACAGATATAAAAAAAACAAATATTATTGTTTTACTAAATATCTTAGGAAAGTTTAATGAGATATAGTAAAAATAAACCTTTAAGCTATGTCCATCATCAGAAACTAAGTCTAGAAAGTTAACTGCTTGAATTATCCAAACAATAAATGTGATACTAAATGACGATATTAAAAAGAAATTAAGAATATCTAAAGAAAATTTACGAAATATTAATTTATTCATTGAAATTATTGTTTTAATAAATATACAACATTATCTAATAAATATTTCAAAAAAATAATGCTAAATTTAAATTTTGTAAGTAAAGTTCCAAAAATCGCAAAGGATAACGAGATTATTCTCCTAACTCAAAAAGTTATAAAAAGTAAAGAGATTAAACATTTAGCAAAATTAGTCTTCAATAATAAACTTTTTTCTGAGGGGAATTTTCTTGCTAAAGATTACAACAACAAAAGCTATTTATTCGTAAATTGTACAAAATCAAAAGTTTCCTTAGATTTTGAAAAACTTGGTTCGAAATTATTTGTTTTTTTAAAGGAAAATAAAAAAGAGAATTCATTTATAAATGTAGAAAATAATTCTTTTACTAATGTACAATTAGAAAAGTTTCTTCATGGAGCACAACTTAAATCATATAACTTTAATCTTTATAAAACAGATAAGAAAAAAAATGTTAATATAAATTTAAGTGTCGTTGGCAGTAACACTAAACAAAAAAATTTATTAAGAAATAAATTAAATGCTCTTTTGGAAGGGGTTTTTCTAACCAGAGATTTAGTTTCTGAACCTGGTAATATTTTGCACCCAGATGAATACGCAAAGAGAATTGTTAAATTAAGAAAGTTTGGATTAAAAGTAACAGTATATGACCAAAAGAGATTAAAAAAATTAGGTTTTAACGCATTGCTCGGTGTCGGACAAGGAAGTGTCAGAGGTTCTTATATGGTAACAATAGAATGGAATGGAAATAAAAATAAATCAAAACCTTTAGCCTTCGTTGGAAAAGGTGTTTGTTTTGATACTGGTGGAATTTCTCTCAAACCTGCAAGATTCATGGAAGATATGACATATGATATGGCGGGTTCAGCAACTGTAGTTGGTCTAATGAAAACTCTAGCTTTAAGGAAATCTAAAATTAATGCAGTTGGAGTCGTTGGATTAGTTGAAAATATGCCAGGAGCTAATGCACAAAGACCTGGAGATATTGTAAAATCTTACAGTGGACAAACAATCGAAGTTTTAAATACAGATGCTGAGGGAAGACTAGTTTTAGCAGATGCACTTACATATACCGAAGAGAAATTTAAGCCAAGTCTAATTATTGACTTAGCAACATTAACTGGAGCAATAATTGTTGCACTTGGATCTGAATATGCTGGGCTTTGGTCAAATAATAAAAAATTGTCTAAACAACTTTTTGATGCTGGAGAGCATGTAGAAGAAAAAGTATGGGAAATGCCACTTCATGAGAATTACAACAAATTAATGAATTCAAATAATGCTGATATGCAAAATATTAATTATGTTGGAGGAGCTGGATCAACAACTGCTGCTCAATTTTTACAAAGATTTATAATTAATAAAACACCTTGGGCGCATTTAGATATTGCTGGAATGGCTTTTTCTAAATATGCTGGAGCACTTAATTCTGGTGGCGCAACTGGATATGGTGTTAGATTATTAAACAAATTTATAGAGGAGAATTATGAGTAGTATTGAACAAACATTATCAATAATTAAGCCAGATGCTGTTGAAAGAAATTTGCAAGATCAGATTAAAAATGAATTTAAAAATAATGGATTTGAAATTTTAAAGGAAAAAAAAATTCATATTTCTAAAGAAGAAGCTGAAAAGTTTTACAAAGTTCATGAATCTAAACCATTTTATAATGATTTGTGCGCTTACTTATCTTCTGGACCAATTGTTGTAATGAATCTCCAAAAAGACAATGCTGTTGTAGAAAATAGAAAATTAATGGGAGCAACTAACCCTAAAGATGCAGAAGAAGGAACGCTTCGAAAAAAATATGGTATTTCAATTGATAAAAATTCTGTTCATGGATCAGATAGTGTTGAAAATGCTAAGATCGAGTTAGATTTTTTTTTTAAAGATTAGTTAAAAACTTATCAATAGCTTTTGGATAAATTTCATGTTCAATTTTAAGAACTTTTTTTTCTAAACTTCTTACATTATCTGTTTTAAGGATTTTTACCTTCTTTTGTAAAATAACTTTACCTGAATCTAATTTTTCTGTTACTTTATGAATTGATGCACCTGCAAATCGATCTTTATTTTTAATTGCTCTCTCATGTGTATTCAATCCTTTATACTTTGGCAAAAGTGACGGATGAATGTTTAATATTGGTTTAGAAAATTTTTTTATAAAATTACCTGACAAGATTTTCATAAATCCAGCCAAACAAATTAAATCTATATTATATTTCTTTAGTAACTTAAGTGATTTATTTTCAAAATTTGATTTATGTTTATTTCCATAAATTTTTATTTTAGATCCAAATGCATATTTTAGTCCCTCAGCATCTGGATTGTTTGAAATAACTAATATAATTTTAATTAAAGAATTCTTTTTTTTTGAGTGCTTTATTAAAGATTTTAAGTTGCTACCTCTACCACTAATAAAGACAGCGGTATTTTTTTTACAAGGATATTTTTCCACTTAATTTTACTTTTTTTGAGTTTTTAACTATTTTTCCAATTATATAGGGTTTAAATTTTTTTCCAAAATATTTACTTACTGAATTTAAATTTCTACGATTTGTCACTAAGCAAAAACCTACACCACAGTTAAAGGTCTTTAACATTTCCTTCTCACTTATACCCATTTTATATAACCATCTAAAAATTTTTAATGTTTTGACTCTATTTAAATCTATTTCAGCACATAAGTTTTTTGGTATTATTCTTTGAATATTATCCACTAGACCTCCACCAGTTATGTTTGCACATCCATTTATTAAATTTTTTTCATTAATAAGTGATAATTCTTTTACATAAATTTTAGTTGGTCTAATTAATTCGTCTTTAAGAAATTTGCTTGTTTTTAAATTTATTTTTTTCTTATTTAAGAGATATCTCACTAAGGAATAACCATTAGAGTGAAGTCCATTAGAAGGTACAGCTAAAATAAGATCATTATTTCTAATTTTTTTATTAAGTATTTTTTTCTTTTCAACAAGACCAACAGCAAAACCTGCTATATCAAATTTCCCTTTAGTATACGTTCCTGGCATTTCAGCAGTTTCACCACCAACTAATTTGCAACCAGCGATATCACATCCTTTAACAATTCCTCTAACTAAATATTTTAATTTTTTCAAATTAATTTTGCTAATAGAAATGTAGTCTAAAAATAAATAAGGCTTCGCTCCTTGAACAACTAAATCATTAACACACATCGCAACAAGATCTATTCCAATTGTATCAAATTTATTTAGATCATTTGCAATCTCAATTTTTGTTCCAACTCCATCAGTGCTAGTAACAATGTGAGGTTCTTTTAGTTGTCTAGGTATTGGAGAGATTGCTCCAAAGCCTCCTATATTCTTAAAATCACCACTTTTTCTTGATTTTCTTGCTAGTGAACTTATGAACTTAACAAAACTATCTGCTTTTGGAATATTAACTCCACTCTTACTGTATGTTAATTTATTTGATGCCATATAACAAAGTTATGTATTTTTTTAAAAAAAAAATATCAAATTGTTTATATATATTTTTCATATTTTTAACCTTTAATTTTATAGAGTTTTCCACAAAGGAAGTACTTGCTAAAACTTTTGTTGTTTCAAAAATTGAAGTTGAGGAAAAATATAATCTTAGTTTCAATAAACTAAAAGTTATGGATAGAGGCTTTAAAAAAGCATTTAAAGATATCTCTCAAATGATACTTGAGAGAAAAGATCTTAATAAAATCAGAAATACACCAATAAATGACATAAAAAAATTAATCGAAAACTTTTCAATATTGGATGAAAAATTCATAAACCAAAAATATAAAAGTATTATGGAGGTGGAATTTAATAGAAAAAAATTAATTAAATTCTTAGGTTCTAAAAATATAACTATTTCATTGCCAAAAAAAATTAACGTTTTTTTAATACCAGTTATGATTGATTTAGAAACAAATAATTTTAACTATTTAAATGAAAATATTTTTGCAGAAAATTGGGA
>CACKXQ010000009.1 GCA_902604245.1 uncultured Pelagibacteraceae bacterium | reverse complement strand
AAGTCTGGAACAGGTAATCTAATTAATTGTCCATCTATTTGAGGATTAAGACCTAGTTCAGATTTTTTTATTGCAGAGTCTATAAGAGCTACATTGTTTGTATCCCAGACCTGTATATTTATACTTCTAGGTTCTGGTGTTGTAATACTGCCCAATTGATTTATTGGCATTTTTTGACCATAAACATCAACTTTTACAATATCTAGCATACCTGCGTTTGCTCTTCCTGTTCTTAATGAACTTAGTTCGCTTTGAAAAACCTCATAAGTTTTTGACATTTTATTATTGTATTTTGACTCCTCAAACATTACTCACCTATTTTTAACCTAATAAAATTATTAATATGTAAATTAGAAATTTCTAAGCTTTTTATAACATCCTTAACTTTCATTTTTGGTTCCATTACCCAATCTTGCGACATCAAACTATTTTCGTCTTTAAATTTATTTATTTTACCTGAACTAATTTTCTTTGCTATATCGTCAGGTTTGCCAGAATTTTTCAATTCTTCCTCAATTAAATTTATTTCTTTATTGATTATTTCTTGATCTATCTGATCTGCATTTAAAGCTATAGGATTTGATGCTGCTATATGCATTGATAATTGTTTTCCGAATAAATCAATTTTATCAGATTTCTCAGTAGTATTCAAAGATACAATTACTATTAATTTTGATACATTATCTTTTATTACTGAATGTTGATAAGCAAAATTTCTTGAATTTTCTTCAGCTAAAGTTACTGCTCTCCCAATTGTTATTTTTTCTCCAATTTTTGCTATTAGGGCTACTAGATTTTCTTCAACAGTTTTATTATTTTTCATTAAAGATTTTTTTAAATCTTCGATATTTGAGGAGTAATGATTATTTAATTCACTTAATTCTTTTACAAAATTTATAAAATCATCGTTTTTTGCTACAAAATCTGTTTCACAATTAACTTCAATTAAAGACATTTTTTTCTCATCTCCAGATGTAACTACAACACCCTCTGTTGCATTTCTGGACATTTTTTTTGAAGCTTTGGCAATACCTTTTACTCTCAAAATTTCAGCTGCCTTATCTAAATCACCATTTGACTCCTTTAATGCAGAATTGCAATCCTTAAAACCTGCACCAGTAGATTTTCTTAATTGTTTTACTTTTTCTATATCGCTCATTTCATTTCCTGTAATAAAATTAATTTTTTTAATTAAGTTTTTTTTCTAATTCTATTTCTTTAGATTTTTTGAGGCTTTGAGATTCAATTTTTAAAGCATCAGTCTCTTTATCAATAGCGATGTTTTGTGGTGCTTCTTTTTTAGCATTTAGAATTGTTTCTTTTAAAAGTGAACAATATAAATCAATAGATCTTCGTGCATCATCGTTTCCAGGAATAGGAAAATCAATACCATCTGGATTTGAATTTGTATCTAAAATTGCAATTATTGGAATACCTAGTTTAACCGACTCTTTAATTGCTAAAGATTCATAATTTGTATCAATTATGAATACTAGATCAGGAATCTTTTTCATTTCTGATATTCCTCCAAGTGATCTTTGTAATTTATCTCTCTGACCACTCATTTTTAATAATTCCTTTTTAGTAAAGCCTCTATTTTCTGATTTTAAATCAGATTCTATTTTATCAAGTTTTTTAATTGAATTAGATATTGTTCCCCAGTTAGTAAGCATACCTCCTAGCCATCTGTAATTAACAAAGTATTGATCTGTTTCATTAGATAACTCTGCTATTGCTTCAGATGCTTGCTTTTTAGTTGAAATAAATAAAATTTTTCCACCAGATAAAATTGTTGAATAAACCTTTTCTAAGGCAACTTTAGTTAACTCAAGTGTTTGTGTTAAATCTATTATATGAATAGAGTCTCTTTTTCCAAAAATAAACTTCTTCATTTTTGGATTCCATCTTAAGGTTTTATGGCCAAGATGAACGCCAGCTTCTAGTAATTGCTCTATTGTTAAATTTGGTATTTTCATATTTTTTCCCGGTTGTGCCACCACAATTACTGCCTAAAAAGGACCGGAGGTATAAAACCAGAAATTGTGTGCGTATTAATTTACGGAACTATTTACAAAAAAAAGAGAAAAAAACAAGTTTTTTTTAGAGAACATCAATATTTTCCTCATTTCTCATTAAATTGAGCGTTTTGTGGTCTATTTTTCTTTTTTCATTTAATTGAAAAGACATCCTTTTTTTATCAACTTCGACATCTAATATAACTTTAGTCTTACCTGCTTCTAAACTTAATTTATTAATTTTTACAATATCAGTTATATTTTTAATTTTTATTATTACTTCATCTAATGGCTTATCAATCACCTCTTTCATAGAGATAATTTTTCTAATATTAATTTTTTTTTGTGTTTTGTTTTCATCTACATAATTTTTAACTAGAGTAATCATTACAGAATTACCTTCAATTAGTATTTTTCTATTAGTTTCAAAAACATCTGAAAAAACAAATAACTCAAAAACACCAGATAAATCAGAAAATTTGATTATTGCATAGGAAGTTCCTTTTTGTGTTTTCTTTTCTTGAACCTTTAGTATTGTGGATGCAATATTTGAACTTAAAATATTTTCATTTAAATAAAACTCTTCATAATCGATAATATTATATTGATTAAAAAGTGATCTATACTGAGTTAGAGGATGGTCAGAAATAAAGAAACCCAAGGTTTCAAATTCTTTCGATAATTTAACATCTACATTCCAATCTTCAATCATATCTAAATAAGTCACATCGTTTTCCTCTTTAAATAAATCTATTTGGTTTGCAGAATTATTTTCAAAAATATTTTTTGATTTTAGAATAATATTAGGTATTGAATTGTATAAAGATTGTCTATTATTATTCAAACTATCAAAAGCTCCTGCTTTTACAAGACCTTCTAATTGTAATTTATTTATATCTTTTGGGTTAACGCGATTTATAAAATCTGTTAGATCTTTGAATTCCCCATTTTTAGTTCTCTCTTCGACTATTTTTGAAATTGCTTCAAATCCAACACTTTTAACTGCACCTAAAGCGTAAAGAAAATTTTTACCATCAGAGGAGAAGTCAGCATTACATTTATTAATATCTGGTCGAATTATATTTATACCCAGTCTTTTAAGTTCTTCATAAAATTCACTTAATTTTTTTTGGTTTGAAAGTTCCATCGACATAGAAGCGGCAAAAAACTCATGTGGATAGTACGTTTTTAAAAATGCAGTCTGATATGCTATTATTGCGTACGCAGCTGCGTGACTCTTGTTAAATCCATATTCTGCAAATGGTTCAATTTTTAAAAAAATACCAGCAGCAATATCTTTACTAATTCCATTATTATAAGCTCCCTCTACAAACCTTTCTTTTTGTTTTTCTAATTCTGCTCTTTTTTTTTTACCCATAGCTCTTCTTAATATGTCTGCTTCACCTGCTGTAAATCCAGATAATACTTGTGCAATTTGCATGACTTGCTCTTGATAAATAATTACACCGTAAGTTGGTTTTAAAATCTCTTCTAATTTAGGATGTAAATAGTCAGGTTCTCTCTTTCCATGTTTGCAATCGTTATAAATAGGGATATTGCTCATAGGACCAGGTCTATATAGTGCAACTAATGCAATAATATCCTCCAACTGATTGGGTTTCATGTTAATTAAAGCATCTTTCATTCCAGAACTCTCTAATTGAAATAATCCAACTGTTTTACCACTAGATAAAAGATCAAATACTTTTTTATCTTCGTAATTAATGGTTTCAATTTTAAAATTTGAATTTTTTTTTTCTACAAGTTTTTGAGTCTTGTTAATTACTGTTAACGTTTTTAAGCCCAAAAAGTCAAATTTAACGAGTCCAGCATTTTCAGCTGAATACATGTCAAATTGGGTAGAAGGAAGTAATAGATCTGCAGAAAAATCCTTATACAATGGGACAGTTTCTGTTAGTTTTTTGTCTGCTATAACGACACCAGCTGCATGAGTTGCAACATTTCTATTCAACCCCTCAAGTTTTAAAGACATCTCTATTAGACGACTAACTCTCTTATCTTCATTAATTAATTTTTGTAATCTTGGCTCTACATTGATACTTTCTTGAAGCGTTAGGGGTCTAGATGGATCAAATGGTATCATTTTACAAATGCTATCAATAAAACCATATGGCAGTCCTAAAACCCGTCCAACATCTCTTATTACCATTCTAGCTTTAAGTTTTCCAAATGTTATAATGTGAGCAACACTATCCTTGTATTTAGTTGTCAAATATTTGAAAACTTGATCTCTTTTTTCCTCACAGAAATCTATATCAAAATCAGGCATAGAAATTCTCTCGGGGTTTAAAAATCTCTCAAAAATTAAATTGAATTTTATTGGATCAACATCTGTTATAGATAGACACCAAGCAACTAAGGAGCCTGCCCCAGACCCCCTCCCAGGACCAACTGGTATACTATTATTTTTTGCCCACTTTATATAGTCTGAAACAATTAAAAAATATCCTGAATAATTCATTTCAGTTATAATTTTTATTTCATGATTTAACCTATCTTTATAAGTATCTTTAGTTTTTATATTATTTGATATTTTACTTATTAGCTCAGGATCGGTTTTAAATTTTTCTACTAAACCTTTTAAAGAGTCATTTTTCAACTTATCGTCAATATTGACTGTATCTGTAATAATATTAGGCAGTATGGGTTTGGATGGAGTAGGTCTATAATTGCATCTAAAAGGCAAATTATAATTATTTTCTAACGCCTCAGGTAAATCTTTAAAAATCTCATCCATTTCAGCTGATGATTTTAAATAGTGATTATTAGTCAGTTTTAATCTTTTTTGATCGTTTATATAAGTTTTTTGACCAATGCACATTAAGGCATCGTGAGCTTCATGCATTTCCTTATCCAAATAATAAACCTCGTTAGTAGCTATGATTGGTATTTGATATTTTTTTGAAACATTTAGGTTAAAAAATTCAAATTCTTTTTCATTTTTATCGCCATGTCTTTGAATTTCTAAATAAAAATTTTCTTTAAAATTGTTATTTAATGTTGTTATTAATTTATCTAGCTCTTCAAATAACCCTTTATTAAACATATTGCCAATTAAATTATTTATTGCTCCAGATAGTACGATAATTCCGTCACTATATTTTGTTAAATCTTCAATTGAACAATGTGGTTGGTCATTATCGATATTTTCTAAATAAGCTTTTGAAGAAAGTTCAATTATATTTTTATAACCATTATAATTTTTTGCAATTAGGGGAATAAGTCCATAAGTATTTTTAAATTTAAATTGAACTTGTGTTCCTATGATAGGTTGGGTACCAACTGATGAGATATTTTCTGAAAATTCTAATGCTCCAGATAAATTATAAGTGTCACTTAAACCTACAGATTGTATCTTATTTTTTTTACAATACTCTTTAAGATTTTCAATTTTTAATGCACCCTCACAGATTGAATACTGTGAGTGAATTTTAATTTGATTAAAAGATTTTTTTTTAGATTGTAGCATTGATGATTTGTATATTACCATCATTCATCATAATTTTACAATCTGCCATATTTGCAAAATATCTATTGTGAGTTGCAAAAATTATGATCCTATTTTTGTTTTTTAAATTAAATAGGATTTTAAAGATAAGTTTTGCATTATCAGAATCTAGACTGCCAGTTGGTTCGTCGGCTAATATAATGTCAGGATCATTAATTAATGCCCTAGCTATAGCAATACGCTGATTTTCACCACCAGATAATTCATTTGGAAAGTGGTTTATTCTAGACGACATACCTACATTTTTTATTAATTTTTTTGCAAGATCTATGGACTTTTGTTTTTCTTTAGAAACTAGTAAGTTAGGCAAGTATACATTTTCTAAAGCTGTAAAATCTGATAATAAGTTTTTGTCTTGATAAATTATTCCGATTTTCTTTGCTCTAATTAAATCATTTTCAATTTTATTATTTAATTTTATTTTATTGCTGTTTATCTCGATTGAACCTGTTGTGGGGTTGTCAATTAATGATAATAAGTTTAGTAAAGTCGATTTTCCAGATCCAGATGGTCCCGTAATAGAATAGGTTTTTCCAGGTTCAAAATTAAATGAAATATCATTTAAAACTTTTATGGTTTTATTTTTTTCGTATTTTTTTGACAGATTTTTTATTTTAATATTATTATTCATATTTTAGAGTTTTAACTGTATCTAGAGAAGATGCTTTTGAAGCTGGGTATATAGATACTAAAATTGTTGCAATTATTGAACAAAGAGAGATTATTATTATCGAAATTAAATTTAATTCAGAAGGCATAGAATTTAAAATATAAATATCTTCTGGAAAAAGAGTAATACCAAATATATTTGAGATAAAGTGCCTAATGCTTTCAATATAAATAGAAAAAAGAGTGCCAACAACTACTCCAAATAATGTCGCTGATGTTCCTATAAAAAAACCCACTAAAAAGAAGATCTTTTTTATAGATTTGCTTGATACCCCAATAGATTTTAGGATGCCTATATCTCTTGTTTTATTTTTAACTAAAATTGTAAGTCCAGATATTATATTAAATGCTGCAACAATAATTATCAAAGAAAGAATTATAAACATTACATTTCTTTCAACTTTCAAGGCTGAAAATAATGATTTATTCATATCTGACCAAGTATAAACTATTGAGTCTGGAAACTGAGTTTTTAAATTTTTTTTGTGAATTTCTATATTTTTTGGATCTTTAAAATAAAATTCTAAAAACCTATCTTCTTTATTCTTATTAAAAAAACTCTCAAGTATTTCTAAATTTATATATGCAATATTTTCATTATAGTCTGACAAACCACTATCGAAAATTGATACTATTTTAAAATTTTCTTGTTTGGGCAATGTACCTACTAAAGTTTGTATTCCTGCAGGAGACATTACTGTGATAGAATCACCAATACCAACATTTAGATTAAAACTCAATTCTTTACCAATCGAAATATTATTATTATTTAAGTTTTGGGATCCAGAAAATTCCTTATTATTTGCTATTTGAAGGTCACTAAAATCACTTTCTAAATATCCTTTTAACAAGACACCCTTCGTAATATTTTTATTCAATATTACTGCTTCTCCATTATTTGAAATTATATTTTTCGTCAAATCTAAATCTTGAATATATTCCAATGGTTTATTTGTTGGTTGAACTACTGCATGAGCATTAAAACCTACAATTTTACTTATTAATTCAGTTCTAAAACCATTCATCACTGACATAACAATGATTAGGACCGCAACCCCTAATGAAATACCTATAAAAGAAAAAATTGATATGATATTTAAAAAACCATCATTTTTTCTAGTCCGTAAAAACCTAAATGTAACTTCTCTTTCTAAATGTGAAATCAATTTGATTTAGCTTTTAAAATTTGTGACGCAACTTCTTCGATATTTAATTTCTGAGTTTCTCCATTAATTTCTTTAAACTCAAATAAATCTCCATCAGTTTGATTTCCCAAAATCAACTGATAAGGAATACCAATTAAATTAAATTTCCTAATTTTTGCAGAAATATTTTCTTCAGTATCATCTATAATGGCATCTATATTTTTAGACTTTAAATATTCAAATATTTTATTCGATTTTTCTAAATTTGATGTATCATTTTTTTTAATCATTGGAATTATGGCACAATGATAAGGAGCAACTGATATTGGCCATTTCATTATTCCATCTTTATCGTTGTATTTAGCCTCAATTATGGCACCTACTAATCTTGATACACCTATTCCATAAGATCCCATTTTAACAAATTCTTTTTTACCATTAAAATCTACTGCCGCATTCATTGGTTTTGAATATTTATCTCCAAAATAGAATATGTGACCTACCTCTATTCCTTTTGTATTTACTCTAAATTCTTCCGGAACTACTTTTTCAAATTCTTGCTGGTCAAACTTCTCGTCTGTAACAGAATAAAATTTTTCATATTGATGTCGTAAATTAGTAAGCGAATTTTTTTCTAATAAAGTAGATGTGCTATTCACATCAAATATCCTTTTATCTGTGTATATTTTACTTTCCCCAGTATCAGCAAGAATTATGAATTCATGGGAAAGATTTCCACCAATAGGTCCGGTATCTGCTGCCATTGGTATTGCTGATAAATTTAATCTTTTAAAAGTCTTTAGGTATGAGAGAAAAAATTTATTATATGAAAAAAGAGCTTCATCGTCATTTAAATCAAAAGAGTAAGCGTCTTTCATATAAAATTCCCTGCATCTCATAATTCCAAACCTTGGTCTTAGTTCATCTCTAAATTTCCATTGAATATGATATAATAGCTGTGGGAGTGATTTATAAGATTTAATACATGATCTAAAAATTTCTGTTACAAGCTCTTCATTGGTAGGTCCATACAACATTTCTCTATTTTGACGATCTTTAATACGCAACATCTCTTCTCCATAATCATCATATCTTCCACTTTCTTTCCAAATTTCTGATGATTGAATTGTTGGCATTAGAATTTCCTGAACACCAATTCTATCCTGCTCTTCTCTAACAATTTGTTCTATTTTTTTCATGACTTTAAAACCTAGTGGTAACCATGAATAGATTCCAGCTGATGATTGTTTTATCATTCCTACTCTTAACATAAGCTGATGAGATTTAATTTTAGCTTCCGTAGGATTATTTTTAAGAATTGGTACAAATGATTTTGAAAAATACATTTTATTATTTAAATTCTTACCAAGTTTATATTTGTTAGTGGTTTTTTCCCAGTTTTTTCTTTTGAAAATTTACGACAAGTTATTTTAAGAGCATCTATGATATTATCTTGTTGTTTTGTGTTGTTTAATGAAAATGTTTTAATGGTTCTTTCTATTTCTTCCTCTAATCCATAAATAAACTCATCATTCTCATATACTGGTAGACCTCTAAAAGTTACCAAAGGTTTATTATGAATATTTCCTTTTGATGTAATCATAATTGTGGCTTCTAAAAATCCATTTGATGAAATATTTCTTCTTTCTTTTATTGATCTAGAGTCTTCCTCTACTGGAACATTTCCATCTAAATAAACTCTTCCACTTGGTGCTTTGTCATAGACCTCTGGTTTTTCTCCAGGATACAGCTTAACAATATCACCGTTTTCTACTTGAACTGGGTATTTAACTTGCATTTCTTTTGCAAATTCAATGTGCTCCATCATGTGTCTATGTTCTCCATGAACTGGAATAACAGCTTTTGGTTTAATCCAATTATACATATCTCTAAGGTCTTCACGGTTAGGATGTCCAGAAACGTGAATATATTCATTGTCTTCAGATATTACTTCAATACCTTCTTTGACTAAATTATTATGTAACTTATACAATTTCTTCTCGTTTCCTGGTATAATTTTCGAAGAAAAAACTACAGCATCATTTCTTTCTATATAGACATCTGGGTGAGTATATTTAACTATCCTATTCATAGCTCCCATTGGTTCGCCTTGACTTCCGGTACACAAATAAACAATTTTTTCTCTAGATATATTTTTTGCATCTCTTGAGTCTATAGGATCAATAACATTCTTAAGATAACCACATTGTCTTGCTGCTTTAAATATTCTGTGCATCGATCTTCCAACTAGTGAAATATGTCTACCAGTTTGTTCTGCACAATAAAAAACAGTTTCCATTCTTGCTACATTAGATGCAAATGAAGTAACGATTATTCTTTTTTTTAATCTTTCAAAAACCTTAAGTAAATTTTTACGCACATCAAGTTCAGACCCTGCTCTACCTGCACTAAATACATTTGTAGAGTCACAAATCATGGCTAATACACCTTCATTGCCTATTTCCTTTAATCTTTCTGAGTTTATGTTTCCACCTATCAAAGGATCTGGATCGCATTTCCAATCTCCGGTATGTAGTATATTTCCAGCTGGTGTTTGTATTTTAAGACCATTAGGTTCTAATATTGAATGAGTAAGTGTAACAAACTCTATCTTAAAGGGATCTAGATTAATTGTACTATTAAGTTCTACTATTTTTAAAAAACCAGTTATATCAATTTTTTTTTCTTTAAATTTTTCAGTAATTAATACTGAGGTAAAAGGTGTAGCATAAATTTTACATTTTAATTTTGGCCAAACATGAGCAATAGCTCCAATATGATCTTCATGAGCATGTGTTAGGACTATACCTAGCAAATCATCTTTTTTATCTATTATAAATCCTGGATCTGGATATATGATATCAACACCAGGTACTGTATCATCTGCGAATGTAACACCAATATCAACAATAATCCATTTTTGATTGTCTGGCTTACCATATGCAAATAGGTTCATGTTCATTCCTATTTCACCAGATCCTCCTAGAGGACAAAATAATAATTCATCTTTCATAATTTTTTTAATTTATAGCTACTCTTAAGATACCTTTAATTGTTAAATTTTTATCAACCGTTTTAATACCCTTAATTGATGATTTAAATAAGTGTGCAAATCCACCTGTAAGTATAATTTTAAACTTTTTTCTAGTTTGTTTTAAAATAAGTTTAATTATATTTTCAATTAAGCCAGTATAACCATGATAAAAACCAGCTCTTACAGCAGTTTTAGTGTTTTTGCCAATGACATTTGCTGTCTTTTCTAGCTTAATTTTAGGTATTAAAGAGGCTTTATCTATTAAGTTTTTCAAGGAAAGTTCTACACCCGGTGCTAAAACACCACCAATATAATCTTTTTTAATAACAATATCAAAATTGGTAGCCGTTCCAAAATCGACTATAATATAATTAAACCTACTATCAATAACTGCAATCGCATTAGCTAAACGATCAGAACCAATTTGTTTTCTATTGACTTTTATATTTATAAATTTTTTTAAATTACATGTTTTTAATTCGACACAGTTTAATTTAGTAATTTCTTTAATGGTTTTTTTTATTATTTTATAAGAGTTGGGGACAACCGAGCTAAAGAGTACTTTTCTTAATTTAGAATTATATTTTCTTAAAAATAATAATTTTTTATGAATAAATTTTTTGTTTAAATTTTTCTTATGAATTTTAATATTTTTGATCAATTTTAAATTGTTATTAAATAAACAAATTTTAATTGCAGTATTTCCAATATCTCCAATTAAATACATATATTAAACTCCAAATGAGTGTAGGTTTTTTTCATACAGCAATTTAATTTCTTTAAATAATTCAAGCCTTTTTAATTTTTTATTTGTATAATTATTTAAAAATGTAGTTGGATAATTATTAATTTTTGGACTACTAGAAACATTAATTCCAATTCCTACGATTAAGTATTTTCTATTCTGCATAAAAATTGTCTCTTGTAAAATTCCACAGACCTTTTTTTTATTTATTAATATATCATTAGGTTTTTTAATTAAAATTAAAGTATTTATTTTTTTAAATACTATTTTTTTAATTATTTTTAAATTTAAATTTATTATTTTTGTTAAGGATATTTTTTTACTAATTTCAAAGAAGACTGACAAAAACAAATTACCTTTTATAGATATCCATTTATTTTTTCTTTGTCCTTTACCTTTTGTTTGTAGATCTGCTAAAATTATTCCACTTTGATTGCCTTGCTTAATTAATCTTAGCGCTACATTGTTAGTGCTTTCGACTTTTTTGTATAAATATTTTTTTAATTTCATTAGATCATAGTAATTTTAGATACTATTTCTGTTATGCCGCTCGGATATATAAAGTATGCTAAAATAAATATTGTTGAAATAGCCAAAGTAATTTTTAATCCTAGATTATGAGATATTTCGTATTCTTCCTTTTCTGGATCGAAATATATAATTTTTATAATTCTTAGATAATAAAAAGCTGCAACTACAGTTGCTAATAATCCAACAATTGCTAAAAAATACATTGACTGTTCTATAACAGCTAAAAAAACATAAAATTTTGCAAAGAATCCTGCTAGTGGAGGTATTCCAGCTAAAGAAAATAAAACTATCAACAACGAGAAAGACAAAATTGGGTGTTTTTTAGAAAGTCCTGATAAGTCCTCTATATTCTCATAATATTTATCATTTCTCTTAAGCATAAATAAGCAGCTAAAAAAGGCTAAATTCATTACTAAATAAATAGATATATAAGTAATAGAACTTTGTATTCCTTGGTTGCTAACTGTTGCTAATCCAGCCAACGCATAGCCCATATGACTGATTGAACTATAAGCAATTAACCTTTTTAAATTTTTTTGACCTATGGCTGCAACAGCACCAAATATCATTGAAGCTATTGAAATAAATACAATTATAGTTTGCCACTGATCATTCATATTAGCAAAAGGTGTGTACAAAAACTTAATGAATACAGAGAGCGCAGCTATTTTTGGAAGTATAGCAAAGAATAATGTTACAGATGTTGGGGAGCCTTGGTAAACATCTGGAGCCCACATATGAAAAGGTACTGCTGATATTTTAAATGCAAGACCAACTAAAATAAAGACTATGCCAAACGTGGTACCATAATTAAATTCAGTAGAGTTTATAAATATTTGATCAAAATTTGTACTTTCAGAAAATCCATAAGTTAATGAACACCCATACAATAATAATCCAGATGATAATGCGCTAAGAACGAAATATTTTAGTCCAGATTCTGTAGAAAGTAAATTGTCTCTATTAAAAGATGCAAGAACATACAAAGCTAATGATTGTAGTTCAAGGCCCATGTAAAAAACAATTAAATCATTTGAGCTTATCATTATCATCATTCCCAAAATGCTGCTTAGAATGAGGATAGGGTATTCAATTTTATTTAAATTGATAACTTGGATATATTTAGATCCAGTTAGCATTACAAAAATTCCAGATCCAACAAGTATAATCTTCATATAATTAGATAAATTGTCTATTAAATATGACTTATTGAATAAGTAAGTTGTATCTAATGAGCTGAGATTTATTATTAGTGCCAATAAAATAACTAGCGATATATTAGATAAATTATAAATTAAATTTGCGCTATTTTTTTTGAAAACTCCAACTAGTAAAAATAGCATAATAGATACCGATATGAAGATTTCAGGTAATATATATTGAAAATTTTCCATTAGTCTTTTGATGCAAGATTGTTAATTAAGTCAAAGTTGTACATATTTAAAGTATTCTCGACTGATGCTTCAATTGAATTCATTAAAGGCTCTGGATAAAAACCAAAAAATAAAATTGGTATTACTAAAGCTGATAAAGTGATAATTTCAAAAGTTTTTAAATCTTTCATACTTTTAAGCTCTTGGTTATTAATTTTGCCGAAAACAACCCTTTTAAATAACCACAGCATATATGCTGCTCCTAAAATTACTCCTAAACTTGCAATCATCGCTACTAGGATATTTTTTTCAAATGCACCCATTAAAATTAAGAATTCTCCAATAAAACCTGTTGTTCCAGGCAGTCCTAAAGCTCCTAGTGTGAATACCATAAAAACAATTGCGTATCTTGGCATTATGGAAACTAAACCACCATATTTATTTATTAGTCTTGTATTATGCCTTTCATAAACAACTCCAACACTCAAGAAAAGTGCAGCAGATACAAGTCCATGACTAATCATTTGAAAAATACTTCCCTCAATACCTTGTTGAGTCATTGTGAAGATACCTAATGTTACAAATCCCATATGTGCAACTGAGGAGTATGCTATGAGTTTTTTCATATCTTCCTGCATCAAAGCAACCAGAGATGTGTAAATAATTGCAATTAAACTTAAGATATAAACTAACATTGTGAAATTTTCAGAAGCTATAGGAAATAATCCTAGCGAAAATCTAATAAATCCATATCCAGCCATTTTAAGCAATATTGCTGCTAGCAATACAGATCCAACAGTTGGAGCCTCTACATGAGCATCAGGCAGCCAAGTATGTACCGGCCACATAGGAGTTTTTACTGCAAAAGAGCTAAAAAATGCTAGCCATAATAAATTTTGATATTCCACCTGAATACCAAGTTCATAAAGTTTTTCAACATCAGTAGTTCCTGTTATCCAATAAATAGCAATAATAGCAACCAACATAAGAACTGATCCTAATAAAGTGTACAGAAAAAATTTAAAGGCTGAGTAGACTCTTCTTTCTCCACCCCAAATACCAATTATTAAAAACATTGGTATAAGACCTGCTTCAAAAAATAAATAAAATACAACTAGATCAAGTGAGCAGAAAACACCAATCATAAATGTTTCCATTATTAATATGGCAATTAAGAAATCCTTAAGTCTATTTGTAATTGTAGCATTAACTGAAATAATACAAATTGGTGTTATGAAAGTTGTTAATATTATAAATAAAATTGAAATACCATCTATTCCAACTTTATAATTTATAAATCCTGATAACCATTCTCTATTTTCTACAAACTGAAAATCTGCTGAATTTTTATCAAAAACATACCAAAGATATAAAGATAATAAAAAATTTGCTAAAGAAATAAATAAAGCTACATATTTGGAACTTTGGTATTTTCCACTTGTGGATTTTGTGAATAATATAAAAAAAGCTCCTATTGTAGGTAGCAAAATTAAGGAAGATAAAATTGGAAAATTCATTAGTTTAATATAAGTATTGTCAGTAAAACTGAAAATCCAATCAACATAACAAATGCATATTGATAAATAAATCCAGATTGAAATTTGACTGCTCTAATTGATAAATTTTTAATTACACTTGAAATTCCGTCAGGACCAAATTTATCTATTATGGATCCATCAACTTTTTTCCATAAAAATTTTCCAATTCTTTTTGAAGGATTTACAAATAAATAATCATATATTTCATCAAAGTACCATTTCTTAAATAAAAATTGATAAAATGGTTCATTCATTTCTTTTAATCCTTTAACAATGTTTTTATTTTTTAGATATAAATAATAAGAAAAAGGAATTGCAGCGGTAACAAGTATAGGCGTTAACAATAAAAACCATGTTGGTGGATGATCTGTGCTGAGTGGTTCTAAAAATTTTATAGATTGACCCCAAAATTCATATGCCATTTCATGCCCTATAAATAAATCTTTAAACACCATTCCTGCAAATACAGCTCCTATTGCTAAAATAATTAAAGGAGCAATCATAACTAATGGAGACTCGTGTATTTTATCAACACTAAGTTCTTTGTTGTTAAAATCACCATGGAATGTTTTAAAAATAAGTCTCCAAGAGTAAATTGATGTTAATAAAGCTGTAAAAATACCCACAAAAGCTGCAAGTATTCCAACTCCATTCCCTCTTAGGTACGCAAATTCAATTATTGCATCTTTAGAATAAAAACCTGATAAAAAAGGAAAACCTGTTAATGCCAGAGTTCCAATGAGCATTAATACATATGTGTATGGAAGTTTCTTTATAACACCACCCATTTTATTTATATCTTGTTCTTCATGAAATGAATGAATTACAGCGCCAGCTCCTAAAAATAGCAAAGCCTTAAAAAAAGCATGTGTAAATAGATGAAACATAGCCACATTGTAAGCTCCTACTCCAGCAGCAAAAAACATATAGCCCAATTGACTACAAGTAGAATAAGCAATAATTTTTTTTATATCATTTTGGACAAGTGCAACTGTTGCTGCAAAGAAAGCGGTGGTCATTCCAATTATGGTTATAGTTGTGAGAGCTAATGGAGAGTATTCATATACAGGCGAGCATCTGACAATCAGAAACACTCCAGCAGTTACCATTGTTGCAGCGTGAATTAATGCAGATACTGGCGTTGGGCCTTCCATAGCATCAGGCAACCAAGTATGTAATAAAAATTGAGCTGATTTTCCCATTGCTCCGATTAATAAAAGTAAACAAATCAAATCAATAATTTCTATGTTAATACCAATAAAATTTATTTTTTTATCTAAAACATTTGGGATTTGTTCAAAAACCTCATCATAATTGACTGTACCAAAAATATAAAAAATCAGAAAAATTCCAAGCGCTAAACCAAAATCACCAACTCTATTAACAACAAAAGCTTTTATTGCAGCCTTGTTTGCACTCTCTTTTTTAAACCAAAATCCAATTAAAAAATATGAGCATAAGCCTACACCTTCCCAACCAAAAAATAGTTGAATAAAGTTATCAGAACTTACTAAAGTTAACATTGCAAAAGTAAACAATGATAAATATGCCATAAATCTTGTTTTATGAGGATCGTGTGACATGTAACCAATTGAGTAAATATGCACTAAAGCTGAAACAAAATTTACAACAACAAACATAACTGCTGATAATGAGTCAATTTTTATCGACCAATTAACATTTAATGTTCCGGAGTTAATCCAGGTAGCTATAACAAGATTGTTTGAATAATCTAAACTAACAACTTTATACAAAACAAATAAAGAGAGTATTGCTGAAATACTCACAAACGAGCTTGTCAAAATTTGAGAATTTCTGTCTCCTATTTTCTTTCCAAAAAAACCAGTAATTACAGATCCTATTAGAGGTAGAAATAAAATTAGGTATTCCATTTTATCCTTTTAAATTTTTAATCTCTTCAACTCTTATTGTGTCTGAATTTCTAAAATAAACTACAATTATAGCTAACCCGATAGCGGCCTCGGCAGCAGCAACTGTTAAAATAAATAGTGTAAATATTTGACCACTTAAGTCATTAATAAATATAGAGAAAGCAACAAGGTTTATATTTACTGCAAGTAAAATTAGCTCAATACTCATTAAAATAACTATTACATTTTTTCTATTGAGAAAAATACCTACAACACCAATAGTAAATATAATTGCAGCTAATGTTAAATAATGTCCTAAACCTATGCTAAGCATCTATTTTAACTCCTTTATTTCTCTTAGCCTCAACTAAATCAACACCTTCGTCTCTTTCTCTAGAAATTTGCTTAATATAACTTTGTCTTTTAACACCGGCCCTTTCTCTATATGTTAAAACTATTGCTCCTATCATAGCAACTAACAGTATCATTCCTGAAATTTGAAACAGAAGTATGTAATCAGTATATAAAACATTTCCAATAGACCTAGTATTAGTGACTTCATTAGAAATGTTTATAGAAAGACTATTTAATAAATCGGGTTTATATTTCCATCCTCCAATTACAATTATCAGTTCAAAAAAAATAATTAAGCTAACTAATAAACCAACCGGTATATGGGTTCCGCCATCCCACCTTGAGCTAAACCACTGACCTTTTTGTTCAGCTACGTTTAACATCATTACAACGAATAAAAATAAAACCGCAACCGCCCCAACATAAACTATAAGCATTATCATTCCTAAAAATTCTGCACCTATCATTATAAACAAACAGGATATGCTAATGAAATCGAGAATTAAAAAAAATACAGAGTGAACTGTATTTTTTGATACTGTTACCATGACTGCAGAAACAATAGCTATTAAGGAGAAAATATAGAAGAAAACTGAGTGTGCAATCATAAGATTACCTGTGAGAATTATCAGCCTTTATATTAGCGGCTAAAATGTTTTCCCACCTGTCTCCATTTTCCAAGAGTTTTTCTTTTGTATAATAAAGCTCTTCTCTCGTCTCTGTTGCAAATTCAAAATTAGGACCTTGAACAATTGCATCTACAGGACATGACTCTTCACAAAGACCACAGTATATGCACTTCAGCATATCAATATCGTATCTTACAGTTTTTCTACTACCATCATCTCTTTCCTTTGACTCAATTGTAATAGCTTGCGCTGGACATACAGCTTCACAAAGCTTACACGCTATACATCTTTCTTCACCGTTAGGGTATCTCCTAAGAGCGTGCTCCCCTCTAGACCTTGTTCCTAAAGATCCCTTTTCAAAAGGATAATTGATTGTCTTTTTTGTCTTAAAAGTCTCTTTTATTGCAATTAATAAACCAGTCACAAAATCAATCATGAATATAGTTTTTAATAATCTTGAAATTTTCATTTATTTCCCTGGTAGTAAGTCAAAATATAGTAAAAAACTTGAAGTTAAAACAACATAAAACAGTGAAAATGGGAGAAATATCTTCCAACCAAGCTTCATTAATTGGTCATATCTGTATCTTGGAACAGTTGCTTTAACTAACGCAAATAAAATAAATAAAAATAATATTTTAAAGATTAACCAAAATGGACCTGGAACAGCATTAAATGGGAAGACATCTATTGGAGACAACCAGCCACCCAAAAATAAAACTGAGCCCATTGCACACATTAATAAAATATTTGCATACTCCCCTAACCAAAACATAGCATACATCATTCCTGAATATTCAGTTTGATATCCTGCCACTAATTCTGCTTCTGCTTCTGGTAAATCAAATGGAGGACGATTTGTTTCTGCTAGTGCTGAAATAAAAAAAATTACAAACATAGGAAACAAAGGAATTACAAACCATAAATTTTGTTGTGCCATGACGATGTCGCTTAAGTTTAAAGATCCAACACATAATAGTACATTGATTATTATGACTCCTATTGAAACTTCATATGATACCATTTGCGCAGCAGATCTGATTGCACCTAAAAAAGGGTATTTAGAGTTGGAAGCCCATCCACCCATAATTATTCCATATACACCTAATGATGAAACTGCAAAAAGATATAAAATACCAACATTGATGTCAGCTAGAACAAAATCTTCTCCAAATGGAATTACAGCCCATGATATTAATGCTAGTGTCATTGTCACGACTGGAGCTAATACAAATACAAGCTTGTTTGAGCTTGCAGGTATTATTATTTCTTTAAAGATATATTTTAATGCATCAGCTAATGATTGAAATAAACCAAATGGTCCAACAACATTAGGTCCTCTTCTTTTTTGTACAAAGGCCCAAACTCTTCTATCAAGCCAAACTATCATTGCTACAGAAACTAGAACAGGTACTAATAAAAATATAATTTTATAAACTTCAGAAAATAATATTGAAAAATAAGAGTCCATTAACCCTCAGTTCCAGTTTTTTTTGAATGAGCTCTTGCGTATCTACACTCTGACATTGTTTTAGATGCTCGAGCAATCGTATTTGAATAATAATAATCAATATCTTCAACTAATATTTTTTCATCATTCAAATTATATGAAGGAACTTCAAAGTTTTTAATATTATGATTACTTAAATAGTTTAGCATGGATTTTAGAAGTTCATCTTTGTTAGTAAATAAAGCATTTCCATTGATAGTAGAAGATAATTCATTAATTATTTGCCAATCTTCTTTTGCTCCTTCTGGAGGATATGAAGCTTTGTATGCTTTTTGGAGCTTTCCTTCTAAGTTAGTGAAATAACCATCTTGTTCTGTATATGCAGCGCCAGGCAATATAAGATCTGCCATATCTGCACCATTATCACCATGACTTCCAATATAAATTATAAATTCATTACTTTTTTTAATTTTTAGTTTATCTTGACCTAATAAAAAAATAACTTCCACCTCACCATTCTCAATTTTTTTAAGAGTTTTATTACTTCCATCATTTGAGGAAAAAATGCCTAAATCATAAGAACCAACGGCTGATGCATCAGTTGATAAAATATTTAATGAATTCCAGTTGTCATTAATTTTGTTAATACTTGTCAAATACTTTTTTAACTCTTCGAATATATATGGACCATTGTTACTATTTAATATTGATTGACCTAAGATAATTATAGGTTTTTCTGCACTGGCAATTTTGTTTGAAATATCGTGTTCATTTTTAATTATTTTACTAATTACTTTTGAATTATTTTCTAAAACTTTATAAGTATAAGTTAAATCACCCACATCTTCTAAAGAAAATATTTCAGTTTTATTTTTTAAATAAGTTTTTCTTATTCTAGAGTTTAATATAGTTGCCTCAAATCTTGGGTTTGTGCCTATTAATAATATAAGATCACTTTCTTCAATACCTTCTATGCTAGAGTTAAATAGATAATTATTTCTATTTTCAAAATTTATATAAGTATGGTTAGCTCTCGAATCTAAATAGTTAGAATTTAAAGTTTTTTGAAATAAGTTTTTAACAGCAAACAAAGTTTCCATGTTTGTCATGTCACCGGTTAAACCAACTATTTTATCTGGTGATGTTTTTAAAATTTTTTCTTTTATTTTTTTGTATGCATCTTGCCAACTTATTTCTTCAAAATTTCCATTATTTTTTATAAATGGAGTGTCTAATCTTTGATTTTTTAATCCATCACATGCATATCTTGTTTTATCAGATATCCACTCCTCATTAATTTCCTCATTAATTCTTGGTAAAACCCTTTTTACTTCCCAATCGTAAGTATCCACTCTAATGTTTGACCCAACAGCATCCATAACATCAATTGTTTCAGTCTTTTTTAGCTCCCATGGTCTTGCCTCGAACACATAAGGTTTAGAAGTTAATGCACCAACCGGACATAAATCAATCACATTTGCTGACATTTCAGACTCCATTGATTTCTCCAAATAAGTTGTGATTTCCATGTTTTCTCCGCGTCCAATCGCACCTAATTCTGGCACTCCCGCTACCTCCGTGGCAAATCTGATACATCTAGTACAATGAATACATCTAGTCATTTGTGTTTTTATTAACGGCCCCATGTATTTTTCAGGCACATATCTTTTATTCTCTTTAAATCTTGATTTATCAATTCCATAAAACATTGATTGATCCTGTAAATCACATTCACCACCTTGATCACACACAGGACAATCTAAGGGGTGGTTAGCCAATAAAAACTCCATCACACCTTTTCTTGCTTTTTCAACTTTTTCTGTATTTGTTTTTATAACCATACCCTCAGTTGCAGGCATTGCACATGAAGCTATAGGTTTTGGGGATTTTTCCATTTCAACCAAACACATACGACAATTCCCAGCTATGGAAAGTTTTTCATGATAACAAAATCTTGGTATTTCAGCTCCAGCTTGTTCACAAGCTTGAAGCACAGTTAGACCATCTTCAACTTCAATATCAATATCGTTTACTTTTAATTTAGGCATTTTCCTTTTCTAATAAATGTTGATCAACCAGGTATGGAATATTTTTTGATTTTTTAACTACTGGATCAAATTTATTTCTTTCAAGTATTTCATCTTTAAAATGTCTAATTAATCCTTGAACTGGCCAAGAAGAACCTTCACCAAATGCACAAATAGTATGACCTTCTATTTGTTTCGTTACATCAAAAAGCATATCCACTTCGTCTGGAGTTGCCTCACCTGCTGCCATTCTCTCCAACATTCTCCACATCCATCCAGATCCTTCTCTACATGGAGTACACTGACCACAACTTTCATGTTTATAAAATCTGGCTATTCTTGCCATACACTTAATAATATCTTGGTCATTATTGATAACAACAATACCAGCTGTTCCTAGTCCTGTTTTATTTTCAACACATGCATCAAAATCCATTTTCATATTATCACAAATTTCTTTAGGCAACATTGGCATTGAGGAACCGCCGGGTATTACTGCTTTGAGATTGTCCCATCCACCAACTACACCACCAGCATGAGTTTCAATTAATTCTTTAAGTGGAATTCCCATTTCTTCTTCTACATTACATGGGTTATTAACATTTCCGGAAATACAATAAATTTTTGTTCCTGTGTTTTTAGGTCTTCCAAGTGAACTAAACCATTTTGCACCTCTTCTTAGAATTGTAGGAACAGCTGCAACAGTCTCAACGTTATTAATTATAGTAGGACATCCATACAATCCAATTAATGCGGGAAATGGTGGTTTTAACCTTGGTTGACCTTTTTTTCCCTCCAAACTCTCTAATAATGCAGTTTCTTCACCACAAATGTAAGCACCAGCACCATAGTGAATATAAATATCTAAATCCCATCCTGAATTTAAAGCATTTTTACCAATTAAATTATTTTTATAAGCCTCATCGATTGCAGTTTGAAGTTTTTGTCCTTCATTAAAATATTCGCCTCTAATATAAATATAACATTTATGTGCATTAACTGCATAAGAAGCAATCAAACATCCTTCTAATAATTTGTGAGGTTCAAATCTTAATATATCTCTATCTTTACATGTTCCAGGTTCTGACTCGTCAGCGTTGATAACTAGGTAATGTGGTCTAGACCCTACTTCTTTAGGTGCAAATGACCATTTTAGTCCAGTTGGAAAACCAGCTCCACCACGTCCTCTAAGTTCAGAGGATTTAACTTCATTGATTATCCATTCTCTTCCCTTGTCTAAAATTTCCTTTGTTCCGTTCCAATCATTTCTTAACTTAGCAGCCCCGATATCTGCACCACTGTCGTTGTATAAATTTTGAAATATTCTATCTTCGTCTTTAAGCATTTTTGTTTCCTATTAAAGTTTTTCTATTATTAACTGGTTCTGCATTTATTCTTTTTGTATATGATCCTGGTTTTGGGGTTTTGTTTTGGTATATTGTCTCAATTATTTCTTCAAGTTTTTTATCATTCAAATCTTCATAATAGTCCTCGTTAACTTGCATCATTGGAGCGTTAACACATGCGCCCAAACATTCAACTTCCATCCAAGAAATTTTTCCATCCTCAGATAATACATTTTCTTTTTCAGATATTTTATTTTTACAAACTTTAACTAAATCATAAGCTCCTCTAAGCATACAAGGTGTAGTAGTACAAACTTGAAAGAAATATTTACCTACTGGTGACAGATTATACATCGAATAAAAAGTTGCCACTTCATAAACTTTTATATAAGGCATGTCTAAAAATTTAGCTATGTATTTCATTGCTTGTAACGGTATCCAATTATCATTTTGTCTTTGAGCTATATATAACAAAGCCATTACTGCACTCTGTTGTTTTCCATTCGGGTAATTAGAAACAATTTTATTTGCAGCCTTAATACTTTTGTCACTAAATACAAAGGTTTCAGGCTGTACTTTGTGAATTTTTTTTATACTCATCTATCGACCTCTCCAAAAACAATATCCATTGAACCTAAAACTGCAGGTACATCAGCAAGCATGTGTCCTTTTATTAAATAATCCATAGCTTGAAGATGGGTAAATCCAGGAGCTCTGATTTTACATTTGTATGGTTTGCTTGAGCCATCTGAAATTAGATAGACACCAAATTCTCCTTTTGGTGCCTCAACTGCTGTATATATCTCATCTTTTTCAACTCTATATCCTTCTGTAAATAACTTAAAATGATGGATTAAAGCCTCCATAGACTGTTTAAGTTCCTTTTTTGGTGGCGGAGAAATCTTTCCATCTTCTGTTTTAATTGGTCCTTTTGGAATATTTGTTAAACACTGTTTAATAATTTTTACGCTTTCTCTCATTTCTTCAATTCTGCAAAGATATCTGTCATAACAATCTCCATTTTTTCCAACAGGAATTTTAAATTCTAAATCGTCATAACAATCATAAGGTTGACTTCTTCTTAAATCCCAAGCTACACCAGAACCTCTTAACATTACTCCTGAAAAAGAATAATCTAGCGCATCTTGTTTGGAAACAATTCCTATATCTACATTTCTCTGTTTAAATATTCTGTTATCGGTAAGTAAAGTTTCTAAATCGTCAATTATTTTTGGGAATTTTTCGCAAAATTCTCCGACATCACTATCAAGTCCGCTAGGAAGATCTTTATGTACTCCACCAGCTCTAAAATAATTAGCGTGCAACCTTGATCCGGACACTCTCTCATAAAATCCCATTAATTTTTCTCGTTCCTCAAAACCCCATAAAGTTGGTGTTAACGCCCCAACATCCATTGCTTGAGTAGTTACATTCAAAATGTGACTTAATATTCGACCTATTTCGCAGAAAATTACTCTTATATATTTTGCTCTAGAAGGAACTTCGATTTTTAGAATTTTTTCTATAGCTAAAGCAAACGCATGTTCCTGATTCATTGGTGCTACATAATCCAAACGATCAAAATAAGGAACTGCTTGGATATAGGTTTTGTTTTCAATTAACTTTTCAGTACCTCGGTGCAATAACCCTATATGAGGATCAGCTTTTTCGACAACTTCTCCATCTAATTGAAGTATTAATCTTAAAACTCCATGTGCTGCAGGATGTTGCGGCCCAAAATTTAAATTAAGTGTTTTTTTTTCTTTTGCCATTAGCTTTTTTTAATTTCTTTAATGTATTTTGTGCCTTCCCAAGGACTTTCATAGTCAAAATTTCTGTAATTTTGTTCCAATTTAACAGGTTCATAGATCACTTTTTTTTGTTCTTCGCTATAACGAACCTCATTATGACCAGTTAGAGGAAAATCTTTTCTTAAAGGATGTCCCTCAAAGCCATAATCGGTTAAAATTCTTCTTAAATCAGGATGATTTTTAAAGTTTAATCCATACATATCGAATACTTCTCTTTCCATCCAATTTGCAGCAGGAAATATGGAAGTTAATGAGGAAATTACGTCATTTTCTTTAATTGAATAATCAATAATAATTCTTTGATTGTATTCATGACTTAATAATAAATAAACCATCTTAAATCTATTTTCATTTTCAGGGTAATCTACAGCAGTAATTTCGATTATTTGCCTAAATTTAGTTTCTTTATTAGTCTTCAAAAAAGAAATAACATCGACCAATTCATCATGATCTATGTTTATATAAATAGTTTCATGCTTTATAAATGAATTATTTATTTTAGATGTTAATTCGGAGTTTATAAACTTTTCCAAGTCCTCAAGATTTTTCATTATTATCTTTCTAAAGAACCTTTATTTCTAATTTTTTTCTGTAATTGTAAAATTCCATAAAGTAATGCTTCAGCTGAGGGAGGGCATCCAGGGACATATACATCAACAGGTACCACTCGATCGCATCCTCTTACTACAGAATATGAATAATGATAATAGCCTCCACCATTTGCACAACTTCCCATAGATATTACATACCTAGGTTCAGGCATCTGGTCGTAAACTTTTCTTAATGCAGGAGCCATTTTATTTGTTAGCGTGCCTGCGACTATCATGACATCTGATTGACGTGGTGATGCTCTCGGTGCTGCACCAAATCTTTCAAGATCATATCTTGGCATAGATGTTTGCATCATTTCAACAGCACAACATGCTAATCCAAATGTCATCCAATGCAATGATCCAGTTCTTGCCCAATTAACAAGATTGTCTAGTGATGTTGTTATAAAACCGTTATCACTAAAGTCTTGAGCTAATTGTTTAAACTCATCTGGAATATCTTTTTTTCTATCTTGTAAATTCATATTATTCCCAGTCTAAAGCACCTTTTTTCCACTCGTAAATAAATCCAACAGTTAGAATAAATAAAAATAACATCATAGAGCAGAATCCATATAAACCAATTTCACCAAGTGAAATCGCCCATGGGAATAAAAATGCAATTTCTAAATCAAATATTATAAATAATATTGCAACCAAATAAAACCTGACATCAAATTCCATCCTTGAGTCATTGAAAGGTTCAAAACCACACTCATAGGCTGAAAGTTTCTCAGGATCAGGTTTGCTTGGAGCAGCGATATAATTAATTGCTACAAAAGCAAGACTTAAGCCTAAAGCTATTATCAAAAATAATATTATCGGTAGATAATCTTTTAAAAATTCCGCAAGCATTTGATTCCTATGTAACAACTATTATATCAACTAAAAGTGAAGATATGTCACATTTTTATGCCTAGTTTTACTCGAATAATGGCGGGAGTGAAGGGACTCGAACCCTCGGCCCCCTGCGTGACAGGCAGGTGCTCTAACCAACTGAGCTACACCCCCACAGGTGTAAATGGTGGGTAGTAAAGGACTCGAACCTTTGACCCCCTCGGTGTAAACGAGATGCTCTACCAACTGAGCTAACCACCCAAAATCTTGGTACTATTACATCAACAGATTAATAAAGTAAATTGTTTATTACTGAATACTAGCTTGAGATTTATCGTCCTTTTTACCCTCAGATATTTTATCAACTTCAGTCCATTCAATAGGTTTTAATTCTTTTGTAAGGGCAATTTTAAGCACTTCATCTGCTGTTTCTACTGGAATAATTTTAATGTCTTCTCTTACCTTTTTTGGAATATCTGCTAAATCTTTTTCGTTTTCTTTAGGTATTAATACTTTTTTAACCCCTGCTCTGTGTGCAGCTAATAATTTTTCTTTTAAACCGCCAATTTGTAAAACTTGTCCTGTAATTGTTACTTCACCAGTCATAGCAATCTCTCTGTTCACGGGAATATTTGTGATTGATGATACTATGGATGTAACCATTGCTATACCAGCTGATGGTCCATCTTTTGGTGTAGCTCCTTCAGGGACATGGATATGAAAATCTTTCTTCTCAAAGAAAGGTGGAATTATACCATATTCCAAACTTTTTGATCTGACATATGATTTTGCAGCTTTAACAGACTCTTGCATGACATCACCAAGTTTACCTGTTATCTGCATTCTACCTTTGCCTGGCATATTAACAGTCTCGATTTTAAGAATTTCTCCTCCTACCTCAGTCCACGCTAGTCCAATTACTATTCCGGTTTTATCTTTATCCTCTACTTCACCATATTTGAATTTTTTAATTCCTAAAAAGTCTGGAATATTTTTATCGTTTACTTGAACCCTTTCAACTTCACCACTTACTACTTTCTTAACAACTTTTCTTGTTACTTTTGAAATTTCTCTTTCTAAATTTCTAACGCCAGACTCTCTTGTGTAACTTCTAATTATCTCTTTTATTGTTCCATCTTCTAAATTTAGCTCACCCTCTTTCACTCCATTTTCTTTTACTTGTTTGGGTAAAAGATACTTATTAGCAATATTTATCTTCTCATCCTCTGTATATCCAGGAATTCTTATAACTTCCATTCTATCAAGAAGTGGTGGTAAAATATTTAAAGTATTTGCTGTTGTTACAAACATTACATCAGACAAATCATAATCAACTTCTAAATAGTGATCATTGAAGGCTGTATTCTGCTCAGGGTCTAATGCTTCTAGCAAAGCTGATGATGGATCTCCTCTATAATCGTTTCCAATTTTATCTACTTCATCTAATAAAAATAAAGGATTTTTTGTGCCAGCTTTCTTCATCATTTGAATTATTTTTCCTGGTAAAGATCCAATGTATGTTCTTCTATGACCTCTTATTTCAGCCTCATCTCTTACACCTCCTAACGACATTCTAATAAACTGCCTGTTAGTAGCTTTAGCTATAGATTTTCCAAGTGATGTTTTTCCAACTCCTGGTGGTCCAACTAAACATAAAATTGGTCCTTTAATTTTTTCCATTCTTTTTTGAACAGCTAAAAACTCAATAATTCTTTCTTTTACTTTTTCCAAACCAAAATGATCTTCATCTAAAATTTTAAGACCTTTATTTAAATCGATATCTACATCATCTTTTTTAAACCATGGAAGATCAATCATCCAATCCAAATAATTTCTAACAACTGTTGCTTCTGCAGACATAGGACTCATATTTTTCAATTTTTTGAGCTCAGACATGCATTTCTTCTCAACTTCTTTTGGCATTTTAGATTTTTGAATTGATTTTTTTAAGTTAGTTGTCTCATCTTTACCGTCTTCAATTTCACCTAATTCTTTTTGGATTGCTTTTAGTTGTTCGTTTAAATAATACTCTCTTTGAGTTTTTTCCATTTGAGTTTTAACTCTTCCTCTAATTCTTTTCTCTACTCCAATAATACTTGTTTCACTTTCCATCATCTTAATTGCTGCATTTAATCTTTTCTTAACATCCAATGTTTCAAATATTTGTTGCTTTTCAGATATCGATGCATTTAGGTTTGAAACAATATTATCTACAATTTTGGATGGATCTTTTAATTGTTTAATATTGCTAATTGTTTCTGATGAAATTTTTTTATTAACCGATGTTAATTTTTCTAATCTTCTCACAGCTGTGAGTGCTAGAGGTAGTAAATCCTCATCTTTGTTTAAAACATCTTTTTGATGTTCATAAGCACATGTAATAAATTTTTCATCATCTTTAAAATCAACAATTTTTACTCTTTTAATTCCTTCAACTAAAACTTTAACTGTGCCATCTGGGAGTTTTAAAAGTTGTAATATATTGCTTTCACATCCATAAGAAAATACATCATTTTTTTTTGGATCATCAACTTCAGAATTTTTTTGTGTAACTAGTATAATCTTTTTGTCACTTTTCATTACTTCATTTAATGCAGTAATAGATTTATCCCTTCCGACAAATAGAGGAATTACCATACTTGGAAAAACTACTATGTCTCTTAAAGGCAATAAGGGCTGTGTTAATTTAACTTCCATTCCAGTAAATATGGATATTATATTTTATAATGCAATAGGAAACTTTTGTTTATTAACTCTTATTAAGCCGCAGAAGTCTTTTCTGTTTTTGATTTGTTCTTCGAATGAACAATAATTGGCTGTGAGGTGCCCTTAGTTACTGCACCATCAATAATAACTTCTTCAATGTTATCCTGTCCAGGGAGATCAAACATAGTTTTAAGTAATAAATTTTCTAATATTGATCTCAATCCTCTAGCACCAGTTTTCTTGCTTATTGCTTTATTAGCAATATCTTTAATAGCCTGATCTTTAAATGTTAATTTTACACCCTCCAATCTAAATAACTCTTGATATTGTTTTATCAAAGAATTTTTTGGTTCTTGTAAAATTTTAACTAAAGATTTCTCATCTAAGTCTTCTAGTGTAGCTGTAATTGGTAATCGACCAATAAATTCAGGGATTAGACCATATCTCAATAAATCTTCTGGCTCCAAATTTTTCATCCATTCACCAGTTTTTTTATCCTCTAAAGTTTTTACTTCTGCTCCAAATCCAATAGAAGACCCTTTGTCTCTTTGAGATATTATTTTATCAAGGCCAGCAAAAGCTCCTCCACAAATAAATAAAATGTTAGTTGTGTCGACTTGTAAAAATTCTTGTTGAGGATGTTTTCTTCCTCCTTGTGGAGGAACACTTGCCACTGTGCCTTCCATAATTTTTAATAAGGCTTGTTGAACCCCTTCTCCAGATACATCTCTTGTGATAGATGGGTTTTCAGACTTTCTACTAATTTTATCAACTTCATCTATATAAACAATTCCTCTTTGAGCTTTTTCAACATTATAATCTGCTGCTTGTAATAATTTAAGAATTATATTCTCAACGTCTTCACCAACATATCCTGCTTCAGTTAATGTTGTTGCATCAGCCATAGTAAAAGGTACATCAAGTATTCTTGCAAGAGTTTGAGCTAATAATGTCTTTCCACAACCTGTAGGACCTACCAGCATAATATTCGATTTTGACAGTTCAACAGTTTTGCTTGTTTTATTTTCGTAATTTAGTCTTTTGTAATGATTGTGAACTGCAACTGATAAAACTTTTTTTGCGTGGGATTGTCCAATCACATAATCATCGAGAACTTTACATATTTCTTTTGGTAAAGGTAAGCCATCTTGATGTTTTACAAAATTATCTTTGCTTTCTTCTTTTATGATGTCCATACAAAGTTCCACGCATTCATCACAAATGAATACGGTTGGTCCTGCAATTAACTTCCTAACTTCGTGCTGGCTCTTGCCACAAAAAGAACAGTAAAGAATATTTTTATTGTTGCTCATAAATTTTTATTCGAATCAATTTTTATACTTTAATACATATCATGCAAAGTAATCAAGTAGAGGTTGTGGACAAACTATATATTGTGACCTATTCTCTTTTTTCTACCACTTTATCTATAAGACCGAAACTTTTTGCATTATCAGGAGTCATAAAGTTATCTCTCTCTAATGCTGATTTAATTTCATCAACTGATTTTCCAGTATGTTTTGAGTAAATTTCATTTAATCTTTTCTTTAAAGATAAAACTTCATTAGCGTGAATTTCAATATCTGTCGCTTGTCCTTGAAAACCAGCAGAAGGTTGATGAACCATTATTCTAGAATTTGGCAATGAAAATCTTTTTCCTTTAGCGCCAGCTGCAAGTAAAAATGAACCCATGCTTGCCGCTTGACCTATGCACAAAGTACTTATTTCTGGTTTGATATATTGCATTGTATCATAAATACCAAGTCCAGCTGTTACAAGTCCACCAGGACTATTTATATATAAAGAAATTTCTTTCTTAGGATCTTCTGATTCTAAAAATAATAATTGCGCAGTAACTAATGATGCAACTGCATCATTTATGGGACCAACTACAAATACAATTCTCTCTTTTAAGAGTCTAGAATAAATGTCATATGCCCTTTCTCCTCTACTTGATTGTTCAACAACCATAGGGATAAGGGTGTTTAATTGTTCTGGAATTTTAATAGACATAATCGATTCGACTATTCTTATACAACTTGTGATTACTTTTTGCTAACCTTTTTTACTTTTTTTGGTTTTGATACGGGAGTTTTAGTTTTTTTAGTTTCTTTCGATTTTGTTTTTACCTCTTTTTTTTTATGATCTATTTTTTTCTTATTTTTTTCATGATCATCTTTTTTAGACAGTTTAGCTTGTTCTTTAATGTTATTTTCGTTTTCTTGTTTTAGAATTTTCTCAGCTTCTTCTTTGGTGATTTCTTTTTTAGTAGTTTTTGCTTTTTTCTTAATTTCTTCAATTATTTTTTCTTCGTAAATTTGTCCTCTTAAACTATCTATAGCTGCTGGATTTTGTTCATAATAGTCTTTAACAATCTTCTCTTGACCTGGCATCATTCTAAATTGTTTTTGTATTTCTACATTAATTTCTTCCTGGGACACATTAATTTTATTTTCCTCACCAAAAGCATTTAAGATTAATCCAGTTTTAATTCTTTTTTTAGCTTGTTCCTGTAATGATTTTTGGTTCTTTTTAACTTCATCTTCCTTCATTCCTTGAGATAATATTTTAACTTCCTGTTCAATTAAATTATCAGGTAATTGGTCTAATTTTTCTTTCTCTATTTGCTCAAGAATACTTTTCTTTGTAATCATGGCTAATGAATTTTTATATTCATCATTAATTTGTTTTGAAATAAGTTCTTTTAAATTTGCTAAATCTTTTGCACCCATATTTTTAGCAAAATCATCATTAATTTTTACCTCTTCTGGAATTCTTACTGCTGTAACCTTGCATTCAAACACAGCAATTTTATTAATAAGTTCTTTTTCAGGAAAATTTTCAGGCAGATTTACTTGTACATTTTTTGTATCACCTGATTTAACGCCTTCTAATTGTTTATCAAAACCTTTTATAAATAAATCTTTTCCAAGAACCAATTGGGTATTTTTACCTTCGTTACCCTTAAATTCTTTGCCGTCAATAGTTCCTTTATAATCAAAAATTACAAGATCATTAATTTTTGAGCTATAATTTGTTTCTGCATCCTTGAAATTATTCTGATTTTTTGCAATTTCATTAATTCTTTTATCTGTTTCTTTTGGATCAATTTTTACAACATACTCATCTACTTTAATTGAGCTTAGTCCTTTTGCAGAAACCTCTGGCAGTTCGGTAACTGAAATGATGTATTCTAAATCTTTACCTTCACCAAAAGACTTTAAATCTATTTTTGGTTGTCCAGCTGGTTTGATTTTATTTTCTTCTAGAGCTTTTGTTGTCGTATCTTTTAGCAACTTATCAATTACCTCACCATAAACAGCTTTACCAAATTGTCTTTTTAATATTTCGGTAGGAACCTTGCCAGGTCTGAAACCTTTTATGACAACGTCTTTTCTTATTTCTTCATATTTCTCATCCATAAAGCCTGAGATTGTTTTTTTATCTATAAATACTTTAAGATCTTTTTCTAAACCTTTTTTATTTTCTATTGTTACTTTCATAATCTATTAATGGTAGGCGAGAAAGGACTCGAACCTTCACAGCTTGCACTATTGGTTCCTAAGACCAACGCGTCTACCAATTCCGCCACTCGCCCAAATTTATGCTGTTTTATATAGTATTGATCTAATTTGTCCAATCAGAATAATAGTGTAAAAGGATATAAATATATAAAAAAATGATAGTTTCACCCTGTATAAGCATTTGCAAAATGGATCCTGTAACTGGATATTGTTATGGCTGTGGAAGAGACAATGATGAAAAGAAGATTTGGAAAGATCAGAACACCAAAGATGAGTGGAAAGAACAAAATTTAGAAGATATTCAGAAAAGAATGCAAGGATGGCAGCTAGAAAGTTTCAAAGAATCTTATGAACATAAAAAAAATAATGGAATGTCATTATTTAAAAAGAAGCAACTAAATGACTCAAACTAGATTAGTAGTAATAATTTATATAATTGGAATTCTTATTGGAGCATTTTTTTTTGATTTGTGGGGTGCTGAAACGAGTGCTGTAAAAAGTTTAGCGGCAATGTTTTGGACAGCATTATTGCTTATAGCTATTGTATTTGCTGATAAAAAAAAGGAATAATTAATCTTTTTGTATTAGTTCACTTATAAATAAATCTCCATTACCATCTTCTACTGCTTTTTTGTAAAAAGATTTCTTTACATCTGCTAATTTTTCTGCATTACCTAAATCTTTTAGCATTTCATGGATGTAAGTAAGATCTTTTAAAGTATTGGAAGTTGAAAATTTAAATCCAGTATAATCGTCTTTAAGCACATTATCAAAAATTCTATTTAAAGCTGTTGAGTTTCCAGATCCTAATTTTGCTACTGCAAAAAGTTTTTCTAAATCAATATCTAATTTTTTTGCGCTCTTGATGAATTCAATAACATTTGTTGCGGTACCGAGTGACAAAAAATTATTTAGTAACTTTGACTTTGCTCCTTTACCCACTTCTCCAAAATGGAAATAATCTTTACAAAAAGTTTTTAAATAAACTTCAGATTTTTTAAAATTTTCCTTTGATGCTCCAACAATACCTCCACAAACACCTTCTTCTGCTTGAACGGGACCTCCCATTACGGGGCATTCTATGTAGTTAATTTTTTGTTTTGAAAAAATCTGTTCCATCTGAATAGATCCATTTTGGTTGTGTGTTGTAACATCAATAATTAATGTATTGTCTTTTAGTAAAGTTGAGACTTTTTCAGCAATACTAAGAGCGATTGGTGTATTTGTTACACAAAGAAATAATGCATCTAAATTCTTTTTACAAAGTTCATTGTAAGATTTTACCTCAATAGCACCATCACTTACAATCTTGTCTATCGGTGCCCTTTTTTTGTTTGCAATAACAAATAGGTTATTTCCATTTATTAAAATATTTTTGGCTATCCCATAACCCATATAGCCAACACCAATAAAACCAACATTCATAATTTAAGTTAATTATAGTATAAGACATAGAGATTAAAAATTAATAATTATGACTAATGATTTTGAAAAACTTGAAAATTTGATAGTGAGCTGCAGAAAATGTACTAGATTGGTGAGTTTTAGAAAAAAGATAGCTAAAGAAAAAAGAAAACAATACATAAATGAAAAATATTGGGGAAAACCAATAACAGGCTTTGGTGACCCAAAAGCCAGAATTTTGTTTGTTGGTTTAGCACCAGCAGCACACGGTGGCAATAGAACCGGTAGAGTTTTTACAGGAGATAGATCGTCTGATTTTTTGTACAAATGTCTTTATAAAGCAAAATTATCTAACCAGCCAAATTCGGACCACAGAAATGACGGACTTAAATTGAGAGATATATTTATAACTACTGCGTTAAAATGTGTACCACCTGGAGATAAACCAACAAAAAAAGAGCTAAACACTTGCTTTAAATATTTTAATAAAGAAATTGAATATTTAGAAAATTTAAAGATTGTTGTTGCACTTGGGAAAATAGCTTTTGATGCATGTATACAATTTTACAAAAAACATTACAGAATTGATTCAAATATAAAATTTGGGCATAGTAAATTCTTTAAACTACCAAATAATATTTTATTGGTTGGTTCTTATCATCCAAGTCCAAGAAATGTAAATACAGGCAGAATTGATGTAAATAAAATGACTGATTTATTTATTAAAGTAAAAAATACTATTTAGTTAATTGTTCTTTGAGTTTTTCAGGCATTTTGGTTGGTTTGCCCTCTTTATTAATCGTAGCTAAATGAACATCTGCAGTTAAAATTAAATTATCTTTTACATAAATATCTTGCTTCATTTTAATTGATACGTTCTTTACTTCTACAATTTCAGAAAAAATATCAAGTTTATCCTCTAACCTTGAAGGTTTTATAAAATTTAAATTACAAGATTTGACAATTATATATATTCCATAATTTTCTCTCATGTTAGAATTTGTAAAATCTACAGAAACCATGGCATCAGTTCTTGCACGCTCGATAAATTTTAAATAATTTGCGTAATATACTACTCCACCAGCATCTGTATCTTCATAGTAGACTTTAAAACTTGATTTAAATTTTTTCATAAAAATAATGATATCAAAGTGAAAATATTTTTTATAGTAATGATTAATACGACATGAAAATATATATAATTTGGTTAATTGGAGTAATATTATGGAATTTTGGATATCCTGAAGCTGCTCCAATTCTTGATGTTTTGGCTGCAATAATACTATCTTTATTAAGTTTTGGTTTAAAAAAGTATCTTAATTAAACTTTTACTCAGAGGAAAAAAAAATATTTTGATAATAACTAACTGCTGTTAGTTTTGAATTATCAGTATCTACCATAATTGCAACTCCAGAAAGCTCTTTAACTTCTAAATCATGAAATTTTTTAAAGTCTTCCTTCACATTAGCTTTTACTGTAACCCATTCATTTAAATTTGACTTTGTTGAAGCCAAGACACGATCAATAGATTTTTTTGTATAAGGGCTGGGCCACGTCTCACCTACATTAGAATTGCTTGAAAAAACATAATTAATAGCTCTATTTGATAGTGGGGTTGCACCAGTTTTTTTGATTACAAAAACTCTAGCAGCAAAATCATGTCCTTTTTTTGTATTCTCTTTTATGCCTTTAAGATCTTTTTCAATCTTCCAAGTAATATTTATAAAAGGGGTTTTGTCTAAATTAATTTTTATTTCTTTGCCTACTCCTGATGCTGCATTTTCTGCTACTGCTTTTAAATAATTTCCTTTCTCATTATTTCCAATAGAATACGCTGTTTTTGCATCAGCTCCTCTTACTTTTCTGACATCTAATGAATTTAATTCCTCCTCAGTGAAATTAAAAACCATTAGCTCTTCAGCAGTAACTGACGTTACAAGTAAAAAATAAATTACTATTATTTTGATAAATTTTTTAAACACGGATCTCATATAATAAAATATAACAATTTATCAACTATAATTTAAAATTTGCCTCTAAGGTAACAGAACAATTTTTGGTGATGAACAACTTCCATCATGAATTTGTTTGAAGGCTTCTGCACCTTTCTTTAACTCTCTATACTCAATCCAGTCTAATTCACCAATTTTCTTATCTGCTAGAATTTTGATTGTGTTTTCAAAGTCTTTATTAGTATAACAATAAGTCCCAATAAAGGTGACTTCTTGTAAAGTTGCTTTTCTAAAATTGAACTGCCCAGCTGGCTGAGTTAACCCAATATGTATTATGGTTCCACCAGGTTTAATAACCGAGATCGATTGTTGTCTTGAAACTTCTAAGCCTACTGTATCAAATACAATATCAAAACTATCATTTTGTATTTCTTTGTCTGATGGATTAACAAATTTTCCCTCGAAATAATTTGAACATTTTGTTAGTCTCAAATTATTTGGATCAGACATAACAATATTTGTATTTCCTTTAATTTTAGATAATATTAAAGAGCACAATAATCCAATTGCTCCAGCACCTTGAACTAAAGTTCTACATTCAGATAAAGGTTTCATAAGCGAACTTTCTCCCATTAAGACAGCATGCAAAGCAACTGCTGTTGGTTCTGCTATAGCCGCTTCATTAAGATTTAGATGATCTGGAATCTCATAAATATTTTGATTAGGAGAAGAGACTAATTCAGCAAAGACTCCCTGTCTCTCGTATGGTCTGTTCATACCTAGAAGAACTCTGTGTGGACACAAATGCTCTCTTCCACTTGTGCAATATTCACACTTTCCGCAAGTAATTAATGGATTCAAAACAGCATTTTTTCCTTGGAATTTACCATTTTGAATTACACCACTCACTTCATGACCAATTATTAGTGGAGCAATTCTTCTCTCATCTTTGCCGTGATATGCATGCATATCTGAACCACATATGCCAGATGCATGGACCTTTAATATACTCTCTCCACTTGTCTCAACTGGATCTTTTTCATCTCTATAGATCAGTTCTTCAACGCCTGTGTAAACTAATGCCTTCATAATTATTTTTCATTTAGAAGATAATATATAAAAAACGAAACGACAAATCCTATAATCCAAGAAAATGATTTTATATCTGAAAAATTAATGTTCCAAAGCAATGAAAATGAGAAAATAAAG
>CACKXQ010000008.1 GCA_902604245.1 uncultured Pelagibacteraceae bacterium | reverse complement strand
AAACTTACCGCCTTTAATTTCTTTTTCAATAAAGGCACCTGATGCTTCTCCAACATCAGTAAACTCAACACTAGACGCTCCTTCGTAGTTAACTGCCTTGCCACTAGCAAGTAAATCTAATGCTTTTTTCAATTCTCCTGGATAAATTTTTTCTCCTGGAGCATTTGCAACTGACATTACATTTGCTTGAACAGTAGCTCTATCAGCTTTTCCACCAGCTTGCATTGCAAGTACAATCAAAGCTGCAGCATCATAAGATTCCGAAGTATAAGGTCCTGATGAATCAATTCCTGCTCCACCAGCTACATCTTTAAATATTGTAGCACCTTTACCCATTGATCCTGGCAAAGATCCAAATGATTTGTTTAGATCATTTCCAAATCTGTCAGTCAAAGAGTCACCGATCATTCCATCAGATAAAACAAATACGTCAAATGCACCTGAGTCTAATGAACCATCAATAATACTTCCACCAGCTTGGTCTAAATAACCTAACACAGCTAAAGCATCACCACCTGCTGCTGCTAATGTTGCTACTTCAGCACCATAGTCTCCTTTACCTTCTTCGTGGGCTGTAACAACTGTTACGTTTATTCCATGAGCTTTAACAGCTGCAACATATACATCTGCCAAACCTTTACCGTAGTCGTTGTTAGTGTGTGTAACTGCAATACTTTTAACTTTTCTATCTTTAGTTATATCTGCTAATACTTGACCACCTCTCGCGTCAGATGGAGCAGTTCTAAAGAAATATCCATTATCATTAAGATCAGTTAATCCTGGAGAAGTAGCTGATGGTGAAATCATAACTACACCATTTGGAACAGCAACGTTAGTTGCAATAGCTCCGGTTACTCCAGAACAATCAGCACCCATAATTGCTACTACGCCACCAGATATTAAACCCTCTGCAGCAGCTGTTGCAGCAGCTGAGTCAACACAAGTTGAGTCTGCTCTTTCAACAGAAATTTTCTTTCCTCCAAGTAAAGAACCTGAATCTGAAGCTTCTTTAAATGCAAGCTCTGCAGATGCAGCCATTGCTGGAGTTAGGGACTCAATAGGACCTGTAAATCCTAAAATAATTCCCATTTTAATGCCATGTCCATCTGAATATGCTTTAGTTGCAAAGCATGAAACAAATACAAACATCGCTAATACTAGTTTTTTCATATGTTCCCTCTAATTGTTAACAATTTATATAAACAAAATTAAATCCTATTGATTTAAATTTTCAATGAGAAAATTATCTCATTTTTTGAGCAAAAAACACTGAAGTAATAACAATTATTCCTCCAATTACTGTTATTAGAGATGGAATTTCTCCAAAAATAAAAAAAGTAAGTATTAAACCAAATACAGGGAATAAAGCGTAGAATGGTAATACCATATCAAGCGGATAAAATTTATAAAGATAGAACATCATTAAATGTCCAAGCAAAGAAATAATTGCTCCTGCATATAAAACTGTGAACCAACTACCTAAACTAATATTTTTTATTGTTTGAAATGTATTTCCCTCAAATATTGCAGATAATATTATTAAAATTATAAATCCTGTGAAGCTCATTATAGTATTTGTAAATTTAACATCTAATTCTTTTAAATATCTCGAAAATACTTGGGATAGCCCATAGAAAAAAGCCATACCGCAAATAAGAAGTGACCCTATTATTTCCTCTAGTACTTTTGGATCGAATGCGAGTATGACAATACCAAAAAAAGATATCATAATTAATATCCATTTTTTATAACTTATTTTTTCATTTAAAAATATTGAGCTTAATATAATTCCAAAAGGAATTGAAAGTTGAGCCCCTATTGTAATTGGCGCAAGTATACTCGATGCATTTATAGATAAATATAAAAACATATTTACTGCAACACCAAAACATAATGAAAACCCAATTAAGGGAATAATATATTTTTTGTCTATTATTTGGATTTTAAAAAATGGGATTAAACAAATAAAAACAACAGCCATTCTTAATGAGCCAAAAAGAATTGGTGGAATAGTGTCGTTTAATCCAAGCTTGCCAGTTGGATATGCACTTCCTAATAAAAATACAACAAATAAAATAAGTAAAGTATGTTTTGCAGACAAAAATTATCTTATAGAGAAAGGATCTAAAGTTGGTTCATCAGAAGTGTAATACCAAGTTGTCTTAACTCTAGTATAATCTTTAATTGAGTCCATTCCCGCTTCCTTTCCATATCCACTATCTTTAATACCACCAAAAGGTGCTGATGGAGAAATCAATCGATAAGTATTTACAAATGTTATACCTGCTCTTATTGCATTAGAAACTCTTAGACCTCTCGAGAAGTCACTTGTATAGACCCCAGAAGATAATCCATATTGATTATCGTTCATTTTCTCTATTACCTCTTTTTCTGTATCAAATTTCATAACTGATAAAACTGGTCCAAAAAGCTCGTTTTCTGCTGTTGGAAGATTATGATTATCACATTCAATTATTGTAGGAGGAAAGTAGTATCCCTCATTTGAAAATGGATGCCTTTCGCCACCACATTTTATTTTTCCACCTTGTTCTGTGGTTTTTTTTATGTTTTTTTCAATAATTTCTAATTGTTTATAATTACTTAAAGGTCCCATTTCTGTATCTGGATCCATAGGAGCGCCAATTTTTATTTTTTCAGCTCTTTTTGTGAGTTTATCAAGGAACTCATCGTAAATTCCTTTTTGTAGATATAACCTTGAACCAGCAATACAACTCTGTCCGCTAGCTCCAAATATTCCTGCAGTAATTCCATTAATAGCATTTTCTTGATGAGCATCATCAAATACTGCAACAGGACTTTTTCCTCCAAGTTCTAAGCTTACTTCTGATAAATTTTCTGCTGAATTTCTAATTATATGTCTTGCAGTTTCAGGTCCTCCTGTAAAAGCAACTTTTTCAACTAAATTATGTGTAGTTAAAGCCTTTCCACATGGGTCTCCAAATCCTGTAATAACATTAACAACTCCTTTAGGAATACCAGTTTCTTCAATAAGTTTTGCAAATTCAAACATCACTGCTGGAGCAAGTTCTGATGATTTAATAACCACCGTGTTTCCCATAGCTAAAGCAGGTGCAAGTTTTGTAGCTGTTAAAAACATTTGAGAATTCCATGGAACAATCGCAGCGATAACACCAATAGGTATTCTTGAAGTTATGGCTTGAATATTTGGTTTATCTATTGGCAGAACTGTGCCTTCGACCTTGTCTGCCATACCTGCATAATAATCATAATACTCAGCAATATAATTTGCTTGTTTATTTGTTTCTCTATAAAGTTTTCCAGTATCTATAGTTTCAATTTTTCCAAGTAATTCTGCGTTATCTCTAAGTTTATTTCCAATAGCTCTTAGAAACTTTGCTCTTTCACGTGGTAATATTTTAGGCCAATCTCCTTCAAAGGCTTTTTGAGCTGCTTGAACTGCTTTATCTACGTCAGAAGCACTTGCCTCAGGAACAACTGCCCAGGGTTTATTATCCTCCGGATTTAAAGTTTCAAAAGTTTTTTTAGTATCAGAGTCAACCCATTGTCCCCCTATAAACATTTTATATTTTTTTAATTCAGGCATTTTGTATATGATCTTTAATTGCTTTATTTACATCATATGAGCATTCAATACTACATAGATGTTTGCCTACAGGTATTATTTTTACTTCAGAGTTTTTAATTTTTTTACTCAGATTATCAGACATTTCTGGAGTTGAGCCTACATCACCTTCTCCAGTCATCACAAGTGTTTTGACATTAATATTTTCAAATTTTTCGTTATCTTTGTGATTTACAAACAACGAGTAAATTTTAATAAAGTTGTCCATATTATTATTGTTAAGTATTGAGAAAATTTTATCTGAAATTAGAGGATTTTTCTCAATAAAATCCTTATTAAACCATCTATTGAGTGCGTCTTTTGTCAGTTTTTTATCTTTTTTTGTCTGCTCAAACCTTTCATTTACTATCTTCTGTTCATTATCAGATCTATTAAATATTGAGCACAACAATGTTAGGGATTTCAATCTATCACTAAATCTCGTTGCAAAGTTTCTTGCAATCAAAGAGCCTATTGAAAATCCAATAAGGTGAATTTTACTAAATTTTAATTCATCAATAAGATCAATAATTTGATCTGAAAAATCATCAAAACTTATTTTTTCTTTATTTAAAGGTGTTCTACCGTGTCCAAGGATATCATAAATTAAAACTGTATTATCAAATTCATTAATTTGTGGATCCCATATATTATGATCAAGACCTACACCATGAATAAATACTATTGGAATTCCTTCTTTTTGATTTAGTTTATAGAATGTACCTTTAGAGTCAGTTGCATTGATCATTATTATTTTGGATCAATGCCCATCTCCTTCATATCTTGGTATCTATCACCTGTTCTTGCATGAGCTCTACCTGTCGAAGCGCCACCAATTGCAATAACAATTTCATCATCAAATGGAGCATCATGAATTGTAAACTCATGTGTAAGATAATACGGTCTTAAACCAGAGTCGGTTTTGTGCATCATTGGAATAGATATTTTTGATCCAGCCGGACCTCTTGTATTCGTAAAACTTAAATAAGAAGTCCCTCCAACAGCATCTCTGAACTTATTACCAAATCTTAATGTATGAATAAATGCTGATGCATGTTCTATTTCTCCTTTTAGTCCAACCACACCTGCTTTCCCATACGCTAATATTTTATCAGGAGAGCCTATTTCTTTTATAAGTTCAGGAACCAATAAATCTCCAAGTTTAGGAGCTAGATCTAAAATAATGGGTTTTAAGTCTTCCACAAAACCTTTTCCATCCCAAGGATTTTTAAAAACTGCAGCAACAGAAACCATCAAAACTGGTTCTTTAGCTTCTTTTCCACCTTCAATAAAAGTCTTATCAACAAATTTAGTAAACTTACGTAATTCTAATTTCATTTTTTAATTCTATGTGTAAAGCTATCTCTTCTAAAACTGTATAACGCTTTTGGATCTACATCAACATCTATAACAACTGGTTTATTTACTTTTAATGCACTTTTTACTGCCTCATTAACTTCTGATAATTTTTTAACTTTAATTCCTTTAGCACCATATAGTTTCGCAACTTCATCAAAGGGAGGACTTTGAATATCAGCTCCTAAATATCTTTTACCATAGAAATCTTTTTGATAAGCTTTTTCTGCCCCCCAACTTTTATTATTCATTACAATTGTAATTGTGTTAATGCCATGCTCTACTGCTGTACTTAATTCAGAAATAGTCATTCCAAATCCACCATCACCCATTAAACTAACAACTGTTTTATTAGGTTTTGCAACCTTTATTCCCAAACCACATGCAAATGAGAAGCCTACTAAACCAAAATCAAGGGGTGTGAAAAGGGAAGGAGGATTGTAATATTCTAAAGCATCTGTCGCTTGAAGACAAAGTGTTCCAGCATCAAGTGTTATTGCAGTATTTTTCGGTAGTACTTTTCTTAATTCTCTGAATAGACCGTTCGGTTGGATTGGAAAATTTTTTGACTTTATATTATCTCTATCTTTAAGAAATTTTGATCTCTCTAATAAAAAGCTATTTGTCCATTCTTTGTAATTGAAAATTTTCTTTTGTTTTCTTAATTCAGCTAAAATTTGATCTGTCACAAGTGCAGCATCACCATGAATACCTACATTAATTGGAAAGTATCTTCCTATCATTGTTTTTTCTAACTCAATTTGTACAATTTTTGCATTTTTATTTATATTGTCATACGAATAGAAAGTGGAATTGAAACCAAGTCTTGTACCAATTGCAATAATTAGCTCTGCCTCTTTGACTAATCTTGATGCAACAATATTTCCTCTAGGTCCCATTTGTCCAGCATTTAACTTATGACTAAAGGGAATTGCATCTCCATGTCCCGCTGCGGTTACAATTGGAATATTTAAAAATTCAGCAAGCTTTGTTACAGACTTAAATTTCGAATTATATTTTATTCCTCCTCCAGCAACAATTACTGTTTTTTTTGAGTTGAGAATAAGTTTTATAGTTCTATCAATTAAATTCTTTTTACTTTTCAAGTCACTTTCAGCTTTATAAGATTTTTTATTTTCATTAATCTTAAACTTTGAAGTATCAGAAAGAACATTTCTTGGAAGGTTTATACAAACTGGTCCTCTGCGTGGTGACATTGCAAGGTTAAAAGCATCTTTAAAGGCTTTTGGTATATGACTTGCCTTTTTTACAGTCCATGTTTTTTTTGTTATAGGATCAAAAAGTGATTGTTGATCAAGTCCTTGAAAGGCGTCCTCCATCTTATCTTTAGTAGAATATAAACCTGCAATAGATACCACAGGAGAAAATGCTGCTTTTGCTTGTGCTATGCCTGTAACGAGATTAGTTGCTCCTGGACCGTTTTGGCCGGCAATTATTACACCTGGTTGATTAGAAGCTCTTGCATATCCATCTGCCATATGCGTTCCAGTTCTTTCGTCTCTTACACCTATAAACTTGATTTTCTTTTCATGATATAATGCATCAAACATCTCCATTGTAGCTGAACCAATTAAACCAAATACGTGTTTAACTTTTTCTTTTTTTAAGGATTTCACTGCCGCTTGACCACCGGTCAAGGTATTCTTGGTCTTGATCACGATACTTTTTTAACTTCAGTATCTAGATCATCTTTAAAGTTAGGCATTACTTTTTCAGTAAATAGCTTAATACTTTTCATACAATCTTCATGTTTAACACCAGGAAAGTTAGACCAAACTTGAAGATTTTGAAGATTAAGCTCTGATTGAAGTTCTTTAATCTTATCTGTTACATATTCAGGAGTACCAAACAACATATTTCTCTTATGTAAAAACTCATAATTAAGAAGATCTAATTTACCTTTTGTTTCTGGAAGCTCTTCACCAGGATCCATGTGATTACCAAGACCTCTCCAATGACAAACCCATTTCATATAATTTACCATATGTTGGCCTGCTTTTTCTTTGGCCTCCTCCATAGTGTCAGCGACAAACATATCTCTAACGAGAGTAACGCCTTCACCTAAAGGGACATTTTTTTTAGTAACTTCAGATCTTTTATTTTTGTAAGCTTCAAATCTTATTTTCAATGCTTTAACTGTAGGTATCCACATAATTACATTTATATTATTTTCTGCTGCCCACTCTATAGATCTTATACCATCAACAACTTGATGTATTGGAGGGTGTGGATTTTGATAAGGCTTTGGAAGAACGCTAATTTTTTTCATAGTACTATCTGCCATATTCATAAATTCTTCACTTGGAGGGCTCATGTCATGCTGCCAAACATAATTTGGTGATGGGTAAGTATAAAATTCTCCATCATAATTAAAAAATTTCTCTGACCATGCTTTTTTCAAAATTTCTAATGTTTCAGCAAATAATCTAAAATTTTTTGCCTGATCTTTTAAATCTGCTTCTTTGTTTAAATTAATTGCCTCTCTTCCATAAACACCTCTTGCAACACCAACTTCTACTCTTCCCTTTGAAAGTTGATCAAGTGTAGCAATATCTTCTGCTAATCTTATAGGGTTATGAAAAGTTATTACATTTGCTGCTTGTCCTATTCTTATGTTTTTTGTTCTTGCTGCAGCATCTGCTCCTAGCATTAATGGATTAGTACAGGACTCCATTCCCTCATGGTTAAAATGATGTTCGGTAAACCAAATTGAATTCCAATTGTTTTGATCACAATATTCTGTGATCTCTTTAGTTTCATCTAATAATTTGTGATATGGTTTATGTGTCCAATTTGTAGTATTACAAAAATAACCAAACTTCATTAAAGCCTCCTTTAAAAATTAATTTAAAGACGACCGATCCCACTTTCGTATATGAAATTACGACGAGTTATGTATCGCTTTATTAAGTAATATTATTATTCTTACCTTTGATATTCAATGAATTTTTTAAGGGATTTATTGAGAAATTTATCATACCTGAGACCGCTATTAGTTAGTTTTTTCTTATTTAAAAATGAAAGATTCATTTTAAAGTCATATGAGGGTTCAAAAAAGAAAGGAACTGAAAGCCTTTTTTGCTTGTTCCATAATACCCTATGATTAGTTGCTTTAAATCTTCCCTTACTTAAATATTCAAGCGCTCTTCCAGTATTTACAACTAAAGCATTTTTATTAAAGGGAACATCATGCCATTTTTTTGTTTTACGGTTTTGTACTTGTAAACCACCCTTTTTGTTTTGGTAAAGTACTGTGAAAATACCACTATCTACATGTGTTTCACACCCAAGAGCAACTCCATCTTGCTTAGAAATTTCAACAGGCTTTGATTGATTAGGGTAATAATTAAAACGTAATGTGCTTAGAGTTTTTAATCTTGAAAATGCTTTTTTTGATATATCAGTATCCTTATTATAGATTTTAATAATACTTTTAAAAAGAATTTCACTTAAGTTAAATATATCATCATAATAATCAGATAATTTAGAAATATTATTTGCAGTAAATGAATGCTTAATATTTAAATATTCTATGTACTGATTTTTTATTCTTTTTGAATATTTCCTAGTTACTTTTAAATCCCCCAAGTCTAATCCCTCTTTACCGTTTACGTCATTAGGAAAGTAACCTCTATAAACATTTTTATTTTTTTTATTCCATTTTTTTGGAGCTAATTTAAGTTTATTTTTTTTATTTAGTTTGAAAAAATTTTCCCCGACCTTGCAAATTTTATTTATATTTTTTAATTTTATACCATGACTTGTAATTTGAAAAAAACCAACATCTAAACAAGCTTTCTCAAGTTCTTTTACTGTTTTAAAGGCAGGTCTTGTATTAAAATTTTTTCCAAGAAGAGAAGAAATATTTATTGTTGGAATATAGTTTTTTTTTATCATCTATTAGGTGTATCTGATGCAATCATTTGGCCACGAACTTTTTCTCTAAAATAAATATATACACCAGCACCAATAATTATTGCGGCTCCAAGAAAAGTTCTAGGTACTGGTATAGTTTCAAATAATATATAACCTGCTACCATTGCAAAAACTATATACGAATATTCAAACAGAGACACCACAGACGGGGAGGCAATACTATATGCTGTAAAAACACAAAAAAAAGATATTGATGCAACAATACCCATTACAAAAACGTAAGGCCAAGAAACAGATGGATTTACAAACCATTCTCTAAAAATAAACTGCATTGTAGGATCAGAAAAATTATTAAACTTACCATCACCACTTATTAAAAATATTATAACACTCGCAATTACAGCAAAAATATAAAGTAAAGTTAACTGAGTATAAATATTATCTTTTTCTGATGTATATTTTGTAATTGTCATAGAGCATGCATAACAAAGTGAGCATGCAACTGGCGCTAATTTAAAAAAATTAAAGTCTTCTAAAGTTGGATTTAATACGACTAAAACACCAATAAAACCCACTGTTATCGCACTCCATCTTCTAATACCAATTTGTTCTTTTAAAAATACTTTAGCAAATATTGACATGAAAAAAGGGCATGAAAAGAATAATGCGCTGACCATAGCTAAAGACATAAACGTTAGTGAAATATAAAAGAAACTAAAACCAAAGAAAAAACAAATTACTCTTAATAATGTTAATAAAGGATAATGTGTTTTTAATGTAAATTTTTTCTTTGTTATTAAGAATATAGATATAAGTACTGTAGCTTGAACAATAGTTCTACCAAGATATAATTCAAACAAAGCAATTTCTTCAAATATATATTTTATAAGCGAGTCTTGTATTGAAAAAAAAGCCATCCCTATCATAATAAATAGGATACCTTTAGTATTATTATTTGCTTCCATATGTTAATTCAAAATAAAGTCAGCAGCTCTCTCACCTATCATTAGAGTTGGTGCATTAAGATTTCCACTTGTAATTTCTGGCATTACTGATGCATCTGCTACTCTTATATTTTGAAGACCATGAATTTTTAATTTTTCATCTACTACTGCCATATCGTCTATACCCATCTTTAAAGTACATGATGGGTGATATGCTGTTTCTGCTTTTGATCTTATATATTCTTCAATTTCCTTATCTGAATTAGCATTATCACCTGGTCCAATTTCTTTTCCAGCAAAACGTTTCATAGAATTCTGATTTAAAATTTTTCTTGCTACTCGAACACATTTTATTGTCTCTTTAAGGTCATAATCGTCCTGCAAATAATTAAATTGTATTTTTGGATAATCATAAGGGTTTGAACTTTTCAAAGTAATTTCACCTCTACTTTTAGGTTGGTTTAAACTTGCATGTAATTGGTATCCGTGTCGGTCGGGATCTACTAAACCATGGTCTATTACAAATGCTGGGAAAAAATGAAATTGTATATTTGGATATTGTTTATCTGGAGACGATTTACAGAATCCACCAGCTTCTAAAAACGAGGTAGAGCAAGGGCCGCTCTTATTCAAAAACCATTGTATTCCTATCTTGACCATATTAAATTTGTTCACATAAGAATACAGAGTATCCGCTGTATTACATTCTTGTTGAATATAAGTTTCTAAATGATCTTGTAAATTTTTTCCAACTCCTTTTGAGTCATGAATAACCTCAATACCTTTCTCTTTAAGATGATTGCTTGGACCAACACCTGATAACATTAATAATTGTGGAGAATTAATTGATCCACCACTTAAAATAATTTCTTTATTTGCGTAAATAGTCTTCGTTTCATTTTTTATTTTAACTTGAATTCCAATAGCTTTTTTGCCATCAAAAATAATCTTTTCTACAAATGACTCAGTAAATACTTTTAAATTTTCCCTGCTTTTAGCTGGTTTTAAATAGTATTTTGAAGCACTTGCTCTCTCTCCTTTATGAATAGTAACATCGTACATTCCAAAGCCTTCTTGGTCTTCTCCATTCATATCATTATTTATTTTATGTCCTGCCTCTTTAGCCGAGTCCAAAAAAGCTTTAAAAAGGGGATTTTTGTTATTTGATTGATTTACAGGCAATATACCTTTTCCACCTCTATAACTATTTTCTCCACCTGACCATGTCTCAATTTTTTTAAAAAAAGGTAAAACATTTTCGTAAGACCAATTTTTTAACCCAAATGAAGCCCATCTCTCATAATCATTTTTATTTCCTCTGACATAAACCATTCCATTATGCGCGGAACAACCACCAATCATCTTTCCCCTAGGACAAAATAATTTTCTATTGTTTAAGTGTGGCTCAGGTTCAGAATAGTATTTATAATTATATTTTGGGTCATGCATTGCATAAAGTATTGCAAGGGGCATGTTTACTTTCCATATATCACTATCTTTACCAGCTTCAAAAATTGCAACGTTATTTTTACTTTGTTCAGTTAGTCTATTAGCGAGAACACATCCTGCTGTACCTGCTCCAATTATTAAATAATCAAATTTCAAGGTATTTATTGTGGGTGGTCACCTTCAATAGCAATTCTATCCATTACTCTTTCATATCCTAATCCTCTACCTGGATAAAAATCTGCAATTGCAAAGTGAATAACACTTCTATTATCCCATATACAGACTGTATTTTCAGTCCAGCTAAATCTACAGGTTAATTCAAGTCGTGCTTGGTGTTCAAATATTTTTTTTAAAATTTCGTCGCTTTCTTCTTGTTCAAGTCCAATTATTTTTTTTGTGTATGTCCAATTGACAAATAGAATTTTTTTTCCAGTCTCAGGATGTGTTCTTACTATTGGATGTTCATTAGAATATTCATCAAAATTTCTTTTTTCATTTCCCTCCATTTTTTTATATTTTTCAATAAAAAATTCTGCGCCAAGAGAACTATGTATTGCTTTTTTATCTTTTATCTTTTCTTTTATATTTTCATCTAATGTTTCCCATGCAAGCTCCATATTTGCAAAGCATGTATCACCACCAACAGGAGGAATTTTAATTGATTTTAATATTACTGCTTTCGTTGGTTTTTCATTGTAACTAACATCACTATGCCAATTCTCACCCCATTGGTTTTTTTCATCTTCTGCTTTAATTATTCTTACTATTTCGGGATGTTTACTTAATCCTTTTACATATGCATGTGTTTCTAATGGTCCAAATTTTTCAGCTAAGGCTATATGTTGTTCGGCATTAATTTTTTGGTCTCTAAAGAAAATAACTTTGTGTTCTAATAATAAATTATTAATTTTCATGATGTTTTGATCAGAGGTATCTTTAAGATCTATCCCTGTTATTTCTGCACCTAGTGCTCCTGACAAAAGTTTAATTTCCATAACTTATTTCTTTAGCTTACCAGAAAACATTAAATTTTCTGAGTTAAAAGAAACCTTATTTTTGTTTATAAAGTCATCCATAATTTGGATTTTATCTTGTTCAAATTCTGTGACCTTTCTTTTATCAAGATCAATATAAAGTGACAGGCTTTCAATAGTTGCAGCAAGTTTTTTTGACTTCTTTTCATACATTTCGCATTTTAAATGTAATCTTTTTTTGTCATGATCAAAGAAGGTGCAATAAACATCTACTTCATCATTTTCTTTGACTTCATTATCATAGGTCGTTCTTGTATCTACAACCATAGTACTTCTTTTATTAATTTGTGCGTTTGAACCACCCATATGAAACTTGTTAAGCATTGTTTCCCAAGCTTGATCAAAAATAAGAACATAGTATGCCATATTCATATGCTCATTATAGTCTGTCCATTCCTTGATAATTTTTCTAGTGGCAAGATGATAAGACATTTTTAAACTTTATTTATTTTATCAGCTATTAGTATTTTTCTTTTCATTTCTCTAAGAACAGGTTTTTCAATTAGTTTACCATCTATAACTACTAAACCTGTATTTGAGTTATTAAACTCCTCTAAAATTTTTTTTGCCTTGATAATCTCATCTTGAGGTGGTGTAAATACTTCATTTAAAATTTTAATTTGTTTTGGGTGAATAGAGCCTTTTCCAGTAAAGCCCAAGTTTCTTACTTGTTCAGCCTCTTTCCTCATTCCTTCCATATTCTCTAAGTCTAAATAAGGTACATCTATTACATCCACACCAACACTTGCACCTGCATGAACTAATTTAGATCTCGCATGGACAAGATTTTCCCATTTATTTTCAACTCTAAGCTCAGCTGCCATATCAACTCCACCAAAATATAGAGCAACTATTCTTTTGCTGGCATGAGCAATATTATAAATATTTTCTAAAGCCTCATTTGTTTCCATAATTACATGAAGATCCGTATCTAAATTACAGTCTGTTAAAAGATCATCTATAAACGTTATTTCGTCTGGAGTTTTAACCTTCGGTAACATGATAGCCTTTAGATTTATTTTGCTAGATATAAAAGCTTCTAAATCTAAAAGACCAAACTTTGTTCTTTGATTATTTAATCTTACAACTAACTCTACATCATTTTTTACTTCGAGAGTTTTTAGAGCCTCTATAGTATTTTTTCTAGCTTCTGCTTTATCATTTATTGCTATCCCATCCTCTAATTCAATACAAACCATATCAGCACCCGATGCAATTGCTTTTGGAAACATTTCAGGATGAAGCCCTGGCGTAAATATAAAACTTCTTCTTACTTTTAATTTATCTAAGTCCATTTAATTTTTATAATCTGGCTCTTCTTTATCTAAAATGATCCTAATTTGAGATAAAAATAAATTTGCAAAATCAGTTGGAAAGTTTTCATGTTCCTCTGCAGTTTTTTCTGCAATTTCATGACTTACAACATTAAGCTCTTGATTTGTAGATAGAGCTGTAAGATAAGTTTCTGCCGCTCTTTCAAAATAATAGAGAGAATTAAAACCTTCGGCCACCGTTCTTCCAGTAGTCAAAATTCCGTGATTTGCAAGCAACATGTGTTGTTTGTTTCCTAAAGCATTTGCCATCTTAATAGACTCTTCTTCTAGTCCTAGACCTCCAAATTCTTTGAATGCAGATACTCTATTATAAAACATCATTGTATTTTGATCGATAGGTTTCATAACAGGATTTTTAAGAGTAGAGAGGGCAGTTGCATATTTTGAATGAACATGAAAAATGCATCTTGCGTGAGCTGCTTTTTCATGAATTGCACTGTGTATATATAGAGCTGTTGGATCAATTACGTCTGGTTTATTCTTCAGTTCTTCTTTATTTTCTTTAGTCACTAAGATTAAATCGCTAGCCTTAATATTACTAAAGTGAATGCCTGCTTTATTTACGTAAAAATCAGAAGAGTCTGGAACGCATGCACTAAAATGGTTTGCAACACCCTCGTGCATATTTAGTCTTGCTGTCCATCTAAAAGTTGCAGCTAACTCTTTCTGTAATTCTGATATTTCCATTTGTATGATTTTAAAATATAGTTGAAAAATAAATTATGAACAATAACGTTTTTATCTCATGTGCAGTTACTGGGTCTGGAGATACTGCAAGCAAACATCCTGATTTACCAAAAACTCCAGAACAAATAGCTAAATCAGCAATAGAAGCAGCAAAGGCAGGAGCTGCAATTGCACATATTCATGTGAGAGAAGAGGATGGAACACCAAGTAGAAGGCTGGAATTATATAAAGAGGTAGTTGATAGAATTAGATCAAGCGAAACTGATGTAATTTTAAATTTAACAACAGGGATGGGTGGTGACTTGGACATTGGCCAAGGGAAAAACCCCCTAGATTTTGGCCCTATGACTGACATGGCAAATGTTATGGAAAGAATAGCTAATGCAGAACAATTTTTACCCGAAATTTGTACTTTGGATGCTGGTACATTAAATTTTGGAGATGGTTCAGTAATTACAGTTAATACACCTAATGATTTAAGGAAGGCTGCAAAAAAATTACAAGAGATTAAAGTTAAACCAGAAATAGAGGCATTTGATTTAGGAAATATGTGGTTTGGATCACAATTGTATAAAGAAGGTTTACTTGACGATCCACCAATGTTTCAAATGTGTTTAGGTATTCCTTGGGGAGCTCCAGCTACTCCGTTAGCAATGCAAGCAATGAAAGATATAATGCCAGAACAAGGAGTATGGTCAGGCTTTGCAATATCAAAAAATGAAATGCCTTTTGTAGCACAAACAGTTGTTATGGGTGGAAACCCAAGAGTTGGTTTAGAAGATAATTTGTATATATCAAAAGGTAAACTTGCAACCAATGCTCAGTTAGTTGAAAAAGCAATCAGAATTGTAACAGATCTAGGTGCATCAATAATGACTGCTGAAGAAACAAGGAAAAAATTAAAGCTTGTTAAACACAAGTAATGTCCAAAATTAAAAAAGTTGCAGTAATTGGCACAGGAGTAATTGGATTAGGGTGGACAATAAGACTCTTAGCTCATAACATAAAAGTTTTAGCATACGATAAAAATTTAATTCAAAGGAATAGCTTAATCCAAGAAATAAAAAGAGCCGTACCTTTTGTAAAAAAACTATTTAATAAAAAAAAGATAAATTTAAATAATTTAAAGTTTTTTTCTTCTTTAGAGAGTACCGTTAAAGAAGCAGATCTAATCCAAGAATGTGCTCCTGAAAACTATAAACTTAAAACTCAATTAATAAGTCAAATTTCAAATTATTGTAAACCGGAGGTTTTGATATCGTCAAGCTCATCTGGATTACTTCCCTCAAGAATTTTTTCAAAATGTAAAAATAGTAAAAGAGGTATAATTGCCCATCCATTCAATCCTGTTTATTTACTACCTTTAGTTGAAATAGTTCCAGGAAAAAAAACAAGTTCTAAATCATTAAATGCAGCAAATAAATTTTATAAATCGATCTCAATGAACCCAATTACCCTTAAAAAGGAGCTGCCAGGATATCTATCTGATAGACTGCAAGAAGCTTTATGGAGAGAAGCGCTTCATATTATAAATGAAGGGTATGCCTCAACAGAGGATTTAGATAGAGCTATTGAGGACGGCCCAGGCTTAAGATATTCATTAATGGGAACATTTTTAACTTTTCATTTGGCAGGAGGAAAAGCCGGAATGAAACATATGCTTGAACAATTTGGGCCCGCATTAAAACTCCCATGGACTAAGCTTAAAGCCCCAAAATTATCAAATAAACTTTCAGAAAGATTGATTTCTGGTACAAAAAAACAAGCAAAAGGAAAGTCAATCAATCAATTATCAAATATAAGAGATGAGTACTTAGTCAACTTACAAAACCTTAGAAAAAAATATGAAAATAAAATTAGAAAATAGATATCTAAAGAAAAATTAAAATGGTAATTTAATTATATGGATTTTAATCATTTTTTAACAAGTTACATGCCAGACACAAGCATTGGTTCAAGTCAGCATTTTAAAAATATGCTTGAAGAATGTGAAACAGCTGAAAAACTTGGTTATGCAACTGTATCAATACCAGAGCATCATTTAATAAATTTACTAATGATGCCATCACCATTACAGATGGCAGTAAAAATTGCATCAGTTACAAAAAATATTAAAATAACAACAGGTATAGTTGTTTTGCCTCTACACGATATGAGAACATATGCTGGTGAAGTAGCCACTGCTGACATTTTAACTGATGGAAGATTAATATTAGGTGTAGGAAGAGGAGCATTTACATGGGAAATGAAAAGACTGGGTTCACCAATAGAACAATCTAAAGAAAAATTTGTAGAGTCTCTTGAGGTACTACAATTGTTATTAAAAAGTAAAGAAGTTTCGTATAAAGGGAAATTCTACGACTTCGAACCATTAACTATAATGCCTCGACCCATAAGCAATCCAATACCAATGATGATTGCTGCAATGAATTTAGAAAGTATAAAAGATGCAGCTTCAAGAGGATTTCATGTTCAATCAACAGTATTATCAGGAACAAAAGATCTTTTGTTAAGTAGAGTTAATGCATTTAAAGAAGGTTGTATTCAACTAGGTGAAAAAGGTAAATTACTTAAACTTTCTATGCAAAGAATGGCTTATCTAGCAAAAAATGAAAATGAAGCTAAAGAGAAAACAAAACTTGCTTATGAATATTACAAAAGATTTGACAATATGTTTACAGGACCAGGAAAAGTAAAAGAGGGGAATATAGAAGCATTACCAAGAAAACAAACTTTAGAAGAATTAAAAGAAAATCTTTTAATTTGTCCTTTAAATGAAATGATCGATAAACTTAGCGTTTATGCTGAAGCAGGAGTTGATGAGGTAATTCTTAGTTCAAGTTTTGGACAATCTCAAGATGACCTAATAGAATCAATGTATAGAATTGGTGAAAACGTAATCCCATATTTCAAAAAATCTAATATACAAGTAGCATAAATATCTATGAGCATCATAGATTGCAATTACTCAGTCACAGGATCGGGGCCTGCAATATTTTTAACTCATGGAGTTGGAGGTGCAGAGGATGCATGGAGATTTATAACTCCAAAACTTAAAAGTATGTTTACAGTTGTGACATACGACTTAAGAGGTCATGGGAAATCACCCGTAGATAATAAAGATTTTAATTTAGATGATCTTGTTCTAGATCTTGAAAGAGTAAGAGAAAAGACAAACATCGAAAAAGCCCATTTTATAGGACATTCTTTAGGGGGCATGATCGCCCCTGCTTATGCTAAAAAGTTTCCTGAAAGGGTTTTGTCAGTAGGTTTGTTATCAACAGTTGCAGGAAGATCTGATGAAGATAAACAAAAAGTGTGGAGTGTCATTTCAGATCTAAAAAATAAGGGAGTTGAACAAACATTAAAAAATCTGACTCACAGATGGTTCACAGATAAGTTTATAGAAAGAAATCCGGATCTAGTATCTAGAAGATTAAAACAGGTAATAGATACTGATAAAGATGTGTTTATTAATGTTTTTAAAATTTATGCAGAAACTGAGATGATCTCTTGGTTAAAAGATATAAAGAAACCTTGTCTATTTATGACAGGAGAAAATGATGGTGGATGCACTCCCTCACATAACAAAAAAATGTCAAATGAGATAAAAGATTCTAAATTAGTTATTATACCAGAGGTTAAACACTCTTTTTTGATAGAGGCTCCTGAGCAAATAGCAATTAACTTAATAGAATTTATTGAAAATATTTAAAGCTCTAATGCATTCTTAAAGTGTTTCCATCAACACCAACTACTTGACCAGAAATTCTAGAAGACTCGTCAGAAATTAAATAACAACACATTTTACCAATATCTTTCTCGTAAACCCATGTATTAAGAGAAGTCATAGAAACAAATTCACTCTCCACAGCTTTTTTTGAAATTTTTAAAAATTTAGCTTTGTCTCTAATAACTCTTCCCATTCTATCTCCTTTTACAGTTCCTGGACAAATTGCGTTTACTCTAATTTTAAACTTTCCTAATTCCATTGCTAAAGTTTTAGTCATTCCAACTACCGCCCATTTACTGGCTGAGTAGGGAGATCTTAAAGGAAACCCAAATATACCTGCTGTAGAAGACAGATTGACTACTGATCCACCTTTATTCTTTTTTAACATTGGTATTGCTAATTTTGAAAAAATAAAATGACTAATTACATTTATCTTTAAAGTTTGTTCCCAATCTTTTGTTTTAAGTTTATCCATAGTTCCTGTTGGGCCTGCAACACCAACATTATTAATTAGTGCATCAATCTTTTGTGTTTTTTTTTTAATTTCTTTAAAGAAATTTATTACATCATTTTCATTTGAGGCATCACAATGAAAAGAAAACAACCTTTTATTATTCAAAGGATTTTTCTTTAATTTAATTATAGATTTTTTATCGATATCACAAACGAATACCTTCGCACCTTTTTCAAGACACTCTTTTGCTGTTGCCCATCCAATTCCTGATGCCCCAGCTGAGATAATAATTTTTTTATTTTTGAAATTGTATGACATTAATCTGTTAATCCATCGGATCTAACTTTATTTCTTTCTAAATGTATGGGCAATACTTTTCCGTAAATTGCTTTTGAGTGTTCAGGCGTATTTACTCTCCATGGATCCAATACATAGGCAGGTATACACATAAATCGTGATGTTTTTCCTATAACTTTAGTTACTCTATGCATAGTAAATCTGCCTTTAAATATTTGTAAATCACCAGGTTCTAGCTCAAGTCTTTTTACTCTTGATCGATCTCCATCAAGTACTTTCTTTACATCATCAAATTTTTCGTTTCCTGGTTCTCTTATGTTTGGACAATATTCAAATATCCCACCTTTTTCAGGTTTTTGAATCATTAAGCTCAAAGTAAATTCACAACTATCAAAATGCCAAGGCAATATTCCATCAGGTTCCATAACATTGTATGCATGACAGGCTAAAGGATCAGCCCATCTATATATAGGTGCAATCCCTAAGCATGCGGATACAAATTTTAATAATTCCTCAGTTTCATAAAGAAATTTCATCTCCGAATTTTTTGCAAAACAGTCAGAATTTAAATAGCCATTAAATCTATCCATAAATGTTCTTTTTGGGTGATCTTTAGGAAGAGTAGGATCGTCTTTTGCATAGAGATATGCATTTATACTTTCTTTAGACATATAAACTTCATTAAGTTGTTGCTCTAATTCTTTTTTCATTACATTTAAAGAATTTGGTAAAATAAAATTAGGAATTACCGAACAACTATCACTATCCAATTCAGTTTTACATTTTTCAGTTATTTTCTTGATCTTTGGTGATTGTAAATCATGAATTGGGTATTTAACTAAATCAACGATGTTACTTAAACTTTTTTTCATAACTATTTGATCAAATTATGAGTTTGAAAGTGATTCTTGCAATTCTTTATTAGATATATAGCCTTTAGCATTTCCTTGTTTATCAACTACCTCACAATTAGAGTTACTACAAACAACTTGGGGTAGAAATTCCTCTATAAATTGGTCTTCTTCAACTTTTATCAAGTTTGATTTGTCTATATCATCTGATTGATTTACTGGTTTCATTATAATCTTTGCTTTTATAACCTTTGTTCTATTTACGTCTTTAACAAATGCCTCAACATATTCATCAGCAGGGTTCATTATAATTTCTACAGGTGTTCCTACCTGAACAAGTTTTCCTGCATTCAAAATTCCAATATGATCTCCTAACCTTAATGACTCATCAAGATCATGAGTAATAAATACTATTGTTTTTTTTAATTCTGATTGGAGATCTATAAGTTGTTTCTGCATATCACTTCTTATTAAAGGATCTAACGCAGAAAAAGCTTCATCCATTAACATAATGTCTGTGTCAGTAGCCAAGGCTCTCGCAAGACCTACTCGCTGTTGCATACCTCCAGAAAGTTGTGCAGGATATTGATTTTCAAATCCACTTAATCCAACTGACTCGATTTTTTCCATAGCAACAGAATTTCTTTTTTCAATCTCCATACCTTGCATCTCGAGTCCATACCCAACATTTTGTAAAACTGTTTTGTGTGGGAATAACCCAAATCGTTGAAATACCATACTCATTTTCTGTCTTCTAAACTCAATTAATTGTTCTTTGTTTAGAGTAGTAACATCTTTGCCTTCTACTAAAATTTCTCCAGAGGTTGGGTCAATTAATCTATTTAAATGCCTAATTAGTGTTGATTTTCCTGATCCAGACAAACCCATACAAACAAATGTTTCTCCTTCCTCAATTTTTAAGGATACATTGTCTAATCCAACTGTATGTCCAGTTTTTTCCAGAACATTTTCTTTTGTTGCTCCTTCTTGCACCATTTTAAGAACACTATCAGGTTTAGGACCAAAAATTTTGTATACGTTATTGATTTCGATTTTAGACATTTATTTAAAGTTTAGTTCTTTTAGTACATCAAATCAAATCAACAATAAAATAACCTTATAAAATTCAACTATTAATTGAATTGAATTTTTTTGGATTTTAGATAATTATTTATTATGAATTCTATTTCTAAAATCGCAAAAAACAGCACTTATTTACAAATTACCTGGAACGATGGTGAGGAAAGTAAATTTAATTATATGTGGTTAAGAGATAATTGTCCTACAGCACATGATAAAGACTCAAGACATAGAATGTTTAATATCTTAGAGGTATCAAAAGAAATAAATCCCAAAAAATATTCTTTAAATGGTGATGGTAAATTAGAAATAGAGTGGAGTGAGGGTGGCCACACAAGTTATTATGATCCTAAGTGGTTAAGAGAAAATTGTTATACTATTAAAAATAAGCAAGAATATGTCTCACCTTATCATCTTTGGGATAATAATTTGGAAAACGAATTTTCGTCGATATGTATTGAACATGATGAAGTAATTAATTCTGATGAAGGATTAATAAAGTGGTTAGAACTATTACATCATAAAGGTATAGCAATAGTTAAAAATTCACCAAAAGAAAAAAAATCAGGGTTTGAAATTCTTCATAGAATAAGTCATGTAAGGGAAACCTTTTTCAAAACCCCCTTTGAAGTAATAAATATTCCAAAACCAAATAATTCTGCTTACACAGCTCATGCTTTAAGAAACCACATGGATTTACCTTGGTTTGAATTACCACCTGGTTATCAGTTTTTACATTGTTTAGTAAATGATGCAAAGGGTGGAGACTCTTCTGCAATAGATGGTTTTGCTGTTGCTGATTATTTGAGGAAAAATGAAAAAGAGATTTTTGAAACATTAATCTCAGTGCCACTAAAGTTTAGAGATAAGGATTATACTCAAGAATCTCACCGAAGCTTCCATGCCCCAGCAATTAGTTTAACAAAAGATAAAGATTTTCATGATATTAGATTTAGTGTTGCAACTATGGATGCATTAGACTGCCATCCAGATGAAATGGATAAAGTTTATAAAGCCCACCACAGATTTGGCAATCTTTTACATGATGACAAATTTCAAATTAAATTTCGACTAGGAGCAGGAGACATATTTTCTTTTAATAACAGGCGTGTTTTACACGGCAGAACAGCTTTTGATCCAAATTCAGGTCATCGTCATCTTCAAGGATACTATTTAGATAGAGATGAAATACTTGGAAGATTGGAATATCTTAAAAAATATAAATTATAAGTTTTCAAATATAAGATTGTTATTTTTATTGTATTTCAAAAACTCCTTTTTACTTTTGATTGTGTAATAATATTTCTCTTTATTAATCATTTGTATTTTCCCATTATTTAAAAACTTTTTATCTAATATTAGATATTTTACTCTTTTATTTAGGCTACTTTTCAAGATAGATTTTACGCTAGATCTGTTGGAAAATGATAAACCCACTGATAGTTTTGAACTAAGTTTAAGAAGATTATAGATATTTTCATGCTTAAAAGAGATAAAAATACATTTTTTGAAATCTCTAGTTTCTTTAATCAAATTAGATAAAAGTTTTTTACTAAATAATGGCTTTATCTCAATAAAGACGGGAAATTTTTTTTTTGAGGTTTTTAGAACCTCTTTCAATTGTGGTATTTGAAATTTTTTATTTTTAATTTCTTTTAGATCTTCATAGTTAATATTTTTGATACTTTTGTTTATTTTAAAAATTCTCTTTAAAGTAAAATCATGAAAACATACAAATTTTTTATCCTTGGTTGAATGGATATCTGTCTCAATTCCAAATTTTTTTTTAAATGATGCTCGAAACGACTTTAGACAGTTTTCTTTGTAACTCTTATTTATAATTCCTCTATGTATTATATGCATGTAAAAAAAAAGGGCTCTGTTTCCACAAAGCCCTTAATTATTTTTTTAAAGTTTAATTATTAGTTAGGTAACCAACTTTTCCATTTATCTGGATTGTTGTCTAACCACTCATTTACAACTTCTTTTACATCTCTTTTTTTGATGTCAACTTCAACAAGCATCTTAGCTTGGTCTAAGTTATCTAACTTCATTCTTTCAAAAAAAGCTTTTGCTTTAGCATGTTCAGGTTTTGCAAATGTATCAGGATTTCCATAATTCATAGTGTAATCTTTATCCCAACCAGTTGCTGGCCATCCATCTGTACCACAAGTTTTCCAGTTGTTTGCCTCAGTAAATGTATCTCCTGCACAAGTTTTGTAATCAGGAAGACCTACTCCTACCATATCAAACTCACCAAAGAACCAATGTGGTGACCATAGGTATAATAAGAATGGCTCTTTTCTCATGTAAGCAGCTTTAGCTTCTGCAACTGCAGCAGCTTCTGTTCCTAGTTCATCTGCTTGAAAGTCAATTCCTAAAAGATCTAATCTTTTTTGGTCATGACAATTCCAACCAGCTACAGGACATCCAATTAATCTTCCTTTACCACCTGTTTCAATTGTTGCAAACTCTTTCTTATGTTTGTTCAAATCTCTCCAAGATTTAATTCCGAATTTTTCAGCTGCATATCTTGGGATCCAGTAATCAGACATACCGATAATTCCAGTTGTCCCTAAAAGATCAACCGTTCCATCTCCCTTGTATGATTTTACAACTTTACCATCATAGATTAAATCTTCATTAAACATAACGTCATCTGCTTCTGCATAACTTGGCCAGCTTTCACAAGCAAAATCAAGTTCACCAGCAGCAATTGCTTCCCATAATCCAGTTCCTGAAGGGAATACTGTTTGTTTAATTTTATAGCCCATTTCTCTTTCAAGAATTCCTACTGCAACTTCACAAGTAATAATTCCACCTGTCCAGTCAGCAATAGCAGCATGTAATCTTTTCGCATTTGCTTGAGTAAGACTAGCGAATAAAATTACGAAAGATAAAAATAGAGCTGATATTGTTTTTGATAATCTCATTTATTTCCTCTCATTTAATTAATTAAAGATATATTTTAAAACAAAAACTAGTCGTTTGTAAACTGCGAATAATGATGCTTTTGCTAGCTCTTTAAACCTAAGGCTTCTCTTTGTTTTTTGGTCCAAGCAAGTGAAATTCTGTCAATAATTATTGCTAATAGCACAATCCCTATACCTGCAGCTAAACCTCTTCCCGTGTCAGACCTTGCTAACCCATTGAACACTTCCAAACCTAAACCTTTTCCGCCTATCAATGGTGTAACGATTTGCATTGCGAAAGCCATAATTACTGTTTGATTAAATCCAATAACTAAACTTGGAATTGCTAATGGAAATTTTATTTTGTTTAAAGTTTGTAGAAGAGTCCCCCCAAATGAACGTGATACCTCTGAATAAGTACCAGATACCTGTGTTAAACCTAAAGAAGTTAATCTAATTATAGGTGGTATGGAGTATATTACTGTTGCTAATACAGCGGAAACAATACCTCCCCCAAAAAACATCAAAACAGGAATTAAATAACAGAAGTAGGGCAATGTCTGCATTGCATCTAAAACTACATTTTGAACATTTCTAAATCTTTCATTGTAAGACGCAATTATTCCAAGTGGAACTCCAATTATAAAACATAAAGCTACGGAGACCAAAACAGACGATAATGTAATCATTGATTGAGGCCATATCCCACAAGCACCAATAAAAAGTAATAATATTGCTGTAATAATTGCAAATCTGATACCAACAGTAAAATATCCAATTGCTGCAAATACCCCTAGTGTATACCACCACGGCACATGAGTTAGGAACATATCAAGTGGTCTTAAAAGTTTAAGATATACAAATCCTCTAAGAGCTTTTGTAAATGCAATAAAACTAGGATTAACAGTTAAAGACTCTACACTATTAGAAATTGGTTGTCTTATCGATAATCTCCACTCTTCAGGAAATGATCCTATACTTATCATATAAGAATCAATGAATGATATAATCAGAACAAGTAAAAAAGATGGGATGATATAATATCTTCTAGAAATTATTTCACCAATATCTCTTGCTGTTTGTCTATTTGCTAACGAAATACAAAATTCAAATACATATGCAATAAATTTTGTCAAATTTGTACAAACAAAATTAATTAAACCACCTAAAAATTCTAAAGGCTTTTCTATAATTCTTGCGATAGTAAATTTTTCCCAAGATTGAGGAAGTAAATAAAATTTTTGAACGTTCGATGGAAGAATTTGTTTCGTTTTACTAAATGACATACTAAATCTATCAAACATTATTGCCATGAAGAGAATACAGAGTCCTCCTTCCATTGCCCATCCAACATCAAGTCTTCTAATTGCTTGCCATACTTGACCACCGATCCCTTCAGCTCCAATAAAACATGCCAAAACTACAAGCGCTAAGGCCATCATTATCACCTGATTAATTCCCATCATTATACTTGGAAGTGAAAGTGGAATTTTAATTTTAAATAGGAGTTGTAACTTACTTGATCCAAAAGAGGTTGCAGACTCTATTGTTTCTGCTGAAACTTGTCGTATACCAGTATTTGTTAATCTTATTATCGGAGGCATCGAGTATATCATTGTGGCTAATATTGCTGGAGCCCCTCCAATTCCAAAAAAGAAAAGAGCTGGAAAAAGATAAACAAACGCAGGCATTACTTGCATTGTATCTAAAATAGGCTTCATAAAATTTTCAAATCTATCACTTTGGGAGCAAAGCACACCCAGGGTAACTCCAACTACTACACATAGTAAAACAGATAAACCCATCAACGCCACTGTTTGCAGAGATGGTTCCCACATTCCTGTTGCACCCCAAAAATAAATGACGAACAAAGAGTACAATCCTAATCTTAAACCACCTGCAATCAGACAAGGTAAAAATATTAATGCCGCAATTAATAACCAGGGGGAGTCGATCAAAAAATCTTCAACAAAGTAATATACATTTTTAATATAACTGGCTATTATTTTGGTAATCCATCTATAATTTTTCTTTAAATAATCTTCACCTTCGTTTACCCATGCTGTAAATGTAAATTGGTCAGTGACAACCTTCGGCATTTTTGAGGGACCATCGCTTTGAAAAGATAACCACAATGCAACTAAAAATGTTATTAAGATTACAGAATATGTAATAATATTTTTTGAGGAATTTTGCTTTCCTTGTATACTTGCTACTTCAGATGACATTTTATCTAAAATTTAAAATAAATAATTTTACTTTTAAAGAAAAATATTGTCTATTTTTATGTTATTAAAATAACAAATTATGAATAATCAACCAAAAATAACATGTTCAAATGTTTGGAAATTATTTGGTTCTGATGAACAAAGAATAATAAAAGACTTAGATAAAAGCTTATCAATAAAAGAAGTTCAGGAAAAGACAGGACATGTAGTAGCGGTAAAAGATGTAAGCTTTTCAATTGAGAAAGGTGAAACTTTTGTAGTAATGGGTCTATCTGGGAGTGGAAAATCTACTTTAGTTAGATGTATTTCTAGATTAATTGAACCAACTTCTGGAACAGTTAAAATGGATGATGTTGATGTAACGAAAATGAGTGGAAGAGATTTATTAGATTTAAGAAGAAATAAGATGAGTATGGTTTTCCAACATTTTGGTTTGTTTCCGCATAGAACTGTTATTGAAAATATTGGTTATGGTTTAGAGATTAGAGGAAATAAAAAAAACGATAGAACAGAAAAATCAATGGAAGTTTTAAAAATGGTAGGTTTGGAAGGCTGGCACAATAATTACCCAAGAGAGTTATCTGGAGGTATGCAACAAAGAGTTGGTCTGGCTCGTGCACTTGCAGTTGATCCAGAAATTTTAATTTTTGATGAACCGTTTTCAGCTTTAGACCCACTAATTAGAAGAGAAATGCAGGACGAATTATTAAAAATTCAAGAAAAATTACAAAAGACAATGGTATTTATTACTCATGATTTTTTAGAAGCAATAAAAATGGGAGATCATATCGCCATTATGAAAGATGGAGAAGTTTCTCAGGTGGGTACGCCGGAGGAAATTGTTGCAAATCCCAAAGACCAATATGTAAAAGATTTTTGCGAAGATGTTCCAAAATACAAAGTATTAAGCGCAAGTAAAGTAATGAGGGAGGAGTGTTGCGATGACACAAAAAAATTATTTGAAAATGGATCTAATAATATTCCACATGACTCAAAAATTGAGACATTGATTGATAAATTAGTAGATACAGATCAAAAATTTCCAGTAGTAGATACAAAAACTGGAAAATTGATTGGTGAAATAGACAGGGCGATAGTAATGAAATCTATGAAGTCTGCTAGTTAATCTCTCTACTAACTTTTGTACTTTTTGTTTTTACTTTATCTCTCCAAATTATAATCATTCCAGCAAATACTATTACAAATACACCTGGGAATAACTGTTCCCAAGGCGCTTCGTTAAAAAATAACCACCCTAAAATAAAAGAGGATGGAATACCAAAGTATTCAAAAGATGCCATCTTGCTCGCAGAAATTAATCTATAAGCATAAATAAAAAGTATTGCAGCGGTTCCTCCAAGTATTCCAGTCAATGTCATTAAAAAAAAATCCTGGGTACCTTTTATTTCTACATGCCCAGTAGTAATAAAAAATAATATTACTCCACCAATTACATTAAAGATTAAAGTATAAAGTTGTATCTTTGCTGTTGAGTGTCCGTCAGGTATAAATTTTAAAATTATTACTGTAAAAGCCCAAGCAATCGCAGTTAATATTGGAAAAATTGAATAAAAACTAAATATATCGCTACCTGGTTGAACAATTAAAACAACTCCAAAAAATCCAATAAAAATTGCTGACCATCTATAAATACCTACTTTATCATTTAAAAAAATTATAGATAAAATTACTATGAAAAACGGTGATGAAAAAGTAAGAACCATTGCAGTTGCAAATTCAAGGTTAATTACTGAAATAAATATAAAGATATTCATCGACAAGAATGCTAGACCTCTTAAAAAGCTTAAAAATACAAATTTTTTGTTTAAATTTTTGAAAATTGAAAAATACTCTTTTGTAAATAGAATTAAAACAAAAAGCGGAATAATACCTGCAATATTTCTAAAAACAGCAAGCTGAATTACCGAATACTCATCTCCCAAAAACTTAATTACAACCATATACATATCTACGCATAGAATTGCTAAGAGCATTGTAACTATTGCTAAATAAGTATTTTTTAAATCTGTTTTTTCGGACGAAATATTCATTTATAATTTTTTAAAATTGTATACTTTATCTACGATATGCAAAGTTTTAAACTTAATGAAACAGATATTCTATCCAATCAAGACTGGACATTTCCTACTAACATTGCTTATGGTCCAGGTAGATTAAAAGAAATAGGAAGAATCTGTAATAATTTAAATATTAAAAATCCGCTAATAGTAACAGATAAAGGAAGTCCAAAATTACCTTTTATCATTAATTTACAAAACTATTTAGCTAGCTCAAATATTAAATCAGATTTATTTTTTGATATATCTCCAAATCCTCGGGAGGATGAAATTTCAAATGGAGTAATAAAATTTAAAGATGGCAATCACGACTCAATAATTGCAATCGGTGGAGGTAGTGCAATGGATGGTGGTAAATTGATATGTCTTACAGCAAATAATGACGTTCCATTAAGAGATTTTGAGTTTGAATTAACTCCTCCTATAATTAGTAAAGATAATCCTTTTCCAAAAATCATAACCATTCCTACTACCGCTGGCACTGGTGCTGAAACAGAAATTTCAGCTATGGTTACTTATTTAAAAGAAGGTATGAAATTTTGTATGTGGCATCCAGATGTTAGACCTTCCTTAGCATTGTTAGATCCAGAACTAACTATTGGATTGCCAGCAAATTTAACGGCATGGACTGGTGCAGATGCTTTAATCCATGGCATAGAAGGTTATTGTGTTCCTGGTTTTAATCCAATGTGTGATGGTGCTGCTTTAGAAGGTTTATCTTTAATATCAAAATCTTTAGTCACAGCTGTAGAAGATCCCAGCAATATAGTTGCAAGAGGTGGAATGCATGTCGGATCTTGTTTAGCAGGAATTTCTTTTTTAAAAGGTTTAGGATTAGTACATGCTATAGCTCATATGGTTGGAGCCGAATATAATACTCATCACGGGCTAACCAATGCAATAATATTGCCTGTAGTTTTAAAATATAATCTTCCAGGCATGGAAGAAAAAGTTAAAAGAATGTCAGAGGCTATGCAATTTAAAGATCATTCTGTAGATGCATTTATATCAAACATTGAAAACATTCTTGATAGAATTAAAATTCCAAAAAGTTTGAGCGAAATTGGAGTCCCCGAGGATTGTGTTGATAGAATTGCTGAAAAATCCATGAAAGATCAAGCCTATGGACAAAATCCTAGAAAAGCAACTTTAGAAGAAATAAAGGAAATTACTCTAGCATCCATTAAAAAAGCTAGGTAATTGTAAATTCTCATGCTTGAAAATAAATCGGTTAAAGAAATTATTTCTTTAATCAAAACAAAAGAAGCCTCCATAAAAGAAGTTGTCATTTTTTATTTAGAAAGAATAAAAAAATATAACCCATCTTTAAATGCTATAGTCTCAATTAAAGAAGAAGAGCAAATTATAAATGAAGCTAAACACAAAGATGAAAAATTTGATGAAAGTAAACCGTTGTTTGGTCTACCTTTGGCATCAAAAGATTTATTAGATGTAGTTGGCTTTCCAACTACTTGTGGCTTTCCTGGATATAAAGATTACTTCCCAAAAAAAAATTCTATAATTGTTGATCGTCAAATAGATGCTGGTGGAATAATGATAGGAAAAACAAATACTGCAGAACTAGGTGTAGGTGCACATACAGCAAACAGACTATTTGGAATAACACCTAATATATATGGTAATACTCAATCATCAGGAGGATCAAGTGGTGGAGCCGGTGTTGCTGTTGCTGCTGAGTTACTACCCTTTGCAGATGGAACAGATATGATGGGTTCTTGCAGAACTCCTGCAGCATATGCTAATGTCTATGGTTTTAGACCAACACCAGGACTTCTGCCTGACTATCGGACAAATGATAAGAAAAAGAATCTCCCAATTATCTCAACCCCCGGATGTCTTGCAAGAACACCAGATGATATGGCAATTCTTTTAGATGTAATAGCTGGAGAACATAAAGAAGATCCAATTTCTTTTAGTTTAAAAAACTCATTTAAAGATACTAATATAAGTGATCAAGAATTTTCTAAAATAAAGATAGGGTGGTTATCTGACATGAATGGTAATTATCAATATGATCCTGATTTAGTTGAAATGTGTAATAAACAATTAAACAGTCTTGAAAAAAATAAAGTTTTAATTGAACACTTAAAACCAAATGTAGATACTAATAAGTTATGGAATTGTTGGGGAACATTAAGAGCTAAAAGTATTTATGAGGATATTAATGAGGAAATTATTGCAATGAATATTAAAGATGTTAATCAAATGACACCACAGGCGTTATGGGAATACAATAAAGGTGTTAAGCTCACAGAAGAAGATATAAAATTAGCGCTTAATTCAAGAATTGAATTATCAAATGATGTAAATAGTTTATTCGGTAGCTTTGATTTTTTAGCTCTACCATCTCAACAATCATTCCCTTTTGATAAAAATTTAAGACATCCTGAAAAAATTAATGATCAAATAATGGATACTTACCATAGATGGATCGAAATCCATATATTTGCTAGTCTTTTTTACTTACCATCGATTTCATTACCTATCGGGTTTAACAAAGATGGGTTTCCAATTGGCATACAAATTATTGCAAAAACAAAAGAAGATTTAAAAGTGATGTCTTTTGCAAAAAAATATGAGGAAATTTTTAATTTTTCAAATCATAAACCAAATCTAAATTAATGGTCAGACATAAACATCACTTTAAAATAGCTTTTGCATTAGCCATAGCTGCTGGATCATGGGGAGTTTATTGGCTTCCTCAAAGAATTTTAGAGGATGGTGGTCTTACAGGGGGTTGGGGAACTATTTCTCAAATGATGATTGGTATTATATTACTTACACCTTTCTCTTTATGGAGAAAATTTAAAGGTCGAACATCAGGATTAGAAATTCCCTTTGTTGGTTTTTTAACTGGTAGTGGTTTTATATGTTACGCTTTAAGTTTTTTATTAACAGATGTAGTTCGAGCATTGATCATGTTTTACATGATACCTATCTGGACAACCATATTTGAAATGTATTTTTTAAAGAAAAGACCTGGTTTAGAAAGGGTTTTAACGCTAAGTTTAGCACTTGGAGGTTTGTGGGTTGTTTTCAGTCAATCTAATATTATACCATTACCACAAAATGCAGGAGATTTGTTGGCGCTGGTCGGAGGTGTACTTTTTGGAGCTGGCCTAGTACGTTTAGAAATTACAAAAACAGATGGTGTTTTTCCTGTAATATTTTCATTTTTTGTTTATGGAACAATATTTAATATTTTTGCTGGCTTTATTTTAAAAGATTATCTAGGGCCTATGCCACCTATTGAAGCTTTCACATCAATGTTTACTTTTTTAGTTCTTATTTCAGTATTTTATTTTATTCCAACAGGGGTAGTTATCATGTGGTCACCCTCAGTATTAGGAGCAGGTCTTTGTGCTATATTGTATTTAAGCGAAGTAGTTGTTGGAGTAATTTCTGCTGGTATTTTAACAGACGAAACATTTGGTTGGCGAGAAGTTCTAGGAAGCACAATGATTGTATTAGGAGGAGTATTAGCCGTAGTGCTTGCACCAAAAGACGAAAAATAAATGCTTTTTAAAGAAAAGTTAAAATCAAATTCAAAAATATTCTTAGACGGTGGAAACGGTTCTGAAATTGCAAAATTGGGTGGTGAAATGTCTCCTGCTTTTTCTGCCTTAGCCTCAATATCATCTCCAGAAATAGTAGTTAAGGTTCATGAAAAATTTATTGATGCTGGTTGTGATCTAATTACTGCAAATACCTTTAGTTCAACCAGACATAATCTTGAAAGTATAAATCGTGGAGGTGAAGTTAAAGAATTTATTATTCAATCATTAAAATTATCCAGACAAGCAATTAAAAATAAAGGTAAAGAAAGTAAAATTGGGGTTGCTGGAAGTTTATCAAATTTTTTTTCATTGAAGGAAAATGAATTTGTGCCAAATCCTAAGTACATACCTTCTTTTAAACAGGAGGAACAAAATTATAAAGAAGCTGCAAAAATTCTGAAAGAGGAAGGGGTAGATATTTTAATTTTAGAAATGTTACTTGATATAAATCATTCAAAAATTCTATTGAATGCTGCCTTAGAAACTGACTTACCAGTTTGGGTTGGATTAAGTTCTTGTATAAGCAAATTTGATAATAGTGTTATTGGCAGAAATTTTAGTGCAGAAAAAGAAACTTCGTTAATTTACGATGAAACCAAATACAAAGAGCAACCAAAATTTATTCCTGATGATAAAATCGTATTATTAAATGACATTGTAAAATCCCTTACAAATATGGGAGGAGATGTTTATGGTATCATGCATACCTGGTTCGTAGATGCTTTTGAAGGATTGAGCATAATTAAAAATAATTGGAATGGTCCGATGATGTTCTATCCTGAAATACATAAGTTTGATACAAAGTCACATAAAGCTATTGTGACTTCTACAGAGGAAGAATTTGCTAATGAATGTGAAAAGTTAATTGATAATCAAATTCAAATTATTGGTGGATGCTGTGGTGTTACAGACAAACATCTAAAAAAACTAATTGAGAGATATTCTTAATTTAATATTTTTTATTAACTAAATCTATCAGCATGTTGATCATATCAGTTTTATAATTTTCTTTTGTTGCTGATTTCGTTTCTAGAACAGAAAAAAAAGCAGCTACATTCCCAGTTTTAAAATTAGTTGCAAGAAACTGACCACCATACCCTGAGTGCCCAATCATATTGCCTGAAACCATTGTAGAATTTGAATAATATAAATATTTATCTTTTGATAAATTCATATATTTGGGTCCTACATTTAAAATTGTTTTGTTTAAAAATGATGAAGATCCAACTTTTCTATTCCCAACACCCATTCCTTTTCTTGCAAAAAGTAAACCCATTCTTAAAAAATCTCTTGTAATTAAGCAGCCACCTCCAGACATCCAAGGCATACCATATCTATCTGATGCAATATATAACCCATCTTCAAATCCTGCAGCCTCAACTGCAGATAAAACCCAATCTCTTAAAGTTCTACCACTGATTTTTTCAATTAATAATCCGACCACATCAGTATTTGCAGATTTATAAAAAGCATATTCAGAATTATTAATTAAACTTTTATTTTTAGATTTTTTAATTGTATTTAAATATTCTTCCTGGCTAAGATGATTTTTAAGATTTTTAGGCAGCCTCCATCCTCCAACAGGTTCATGCATAAAGGAAGATGAGTATGCCTTAGTATAATCTTCAGTATAAGAGTTTATAACATTCATGTTTAAGACATCTTGGATCTTTGCATTTGCATATCCACTTCCAATTTTTGGCAAATAGTGAGAAACTTTTTTATTAAGATCTATTAATCTGTTCGTAACCAATTCTCCAATAAATAAATTAACGAACATTTTGGTAATGGACATAATTGTTTGAGGCTGGTTTTTTTTAAAATCTTCGGCGTATTTTTCAAATAATATATTTTGACGGTTGCCAACAATTAATGAACAAAAAGATTTATTTTTAGTCATCTTCTTTACTAGAGGAAGTTTACCGATAGTTTTATTTGGCTTAGAGTTTAATTTTAATATTAAATCGGATCTTAAAAAAATACTGTATCTATTGATTTTATGTAAATTTCTATAACCAAACCTCCTTGTTTTAGGAAGGTTCCATGAAGCTTTATTATCTTTAAGTGTAGTTAATTCGGGGTTTCTAACAGAGACTAATTTTTTTTTCTTCAATATTTTAATGATTTTTTTTGTTCATATTTTTGGTGATAAGCTTCTGCTTTACAGTAATTTTTTTCTTTTGACACCTTAGTTGAAACTTTTCCATCTAATTTACTGTTAACTTCGTTTAAAACTTTTTCTGCAATCTGTTTTTCTTCATCTGTGTTGTAAAATATTTCTGAACGGTATTGAATTCCAACATATGTACCCTGGCGATTTACTTGAGTTGAGTCGTGTAATTCAAAAAATAAATTGACCATGTCCTCGTATGACTTTTCTTTTTCATCATACTCAACTTTGACCACCTCTATATGTCCTGTATCTCCACCACAAACTGCCTTGTATGTAACATTTGGCTCATCTCCACCACAGTAACCGCATTCTGTAGATATTATACCTTTGATGCCCTCATACTTTTTTTCGTCCCAAAAACAGCCAATCCCACCAATAAATGTTTTCATTATATTTAATATATACTTTAGTTTTTTAAAATTGAAATTGCTTTTATTTCGTCTACTCCGATCCCACAACATCCACCAATAATCTGAGCTCCATTTTTAATCCATGACTTAACTTCATCTAAATATCCAGCTGGTGTCATGTCATCTACAAATCTCCAGTGTGGTTTTTCATAATAACCTTTATTTGGATATGCTCCTAATACTCCATCATAATTTTTCTTTGCAGTTTCAATTGCTTTTCCTGTAATATTTATATCTGAATGGGCAACCAATATTGGCCCACTGTGTAATTTTTTAAAATTATTTATGGATGTCTCAAAGTTTTCATAGACATGTGTATCAGAGTCAATTGTATCATTATATCCAAGCATTATATTTTTTTTATCATCCATTACGCATGATACAGATAACCAAACAGGTATATTTACTTTTGTGGAACAATTTAACATTGTCTCAACTATGTCAGCTTGTGAAGACATAGCTTCTAAAATGATTAAGTCTACTCCAGCTTCAGATAAAATTTTTAGTTGTTCATGAAAACCAGGTATCATTGCTTTGATACCAAGTTTATAAAAGTTTCCAAAAGTTGATACACTTCCAGCTAATGCAGTCTCGTTGTTGGTATTTTCTATTGCTTCTCTTGCAACCTTAACACTTTTTTGATTGAATTTTTCTATAGAGTCTTCATAACCATATTGTCTCATTGATATTGGAGTAGTACTATAAGTATTAGTTGTAATTACATCGGCTCCAGCATTTATATAATCCTCATGCACTTTTCTAACCAATTCAGGATGATCAACAGAACACTTCCCACACCACATATGCTTATCCATCTCAGCACCATTTTTTTCTAGTTCTGCGCCCATACCTCCATCTAAAATAATGATTTTATTGTTTTCTAATTTTGTCTTGATTGGGTCGTATGACATAAATTTTATTCTTTACTATTTGTAAATGCGCAAATTTTATTTCCATCTAAATCACGAAGATAAGAATAATAAACTCCTGAGCCTTCTGGTCTTTCACCACCAGATCCCTCACTAGTTCCTCCAGCTTTTAAACCTACCTCATGAAATTTATCTACGTGAGATCTTGATGAAGTTAAAAATGTGATTTGTGTTCCATTTCCAAAGGTAGCATTTTTTTTATTGAAAGGTTTAGTGACGTAAAACTCAATATCCTTGGTACCTTTTGCTCCATATGCAGCATAATCATCTTCTATTGTCTCGTTTCTGTCTAAACCAATTACTTCTAAAACTTTGTCGTAAAATGTAATAGCATCATTTAAATTATTAGTACCTACCATTACATAACCAATCATATAAACCTCTATTAACTAATTCTGATTATAAGTTATTTAAACTATTAATTCCAACCGGTAATTGCTTTTACTTCTAAAAATTCAGTGAAACCCCAGACACCACCTTCTCGACCATTACCAGATTGTTTATAGCCACCAAACGGCATTCCAGTATCTGTGGCTTGACCATTGATATAAACCGTTCCAGCTCTAACTTTTCTAGCAACCCTTTTGGCTTTTTCTTTATCTTCAGTTTGTAGATAATTACCTAGTCCATAAGATGTATCATTTGTAATTGCTATTGCTTCTTCTTCAGTTTCAAATGGTATAATTGAAAGCACAGGTCCAAAAATTTCAGTTCTTGCAATTTTCATGTCATTATTTACATCTGAAAAAATTGTTGGTTTAATAAAATAACCTTTGTTAAGTCCATTTGGCAAATCTGGTCCACCCGCAGCTAATGTTGCGCCTTCTTTTATTCCCTCATTGATAAGATTTACAACTTTATCATATTGTACTTTTGATACTAAGGGTCCAATATGATCTCCTTTTTTAGAAGCCAGATCAACTTTAATTTTATTTGCTTCATCAACAGCCTCTTTAACAGCTCTTTCATAAATTGGTTTTTCAACCAACATTCTCGTTGGAGCATCACATGATTGTCCTGAGTTGCTCATTATATTTCTTACACCATCTCTAACAGCATTAGGATATGAATCCGCAAAAACTATATTTCCACCTTTTCCACCTAATTCAAGAGTAACTTTTTTTATAGTATCAGCTGCATTTTTTTGAATTAATTTTCCAGCTCTTGTTGATCCTGTGAATGAAACCATATCAATATCAGGATGACCAGAAATATGATTTCCAACAACTTCTCCATTTCCATTGACTAAATTAAAAACTCCTGCAGGAAAGCCAGCCTCATCAATCATTTCTGCAAACAACACTGCTGACACTGGAGCAATTTCGGATGGTTTTAAAATCATTGTACAACCAGCAGCTAAAGCAGGAATAACCTTTAATACGATTTGATTCATAGGAAAATTCCAAGGCGTAATTAATCCACAAA
>CACKXQ010000007.1 GCA_902604245.1 uncultured Pelagibacteraceae bacterium | reverse complement strand
TTGGGTATGCTGTATTGCAATGTAAAATGGCTAATTTTTTTCCGTATATATAGGATGGTTCTGTTTTTCGAATAAAATCAACAGTTATTTTAATATCATTAAGATTACACAAACCGGTTGATAAAATTAATGGCTTATTTGTTTTAATAACCTTTTTTATTATCTGAAAATTATGAATATCTCCTGATCCAATTTTGAAGATATCAATATAATTTTTGAAAATATTTATTTGATCAACATCCCAAATAGAAGCAGAAGTTTTTTTTTTGTGAAATTTTATTATTCTCAAAAGTTCAAAATTTTGTTTTGTAGTTAGTTCTAATTTTTTAAAATGATTATATCGTTGGGCATCATGTTTTTTAGAAACCATATTTTTTGCAGAAAATATTTGTAGCTTTACTACATCCGCTTTAGATTTAGATGCATTTTTTACTAATCTTTTTGCTTCTAAAAAATTACCTTCATGATTTGAGCCAACCTCAGCAATAAACATGACTGGATTGACTTTTGAGTTAAATAACATAAAGGTCATATATACAAGTATGATAAAAAATTTCATCTTAAAAATAAAAAAAAAAGAATTCAGTATATGTATAATTGGGCTTGGTTATGTAGGTCTACCGCTAGCTTCCAGATTATTAAAAAAAAAGATTAAATTATTTGGAATAGATACAGACTCAGAAAAAATTAACCTATTAAGAAAAGGAAAAAGCTACATACAATCAGGTGATCAATCAATAACAAAGTATTTTAAAAAAAATCCAAACAACTTATCCACAAATTATGAAATTGTTTCAAAATGTGATGTTATTATTATTTGTTTACCCACACCTTTGAAACCTAATTCAACAAAACCTGATATGAGTTTTGTTTTTAATTGCGCAAAAAATCTAAAAAAATTTGTCAAAAAATATCATGTAGTTATTTTAGAAAGTACTGTTTATCCAGGGGCGACAAGAGAGTTTGGAAATAAAATAAAAAAAAAAAATTTTTATTTTGGAAAAAACTTATTTTTAGGTTATTCACCAGAGAGAGAAAATCCTGGTGATAAAAATTTTAGCTACAGATCGACACCTAAAGTAATAAGTGGATATTCTGATAATTGTAAACTTATTATAAAAAGTATTTATAACTTATTCGTAAAAAGAACAGTTTTAGTAAACAAAATAGAAGAGGCTGAATTATCTAAGATATTAGAAAATTTATATAGAGCAGTAAATATTGGCTTGGTTAATGAAATGAAAATAATTTGCAATAAACTTGGCATAGACATTTTTAATACAATTGATGCTGCTTCGACAAAAAATTTTGGTTTTGAAAAATTTCTACCTGGACCTGGACTTGGAGGACACTGTATACCAATTGACCCATTTTATTTATCTTGGATTTCAAAAAAAAATGGATATGAACCAAAATTTATTAAATTAGCAGGAATTATCAATTCTCAGATACCTAATTGGACAATAAAACAATTGCATAAAATAATAAAAATCAAAAAAAAAACTAAGGTGCTTCTTCTTGGAGTTGCATATAAAAAAAATACAGATGACGATAGAGAGTCACCGACTTTTAAATTTATTAAAATTTTAAATAAGAAAAAGATTAAATACGACTATTGTGACCCCTATTTTCCTAAATTAAGAAAAGGTAGAAATATATCTAAAATTAAATATTCAATTAAACTTACAAAACAAAATCTAAAAAAATATGATGCAACTATTTTATTAACTGATCACAGTAAATTTGATTATGAACTAATAGCAAATAACTCAAAAATTATTTTAGATACAAGAGGAAAATTTAAAAACACGAAATTTAAAGATAATTTAAATATTATTTATAGTTAGTTTTTTTAACTAAGTATTTTCCAATATAAAGATATTTGAGACCACTTTTTAAGAATGACTTGATTGCGTCCTTTGGTTGAAAAACTATTGGCTCTCCATGAAGATTGAAAGAAGTATTAAGAAGAACTCCTATCTTTGCAATTTTTTTAAACTCTTTTATCAAATTATGGTATTCAGGATTAATTTTTTTTGAAACAAACTGTGGTCTACATGTTTTGTCAAAAGGATGAACAGCCGCTGAAATTTTATCAATATATTTCTTTTTAACATCAAAAGAAATTGTCATATATGGGTTTTTATGATTTTTAATAACATGCATTATTTTTTTTAGCATCTTCCTCTAAAATGCTGGGAGCAAACGGCATCCAAAAATCTCTTACTTTAATTTTTTTGTTTATCAAATTTATAATGTCTTGATTTCTAGGGTCTGCTAAAATCGATCTATTACCTAAAGCTCTTGGCCCAAACTCATTTGGCTCTAAAGCAAAGCGTGCAATTGGATTTCCCTTTTCTAAAATACTTGCAACTTCTTTGTGAGTTGTTTTTTTAATTTTAATATTTTTAATTTTTTTAATAAAAGCTAAATCATTATCTCTAAAACTTATTCCAACATATGGATTTTGCATATCAGAGATATTTTGATGAATTCTATTTTTAGAAAGATAACAATAAACAGCACCTATACTTAACGACTCATCCCCTGGACCTGGCGGTACATATATAGATGAAATATTTTTACTTTCTAAAATTTTTTTTGTTGCTTTTACATTTTGAGCTACCCCACCTGAAAAAATAAAATCTTTTATCTTGTATTTTTTTGAAATATTACCAAACCACTTTAATAAAATATCCTCTAAATACTTTTGTATTGCATAACTAATTGTGTCAAATCTTTCTCCACTTAATTTTTTTTTAAAGTAAAAATAATTATCCTTAATCTTTTTTTTATATTTAAATTTAATTCCTTCCACCCCAAGTGTTTCTTTAAATATTTTTAAAGATTTTTGGTAATATTCACTTTTTTCAAGAGCATATCCTGCTAGTCCCATTACCTTAAACTCATGTTCCGTTGGTTTCATTCCCAAAATTAAAGTTATGTATCTATACATTCTACCTAGATTTCCAATATTAGTTCTATATACATTTTTTAATGTTCTATTATTTGAAATCCATATGGCAGCATTTGAACCATCTCCACCTCCGTCAAGGGTTATTACACAGGTTTTGTTATTAATAACTCCCCTTCCATAATAGCCATAATAAGCATGACATTCATGATGATCAAAAAAATATATTTTCTTTTCATCTAAAGAAAAATATTTACTATAAAATTTTTTTCTAGCCATCTGCATTCCGCTCAAATCATCTTCATTTTTTATACTTGAAAAATCATAAAATAATTTTTTTTTACCTAAAATTTTTTTTTTAAACACATCTAAATATTTAACATGTTTATTTTCATAAATTTTTTTATACCAATAGTCATTTTGTTCTTTAAAATAATCCTGTAATGAAAAAGAAGTATTTCTTTTAACTAAGTAATATTTTGGAGGTAAATTTTTTGTTGATACTGCTATTGCATCAATTTGATTTTTAGAAATATTATTATACTTTAGGATAGAATTTATTGATTTTATAGGAAATCCATATTCATTTTTTTTTCTTGAAATTTTTTCTTCAGATAAAGCACTTAATAATGTTCCATCCCTAAATAAAGAAGCACCCGAATTGTGGCCATCGTGAATTCCTAAAATAATCATAGTAATTTTAAAACATCTATATAATCTTTATCAATATATTTGTTATATAGTTTATTAATCTTTATTAAATCATTATTATTATTTATGCTAAAATCTTTTTTAAGTAAGTTTTTATAATTTTTAACTAACTTAAAATTATAAATTTTATAGTTCTTATTATTTTCATAAAAATATTCAAAGATATGCTCTCTATGTTTTTTTAACATCTTATTTTTTTCAATCTTGAGGAAAATACTTGTTTTGGCAATCTCACAAGCCAATCCTTTAGGGTATGACCTTGGAAATTGATTGGTTACAATATCAAAATTTGAGTGAAAAAATTTTTTAATCATTTTATCCATTAGTTTTACATCAAAAAAAGGTCTATCAGCACAAACTCTTATAAAAGATTCTAATTTAAACTTTTTGATACAATCTAAATTTCTTTTAAAAACATCATTTAATTCACCACGAAAGATTTTTATTTTATTTTTTTTACAAAATCTTTCTATTTCATTATCACTTTTATTTTTTGATGTTGCTACAATGATAGGTAATTTAAAATAAGAATTTTTTTTTATTCTATCAATAATAAATAGTAATAGAGGTTTCGATCCAACTTTTAACATTACTTTTTTTGGTAATCTTCTTGAATTCAATCTGGCAAAGATTATTATTGCCATTCTTTGTTGATTAAAATTTAGTTTCATTTAATTATAGGATTATTATGTGTGGTATAGCTGGTTATATAACTAAAAAAAAGTATTTAAATTTTTCATTTAATCAAGTTTCAATCAATTTAAAAAAATTAATGAAAAATAGAGGTCCCGATCAACAGGGATCATTTCAATTCACTACAAATCAATCAAACATAAATCTATTTTCATCACGATTGAGAATTATTGATTTAGACAAAAGATCAAATCAACCATTTAAAACACAAAATTTGATATTAATTTTTAATGGTGAAATTTATAATTATTTAGAAATTAAAAAGTTTTTATTAGAGAAAAATTTTAAATTTAAAACTAAATCTGATACTGAAGTTTTAATTAAATCCTATGAATACTGGGGTGAAAAATGTGTTAATCATTTTGATGGCATGTGGGCGTTTTGTATTTACGATAAAAAAAAAAATAAAATCTTTGCATCAAGAGATAATTTTGGTGAAAAACCTTTTTTCTATTATTATGATGGAAAAAATTTAGTTTTTGGATCAGAAATAAAATTCATAAATGAGATTTTAAAAAGAAATATTCAAAAATCTTTAAATGAAAATAAAATTTATGATTATTTAGCAAAAGGGTATAAGTCATTGCATAAAGATAACAATACTTTCTATAAAAATATTAAAGAATTAGAACAAGGCAGTAATATGACTTTGGATCTAAATTCATTTAAATTAAAGAATAAAAAATATTTAAATGTGAATGAATTAACTTCTCAAAAAGTATCTAAAGACTCTGTGGAAAATTATGAAAATATTAAAGATCTTTTAACTGAAAGTATGAAATTAAGATTAAGATCAGACGTACCTTTGGCTTTTTGTTTAAGTGGTGGAGTAGACTCTGCAAGCTTGGTATCATTATGCTATAAAAAATTTAATCTTAGACCAAAATGCTACTCAATAATTGATAGTGACAAAAGATATAATGAATTAAATAAAATCAATACTTTAAAAAAAGATTTAAGTTGTGATGTTGACTTCATTCAACTTAAAAAAGAAAAAAATGAGGATTTTTTAGATAATCTGGAGAAACTGATTAATTATCATAATGCTCCTATTTCAACTATCTCTTATTACATTCACTCAAAAATTTCAAAAAGGGCGAGTGAATCTGATTACAAAGTAATATTTTCTGGTACAGGTGCAGATGAAATTTTTACAGGCTATTATGATCATTTTTTGTTATTTTTGAGCAACTTAAAAGAAAAAGATAAATTTAAAAATGAAACTAAAAGTTGGACAAAGGATATTAAGTCTTTAGTCAGAAATAAATATTTAAGAGATCCAAAAATTTTTAAAAAAAATCCTAAATTTAGAGATCATATTTATTTTGATAAAGATTTTATAAGTAATTTTATATACAAATTAAAAAGTCATAAATTTAAGGAAGAGAAATACTCAAATAATATTTTAAAAAATAGAATGATAAATGAGTTATTTCATGAGTCTGTACCTGTAATTCTAAAGGAGGATGATTTAAACTCAATGTACAACTCAATAGAAAACAGATCTCCATTTTTATCAAAAAAGCTTGTTAAATACGCTCTTAGCATTCCAATTAATCAATATATAAACAAATCTTACACTAAATTTCCATTAAGATATGCCATGAAAGGAATTTTACATGATGAAATTAGATTAGAAAAAAAAAAAATTGGGTTTAATTCAAACCTGAAGTCTATAACTAACTTTAATCAAGACAGTTTATTTAACTTTTTGAGTCAAAACAAAACACTTGCTAATTTAATTAACTTAAAAGAAATAAAAAAAATTAACTTTAAGAACGAATTAACAAACAGTACAAGTAAATTTCTTTTTTCAGCAATATGCTTAAAAATTTTTCTAGATAAATATTAAGATAAGATGATAAGTATAATTGATTACGAACTCGGCAACACACTTTCAGTAAAAAATGCAATTGAAAAACTAGGCTATAAATGTGAGATAACAAATAATAAAATTAATATTTCAAATTCTCACTGTATTATTTTACCTGGTGTAGGTTCATTTAACAAAGGTATTTCAAACCTAAAGAAATTAAAACTCATTGAAATTTTGAATGAGGAAGTTTTAATAAAAAAAAAAAAAATTTTAGGTATTTGTTTGGGTTTTCAACTTATGTGTGAAAATAGTAATGAATTCGGTTTTAATGAGGGTCTTGGTTGGTTAAATTTTGAAGTAAAAAAAATAGACTCTAAAAATTTGAGATTACCACACGTCGGATGGAACAAAATAAATCTCTTAAAAAATGAAACTAATTTTTTAAATAAAATCAATAATAATAATATGTTTTACTTTAATCACTCTTATGCAATTAAAAACTATAAAAAAAACAATCTATCAGATTTAATGACATGTAGTTATGGAGAAGATTTTGTAGCTGCTATAAAATTAGACAACATATTTGGTATTCAGCCTCATCCAGAAAAAAGTCAAAAACAGGGATTGCAAATAATTAAAAATTTTATTGAGTGTTGATATGGTGGCAAAAAGAATTATTACAACATTAATGTTAAAAGATGGGGTACTTTTTAGAACAAAAGAATTTTCTCCAGATTATAGATATACACTTAATTTTGTAGATATGTGGTCTGTCGATGAACTAATAATTATAGACATATCAAGAAATTTAAATTTTGATGATAAAGAAAAAGAAATATTTTTTGAAGAGATGAAAAAAATTTCTAAAAATGCATATATACCGATAACTGCAGGTGGTGGTGTTAGAAAATTGGATGATATTGAAAAACTTTTAAAAAATGGTGCTGATAAAATTATTTTAAATACTGCATCAATAATTGACACAAATATAATTAGCTTAGCTGCAAAAGAGTTTGGGTCTCAATGTATAGTTGTTTGCGTTGATACAATGTCAGAAAAAGATCAATATTATTTAATGGAGAATTATGGTCAAAAAAAAAGTAAAATAAATTTAATAGATTATATTAAGAAAATTCAAGAGAAGAACGCGGGTGAAATTTTTTTACAGTCAGTAAATAAAGACGGATCGTTAACAGGATATGACTTTAATCTATTAGAAAAAATTAGCAGTTATATAAAAATACCTTTGGTTATTTCTTGTGGAGCTGGAAACTGGGATCATGTAAAAAAAGTATTGTCTTATGAATATGTTTCTGCAGCATCTTTAACTAATATTTTTCATTTTACTGAAAAAAGTATTAATAGTCTTAAAAATTATATAAAAGATTCAACTTTTATAAGAGAATAAATGGAAAATATAAAAATTTGCAAAAGCTGTTTAATGCCCAGCTCAAGACCAAGAGTAACTTTTAATGAAAATGGAGTTTGTAACGCCTGTCTTTACATAAAAAAAAAAAATAAAATTAATTGGCCATCAAGAGAAAAAGAGTTTCAAGAAATCTGCGACAAATATAGGTCAAACAATGGTCAATATGATTGTATAGTTCCCTGGAGTGGTGGCAAAGACTCTAGCTCAATTGCTTACAAATTAAAATTTGTTCATAAAATGAATCCATTGCTAGTAACATTCTCACCTTTGTTACCTAGCGATATAGGAGAAATAAATAGAGAAATATTAATCAATAAAGGATTTGATAATATTTTTTTTAGGCCAAACCAAAATGTTTCTAGGTACTTGTCTAGAAGATTTTTTTTAGAAAGAGGAAATCCAAAAGTTCATTGGGATGCAGGAATAAATGCTCTACCATTAAAAGTTGCTGTAGAAAAAAAAATAAAATTAATATTTTATGCAGAACATGGTGAAAGTGAATACGGAGGAAAAATTATTAAAAAAAATTCAGATAAAATTAGAGACCTTGATGAAGTCTTGGAAAATCAAATTGGAGATGATCCCTCTAATTGGATTGATGAAAAAATAACTGTCAATGATTTAGCGCCATATAAATGTCCTGAAGAGGATCAAATTAAAGAAAATGATATTCAAGCGTATTATTTTGCTTATTTTTTTAAGTGGGACGTTTACGAAAATTATAAATATGTAAAAAAAGAATATAATTTTAAAGAAAACAATACAAGGATTTCAGGAACCTTTCAAAATTATGATAGCATGGATGATTTAATTGATCCTCTGTATTACTACATGCAATTTATAAAATTTGGATTCGGTAGAGCGCTAAGAGATGCATCTCGATTAGTGCAAAATAATCATATGTCTAGGGATGAAGCCTTAAGAATGGTCAAAAATTATGATGGAGAATTTCCGAATGAAAAAATTGATGAAGTTCTAGAGTACCTAGATTGCAACTTAGTTGAATTTAATGAAAATATAGATAAACATCGCAACAAAGAGATATGGAATTTAGTTGGCAACAAATATATTCAATCATTTGAAATTAAATAAATGAATAAAATAGATAAAATAATTAGAGATTTCAATGGAAGCTCTAAAACTATAGTAGTTCCTTATTCAAAAAAACTTAGTGGTGGGTATGAATTAAACATATCTAGATTTTCAGGCTTAGTATCTGTTATTAAGAGAAGATCTTCAAAACAAATTGCTGATGCTTGGTCCAAAAAAATTTTTGGTAATAAATTTTCTAAAAATCAATATACAGCTAAAGTTCCAGCAGTTATTGCAAGACATACATATGTCTTGGAGACAATTTTGGAAAAAATAAACATTAAAAATAAAAAAATATGTGATTTAGGCGCTGGTGAGGGTCAGTTTCTTGAAATGTTAAAAAATAAAAAGATAAAGTGTGATTTATTTGGAATAGAACCATCAAAAAAGAATTGTAATTTGTTAAAAAAAAAAAATATTAAAAATTTTTCTGGCACAGTAGAAGAATATAATCTTATTAAAAATAAAAGAAAATTCGACATACTCACTTTAATGTGGACATTATGTAATACTTCCAATTGCATGGACATAATAAAAGCAGCTCACAATCTTTTAAATAAAAATGGATATATTATAATTGCAGAAAGTAGCAGAATGCTTGTTCCTTTTAAAAAACCAATTCAAATGTATTTTGGTAAAGGAAATCCAGATATTCATCCTTTTCACTTTAGTAAAAATTCTTTAACAAATCTTTTATTAATCAATAAATTTAAGCCTGTGTATGTAAATAGGTATATTGATAGTGATTATTTACTTATTATTGCCAAAAAAGATGTGGCTATTCATAAAAAAAAAATAAAATTAGATAATTTTATAAAAGTAAAAAATTTTTTTAAACGTTGGTATAAAGAAAGTGAAAATTATAAGGATGAATTAATTTAATGAAAAAAAAATATAATCAATGTTTTGATATAAGCGAGAGAAATAAAGACTACTTAAATGTATCAATAAAAAGGTCTAAAGGAATACTGCCTGATATGGAAGTGGCTAAAGCCTATGCAAATATGATTAACAAAATATCAAAAAAAAAAATATCTATTCTAGATGTTGGTTGTTTAACTGGACACTTCAACAGAACATTCAATAGATTTTTAAAAAAAGAATACACATATACAGGAATTGATCCATGGAAAATTCATATTGATGCTGCAAAAAAAATTTGGAAAGACTCAAGTAACACTAAATTCAAAATTGGTTGGGCACAAAAAATTCCATTCGGTAAAAAATTATTTGATATTGTAATATGTTCAAATGTCTTAACCCACATTCCTGAAATTAAAAAACCTTTAAAAGAAATGTTAAGATCAACTAAAAAAATCTTAATTCTTAGGACCCCTGTTCATGATAAATCTTATAGAATTCAAATGGTATTAAATTCTAAATGGTTTAAATATACAAAAGTAGAACCAAAAGATGAATTTGACGAACGCGGTGAACCAAGAGTGTATGAGTATTACGACGTTCACTCTAAGGATTACTTGGAGTCAGTAATTAAGAAAATACAACCAAAAGCAAAAATTAAATTTATAAAAGATACCTTTTTTTCAAAGAAAAATATTCAAAACAAAAATGACAAAAAATTGAATAAAACAATGATCATTAATGGTCAACAAGTATCAGACTTACTTATACTGCCACATTATTTTGTAATAATAAAAATATAATTAAAATAATTGAATACTTAACGTTTTTGAATATTGTAATTTGAATTTTTCTAAAAATTTTTTTCAGTGCATAAATCAAGCCAATTGAGTTATTAGTACTGGTCAGCTGCACGCATTACTGCGCTTCCACACCCAGCCTATCAACGTGGTGGTCTACCACGACTCTATAGGAAGAACTTGTTTTGAGGTGAGTTTCCCGCTTAGATGCTTTCAGCAGTTATCTCGTCCATACTTAGCTACCCGGCACTGCAGCTGGCGCTACAACCGGTCCACCAGTGGTATGTTCAACCCGGTCCTCTCGTACTAGGGTCAACTCCTCTCAATTCTTCTACACGCATAGCAGATAGGGACCGAACTGTCTCACGACGTTCTGAACCCAGCTCACGTACCACTTTAATTGGCGAACAGCCAAACCCTTGGGACCTGCTCCAGCCCCAGGATGTGATGAGCCGACATCGAGGTGCCAAACACTGCCGTCGATATGAGCTCTTGGGCAGTATCAGCCTGTTATCCCCGGCGTACCTTTTATCCGTTGAGCGATGGCCCTTCCACTCAGAACCACCGGATCACTATGACCGACTTTCGTCTCTGCTCGACTTGTCAGTCTCACAGTCAGGCAAGCTTATGCCATTGCACTCTACGAACGATTTCTGACCGTTCTGAGCTTACCTTCGCACGCCTCCGTTACTATTTGGGAGGCGACCGCCCCAGTCAAACTACCCACCATACAATGTCTTGATGCCGGATGACGGCTATCAGTTAGATGCCAAGAAAAACAAAAGAGGTATTTCACTGGTGACTCCACGATAACTAACGCCATCGCTTCAATGTCTCCCTCCTATACTAAATATGTTTTTCCTAACACCAATGTAAAGTTGCAGTAAAGGTGCACGGGGTCTTTCCGTCTAACTACGCGAACTCCGCATCTTCACGGAGAATTCAATTTCACTGAGTTGATGTTGGAGACAGCGGAGAAATCGTTACGCCATTCATGCAGGTCGGAACTTACCCGACAAGGAATTTCGCTACCTTAGGACCGTTATAGTTACGGCCGCCGTTTACTGGGGCTTCAGAAATGAGCTTGCACCCATCGCATTAACCTTCCAGCACCGGGCAGGCGTCAGACCCTATACATCCACTTACGTGTTAGCAGAGCCCTGTGTTTTTGATAAACAGTCGCTTCTCCCTGGCTTGTGCCACCTTTTAATGGTTGCCCAAAAAAAGGTCTTCTTTATTCCGAAGTTACAGAAGCATTTTGCCGAGTTCCTTCAACATCATTCTCTCAAGCGCCTAAATATACTCTATTAATCCACCTGTGTCGGTTTAGGGTACGGTCTTAATGATGGAGCTATTTCCTGGAACTTTTTCGAAGCGCATTCAATCCATTAAGAACACACAACTTATAAAATCCGTCACTACCATCAGGTTAAGGAATATTAACCTTATTTCCATCGACTACGGCTTTCGCCCTCGTCTTAGGGGCCGACTAACTCTGCGCGGATTAACCTTGCGCAGAAACCCTTGGATTTTCGGCGAAGAAGTTTTTCACTTCTTTAATCGTTACTCATGTCAGCATTCGCACTTCTGATACCTCCAGGATCCCTCGCGGGTATCCCTTTACAGGCTTACAGAACGTTCCGCTACCGCTTATAAAGTTCGAAAACTTTATAAACCCACAGATTCGGTATGTGATTTTAGCCCCGTTACATCTTCGGCGCAGAAACTCTATTAGACCGGTGAGCTGTTACGCTATCTTTAAAGGATGGCTGCTTCTAAGCCAACCTCCCGGCTGTTAAGGAATTTCCACATCCTTTCACACTTAATCACAATTTTGGGACCTTATCTGGTGGTCTGGGCTCTTTCCCTCTCGACCATGGACCTTAGCACCCACAGTCTGTCTGTTGAAGAACTACGTTTAGCATTCGGAGTTTTATTAGGTTTGGTAAGAATCTCTTCCCCCTAGCCCATTTAGTGCTCTACCTCTAAACGCATATTTATTCAACGCACTACCTAAATAGTTTTCGCGGAAAACCAGCTATCTACGAATTTGGTTGGCCTTTCACCCCTTACCACAAGTCATCCAAAGACTTTTCAACGTCAACTGGTTCGGTCCTCCGGCAAGTGTTACCTTGCTTTCAACCTGCTCATGGTAAGCTCATTCGTTTTCGGGTCTAATTCATAAAACTAATCGCCCTATTAAGACTTGCTTTCGCTGCGCCTACACCTAGATGGCTTAAGCTTGCTTTATAAATTAAGTCACTGACCCATTATACAAAAGGTACGCCGTCACTCTAAAAAGAGCTTCGACTGATTGTAGGCATGCGGTTTCAGGTTCTATTTCACTCCCCTAATAGGGGTTCTTTTCACCTTTCCCTCACGGTACTAGTTCACTATCGGTCACTGAAGAGTATTTAGGCTTAGAGGGTGGTCCCCCTACATTCGAGCAGGATTTCACGTGTCCCGCTTTACTCAAGAAACTTGTTAAACATTACTCATACGGGACTATCACCCTCTGTGGTTAGCTTTTCCAAACTATTCAAATTTTTTTAACAAATCTACTGGCCTATTCCGGTTTCGCTCGCCACTACTAACGGAATCTCAATTGATTTCTTTTCCTCCGGTTACTTAGATGTTTCAGTTCTCCGGGTTATCTCTTTAAACCTATGTATTCAGTTTAAAGTACCACATAAAGTGGTGGGTTTCCCCATTCGGAAATTTACGGATCAAAACTTGCATACAGCTCCCCGTAACTTATCGCAGTATACCACGTCCTTCATCGGCTTTCAGTGCCAAGGCATCCGCCACACGCCCTTAAACGCTTGATTTATGCACAGAAAAAAATTCTGTGTTGAATCAAATTTTTTAAAAAATATTCATCTATTCGAATATTTATTGATTGTTCATATCTTCGAACAATCGGATATAGATATTGATAATAATTATTAAGTATTTACGAATAAAATAGCTAAGTGTTTCTTGGTGGAGGATAGCGGGATCGAACCGCTGACCTCCTGAATGCAAATCAGGCGCTCTCCCAGCTGAGCTAATCCCCCAGAAAAATGGTGGGCCGAGAAAGACTCGAACTTTCGACCCCACCCTTATCAAGGGTGTGCTCTAACCAACTGAGCTACCGGCCCTTTTGTGCAAAAGGAAAAACACTATTTTAAAAAGAGAAATGAGGACGGTCAACATTAACCTGTTATATTATTTAGATTAAGAAATAATCCTTAATCATCCTTAGAAAGGAGGTAATCCAGCCGCAGGTTCCCCTACGGCTACCTTGTTACGACTTCACCCCAGTCGCTGACTATACCGTAGTCAAGGGTTTAAAACCTTGCCTTAAGGTAGAACCAACTCCCATGGTGTGACGGGCGGTGTGTACAAGACCCGGGAACGTATTCACCGCGGCGCGCTGATCCGCGATTACTAGTAATTCCAGCTTCATGTACTCGAGTTGCAGAGTACAATCCGAACTGAGGCATCTTTTTAGGATTTGCTTGATGTCGCCACCTTGCTTCCTATTGTAAATGCCATTGTAGCACGTGTGTAGCCCAACACGTAAGGGCCATGAGGACTTGACGTCATCCCCACCTTCCTCCAGCTTATCACTGGCAGTTCTTTCAGAGTGCCCAACTAAATGATGGCAACTAAAAGTGAGGGTTGCGCTCGTTGCGGGACTTAACCCAACATCTCACGACACGAGCTGACGACAGCCATGCAGCACCTGTGTTTCGTCCGGCCGAACCGAAAACTCTAATCTCTTAGAGTCGCGACGAACATGTCAAGTGTTGGTAAGGTTCTGCGCGTATCTTCGAATTAAACCACATGCTCCACTACTTGTGCGGGTCCCCGTCAATTCATTTGAGTTTTAACCTTGCGGTCGTACTCCCCAGGCGGTGTGTTTAATGCTTTCGCTGCGACACTGAAAATAAATTTCCAACGTCTAACACACATCGTTTACGGCATGGACTACGAGGGTATCTAATCCTCTTCGCTACCCATGCTTTCGTTCCTCAGCGTCAGTAATGATCCAGAAAGCTGCCTTCGCAATTGGTATTCTTTCTAATATCTACGAATTTCACCTCTACACTAGAAATTCTGCTTTCCTCTATCATACTCTAGCTAAAAAGTTTTGATGGCAGTTCCAGAGTTAAGCTCTGGGATTTCACCACCAACTTTTTTAACCACCTACGAACTCTTTAAGCCCAGTAATTCCGAACTACGCTAGGTCCCTTCGTATTACCGCGGCTGCTGGCACGAAGTTAGCCGGACCTTCTTATTCGGGTACAGTCATTTTCTTCCCCGACGAAAGAGCTTTACAACCCAAAGGCCTTCTTCACTCACGCGGCATCGCTGCATCAGAGTTTCCTCCATTGTGCAATATTCCCTACTGCTGCCTCCCGTAGGAGTTTGGGCCGTGTCTCAGTCCCAATGTGGCTGATCATCCTCTCAGATCAGCTATAGATCAAAGTCTTGGTAGGCCATTACCCCACCAACAAACTAATCAAGTGCAGGCTCATCCTTCGGCGCATAAAGCTTTCTCCGTTAAGACTTATGAGGTATTAGCACAAGTTTCCTCGTGTTATTCCTCACCAAAGGGTAGATACCTACATGTTACTCACCCGTCTGCCACTAAGTATTGCTACTTCGTTCGACTTGCATGTATAAGGCGTGCCGCCAGCGTACGTTCTGAGCCATGATCAAACTCTCAAGTTTAAAAACGGCGCACACTAGCTTCTATACAAATACTAAGAATAATATTTGTATAATGTTGAAGTGTGTACGACAAATTTTGGTAACCTTAACCGTCCACACTTCTCTTCTTAAAATTTAAACAATTCAAATAGCTAATTGGGCAATAATGCCCAATAATTAACATTTTTTATATGTTGAGTGTGACGCTTATATTGGAAATAATTTATAAATCAAGTTTTTAGATAGACAAAAAATATGTTAAAAAGTCATATAAATCAACATTTTTAATCTGTCAGAATAATTGTGTACAACAAATTCAAAAAAAATATAAAATCATATGTACATATTTTATGGCTAATTCTATTAATTATTATATCAATTTTAGTAATAAACTTTCAGCAAAAAAATAAAAATTCTCAATACGAAAGCTTAAAAAAAACACTCAAAAATGTTTATCTCCAAAAAACATTTAAAAAAATAGTTTCTGATTTAGAGGATAGATATATAGAATTTGAATATACTGTTAAAGAAGGTGACAATTACGAGAGTATAATTAATGGAATTAAATTACCACAAAATGAAAAAAAAATATTTATTGAAACAGTAAAAAAAAATAAAAAAATAAAAATTTTAAGACCTAATCAAAAAATTTACTTTAAAATCGATAAAAAAAATAAACAACGCATAGATAAATTTGTAATTGAGGTAAATAAAAAAAAAGAGATATATTATGTGAGAGACTATGAATTAAATATTTTTAATTCGAAAATAGTAGAAAAGGAACTTACCAAAGCTATAGCTTACAAAGAGAGTATAATTACTAACAGCCTTTATCAATCTGCTTTAAGACTTAAAATCAAACCAAATATTATTATTGAATTTGCAAGGCTATATGGTTTTCAAGTAGATTTTCAAAGAGACGTTTGGAAAAATGATAGTTTTCAAATTATATATGAGGAATTCTTAAATAAAGATGGAAATGTAATTGAAACTGGTAATATAATATTTGCTAATTTAAATTTACAAAATCAAGATCTTAAACTTTACAGACATGAGTATGAAAAAAATAAAATTGATTATTTCGATGAGAATGGAAAAAGTATGAGAAAAACTTTAATGAAAACTCCAATAAATGGAGCTAGACTGTCATCTTCATTTGGAAAAAGGAAACACCCTATTTTAGGTTTTACAAAAATGCATACAGGAACAGATTTTGCTGCCCCAACTGGTACACCTATACTCGCATCAGGAGATGGTTTGGTAGTTAGAGCACAATGGTGTGGAGGTGGAGGAAATTGCGTAAAAATAAAACACAACAGAGTTTATCAAACTGTTTACGCGCATATGTCAAAGTTTGGCAGAGGAATTAAAAAGGGTGCCAGGGTTAAACAAGGTCAAATAATTGGTTACGTTGGATCAACAGGTCTTTCTACTGGTCCACATTTACATTATGAAGTTATTGAAAATGGAAAAAAAATAAATTCACAAAAACTTAAGCTTCCTTCTGGAAAAGTATTAAAGGGTGATCAACGTAAAATATTTGAAGTAAATAAAATTAAGATTGATGTTCTAAAATCGGATCTAATATCTAAAATGTAATTTATTCTGCTGATGTTTCCTCTGCATCTTTGTTTTCAGTTTCAACCTTAGTTTGATTGCTATAATTACTATCTGGTAAATTTACACTATTATTTCTTGAATTTTCTTGAGATGTAAGAATTCTAGAAAAGTGCTCAGAATGCTGAAGGTAATTTTCAGATAAAATTTTATCGCCATTTGATAGAGCCTCTCTGGCAAGATCATTATATTTCTCAACAAGTTTTGCAGCATTTTGATTATTTTTTCCTGGGTTTCTTCTTTTAAAAGAGGATCCGTTACCAAAATCGCTGTTGGGTTTATGTCCATTACCGTTTCTTCTAAAACCCCTATCTCCATTTGGTTTATACCGACTTCTTCTATTATTATTTTTGAAATTATTCATTATCGTAATTTAGTGCTGACTACACATCTATCTTTCCCAGATAAATCTTTAGATATTTGATTAATGTAGTATCCATTTTCATAAAGTATTTTTGAACATTGATTTTTTTGTCTATGTCCTATCTCAAGTATTAATTTTCCGTTTATTTTTAACAATTTCTTACTATTTACAATTACTTTTTCTAAATCTCTTAATCCATTGAAACCTCCTGATAACGCTAACATAGGTTCATGGAATTTAATTTCATCATCTAATCTTTTCAATTCAATATCATTTATGTATGGAGGATTAGATATAATTAAATCATAGTTATTAGATTTATATTTGTCAATATCGATATTAATAAAATTAATTTTATTTTCCAATTGATGTAATTTTGCATTAGTTTTTGCAACATTTATTGCGTTTTTAGATATATCAATGGCTGTTGCTCTACATTTTGGCCTTTCTTTTATTAAGGAAAGTACAATGCAACCTGATCCAGTTCCAACATCTAAAATTTTTTTTGACTTTTCTGTTGGTAAATATTTTAAAGTTTGCTCGATAACAAGTTCCGTATCTGGCCTTGGGATCAAAACAGACTTATTTGTTAAAAACTTATGTTTCCAAAAATGTTTATATCCAAGAATATATGCCATTGGTTCTTTTTCATATCTTCTAAATAAATAGTTATTAAAATTTGTTATATCTCTATTTTTTAATTTAATATTAGCATTTAATAATATTTCTTCTCTTTTTTTGTTTGTTACCTTTGATAAAATTAATTCGGTATCTAAATGTGGATTTTTAATTTTATTTTTTTTTAAAAAATTACTCCCTTTCTTTAAAATTTCACTATAAATCATGATTATATATTGCTAAGTTCATTTTCTTGAGCTTGAATAACTAAGTTTTCTATCATTTCATCAAATATTTCGCCTTCCATAAATTCAGACAATTTATGTAAAGTTAAATTAATTCTATGATCTGTTACTCTTCCTTGGGGAAAATTATATGTTCTAATTCTCTCTGATCTATCGCCAGTTCCAATTTTGCTTTTTCTATATTTAGATCTTTCCTCATCTCTTCTTTGTCTTTCTAATTCATAAATTCTTGATCTCAGAATTTTTAGACCTTTTTCTTTGTTTCTTATTTGTGATTTTTCATCTTGTTGACTTACAACTATACCAGTTGGTATATGAGTAATTCTAACTGCAGAGTCTGTTGTATTTACGCTTTGACCCCCAGGACCGCTACTCCTAAATACATCAATTCTTAAATCCTTTTCTTCTATATTTACGTCAACCTCCTCAGCCTCTGGCATTACCGCAACTGTAGCAGCAGATGTATGAACTCTTCCTTGGGTTTCAGTATCAGGAACTCTTTGAACTCTATGAACACCACTTTCATATTTTAATGAAGAATAAATATTTTTACCTTTAATTGATGCAATAACTTCTTTTAATCCACCCGCATCACTTTTAGAAATAGATATAACCTCCATTAGCCATTTTTTTTTTTGACTTACTTTTTCGTACATTTTAAATAAGTCTGATGCAAATAAACTAGCCTCTAATCCTCCTGTTCCAGCTCTTATTTCTATCATTGCATTCTTTGTGTCTGCCTCATCTTTAGGCAATAAAAACAATTTTATTTTTTTTTCATCACTTTCATTATTTTTTTCAAGCTCGTTTAATTCACTTATAGCTAAGTCCTTCATCTCCTTGTCTGTATCATTATCATTAATTAAATTTTCCAATTCATTTTTATTTTTCTGAAAGTTAAAGTAGGAAACTGCCTCTTTAATAATGTCACTTAAGTCAGAGTATTCTTTTGACTTCTCAGCAAAAGATTTTTTATCAATTTCTTGTGAGGATAGCTCTTTTTCCAATTTGGAATGTTTTGTTATTAAATCTTGAACTTTAGATAAAGGGACCATTATTTAGCTTTTTCGATTTCTTCTGCTTTATCTTCGACCAATCGTACAACTTTAGAAATCATCTCTTGACTTGATATTTTTTCACTTTCAACTCCTTTTAAATAAAGCATGTTATTGCCCTTTCCACCTCCAGTAATTCCTATGTCAGTTTGAGCTGCTTCGCCTGGTCCATTAACTACACATCCAATTATTGATAAAGAAATTGGAGTTTTTATATGGGACAGTCTATCTTCTAACTCTTTAACAGTTTCAATTACATTAAAAGCTTGTCTGGCACATGATGGGCAAGAGATAATTTTTACCCCTCTATTCCGTAAATTAAGTGATTTAAGTATTTCATTTCCAACTTTTATCTCTTTTACTGGGTCATCAGATAAAGAAACTCTTATAGTGTCTCCAATACCACTCATAAGAAGTGATCCAAAACCAATAGAGGATTTAATACTACCAGGCAAAAAGCTCCCTGCCTCTGTGATACCTAGATGAAGTGGATAATTAGTTACTTTAGATAGTTGTCTATAAGCTTCAATAGATAGAAATACATCAGAGGATTTAACGCTTACTTTAAAGTTATTAAAATCAAAGTCTTCAACAATACTAATATTTCTTAATGCGCTCTCCACGAGAGCTTCTGGACATGGTTCTTTATATTTTTCTAATAAGTCTTTTTCTAAAGACCCAGCATTAACACCAATTCTAATTGAACAATTATTATTTTTTGCAGCAGAAATTACTTCTTTAATTTTTTTTTTATCACCAATATTACCGGGGTTAATTCTAAGGCATGCAGCTCCACTCTCAGCTGCTTCTATTGCTCTTTTATAGTGAAAATGTATATCAGCAACTATGGGTATAGAAGTATTTTTAATAATATCTTTAAGTGCTTTAGTTGAAACTTCATCTGGACATGATACTCTTACGATATCTGCTCCTGCTTCTTCCATTTGTTTTATTTGATTTACAGTTTTTTTAATATCTTTGGTTAATGTATTAGTCATCGATTGAACAGAAATTGGATTATCTCCTCCAACTTTTACATTACCAACATTAATTTCTTTTGTTTTTTTTCTTTTTATTTCCCTAAATGGTCTAATGTTCATAAATTATTTATTTAATTTAAATTCTTTGTGAAGAGCAGATATAGCTTTTCGTACGTTTTTTTTATCTATCAACACAGAAATTTTTATTTCCGAGGTAGATATGACTTGAATGTTTATTTGTTGTTCAGCAAGCGACTGAAACATTCTATAAGTGACCCCAGGAGTAGTAACCATTCCAACTCCTATTATTGAGACTTTTGATACATCTTTATCAAATATTAAGTCTCTAATATTTATTTTTTTATTTTGCAAAATAATTTTTTTTGTTTTGCTTAGATCATCTGATTTTATTGTAAAAGTTAAGTCAGTTTCTTTTCCATTGGCAGCAATATTTTGTACTACCATATCTACATTTATAGAATTTTCAGATAGAGGTTTAAAAATCGCTGCTGCAATACCTGGTTTATCTCTTACACCTAAAAGAGTAACTTTGGCATCATTAGTTGTATTTGAAATACCAGTTATAATCTTACTATTAATTAAATTTTTTCTTTTTGTAATTAGAGTACCTTCATTATCTGTAAAGGAAGATCTCACCTCTATATCTACCCTATTCAACCTTGCATCTTGGATGGAGTGAGGTTGCATAACTTTAGCTCCAAGAGATGCCATTTCTAGCATTTCTTCATAGGATATAACTTTTATTTTTTTAGCTGACTTAAGTTTATTTGGATCAGTAGAATAGACACCATCCACGTCTGTATATATTATACATTTTTCAGCATTGAAAAACTTTGCAAACATAATAGCACTTGCATCTGTGCCACCCCTGCCAATAGTAGTTATTCTATTTTTATTATTAATACCTTGAAATCCTGTGATTATGGGAATGCCTCCTTTTTTTAAATAACTTATGATTTGACTCTTATTAATTTTATTAATTCTTGAAAATTTATACTTTCCTTCAGTACTAATCGGGATTTGCCATGACATCCATGATCTTGAATTGAAACCTTTATTAATTAATTCTCCTGAAATTAAAGCACAGGATACTTGTTCTCCCGATGAAACTAAAACGTCATACTCTGAATCTGAAAAATTTTTGCTAATTTTTTTGGATAAATTAATTAAATTATTTGTCACACCACTCATTGCAGAAGACAGTACAATTACATTGTATTTTTTTTTATATTTAGCAATAATTTTTGCAACTTTTTTAATTCTGTCAGTTGTACCAACTGAAGTACCCCCAAATTTTAATACAATTATTTTCATTGATAATTTTTTTTTAATATAAATTAAAATATATTGATAAAATACATCTTGATTGTAATGTCAATAAACAATGAAAAATAACACAATAAATAAAAAAGAAATAGAAAAATTTTCAAAAATAGCTGCCGAATGGTGGGATCCTAATGGAAAATTTAAGCCATTACATAAATTTAACCCTATAAGAATAAAATATATAAGAGATACAATTCTATCAGAATTTAAAATTAAAAAAGAGCATGAGCCCTTTAAAGGCTTAAGCATTTTAGATATTGGATGTGGTGGTGGATTACTTTCAGAACCTATGGCAAAACTTGGAGGAGATGTTGTTGGTATAGATGCTTCTAATAAAAATATACAGGTGGCTAAGTATCATTTGAAAAAAAGTAAACTTAAAATTAAATATTATAATTCCTCCCCTGAAAATTTAAAAATTAAGAAAAGATTTGATATAATTTTGAATATGGAAATTGTTGAACACGTTGAAGATGTTGATTTTTTTATTAAAGAAAGTTCAAAATTTTTAAAAAAATCAGGTGTGATGTTCATTGCAACTTTAAACAAAACTCTTAAATCTTACTTATTTGCAATTGTAGGAGCTGAGTATGTCTTAAAGTGGTTGCCAATAGGCACTCATGATTGGGAAAAATTTGTTAAACCCGAGCATTTAACAAATATTTGTAAAAAAAATTCTTTAAAGTTAAAAAAAATTGATGGAATGACTTTTAACCCAATCTTAAATAAATGGTCCGTAACATCTGATAAGTCAGTAAATTACATTTCAGAATTTAAAAAAGTTTAATTTTTATCTTCTTCAATCCATGGAATAATATCAGTTTCTATCCCTTCTTCTCTCAATTCTTTAATATCTTTAATAGAAGCACTACCATAGATACCTTTTTTTGGTTTCTTTTTTTCATAATGAATTGATCTTGCTTTATACGTAAAATTTTCTCCAACATACTCAAAATTATCTTTCACAAATTTTTTGTAGTCTGAAAGTTTTTTTCGAACATCTTTATATTTTTTTAGTTCTTTTAAATTTTCTTTTTTCTTGGTGTTCAATAAATTAGGAGACATCAAGGACTTTTCAACATTTATTGACTCACAAGATTGACAATTCAAAAGTTTTAATTTGAGCAACCTATCATATTCATTAGAGGTACTAAACCAGCTTTCAAATTCTTGCTTACAATCTTTACATTTTAACAAATACTTAATCATATTTATTATTTAAATATTAATCTATGAAATTTCAATATTGTTAAGTCCTATAATCAGCATTAATTTCAATATATTTTTTTGTTAAATCCATAGTATACGATTTAAATTTTTTAATTCCCTGACCAATATCAACTTCGATTTCAATTGATCGGCCTTTCATGTATTCAATAACTTTTTCTTCGTCATAAAATTTGTATTTAGATCCCTTATGAAAAATTTTATAAGTCCCAAAAGAAATTGATAATTTTTTTTCATTAATTTTAGGGTCACTGTTTCCAATTGCCATAGCTACTCTTCCCCAGTTTGGATCCTCACCGGCAATTGCTGTCTTAACTAATAATGAGTTTGCTATTTTAAAAGATATATTTTTTGCATCCTTTTCTGTTTTGCAATTAATACAATTAATAGAAATAAATTTAGAAGCTCCCTCTCCATCAGAAACAACTTGCTTTGCTAAATTTAATAAAACGTCATGAACTGCCTTGTTAAATTTTGTAAGTCTACTATCACTATATTTTTTAATTTCTGAATGATTAACTTTGCCTGTTGAAAATATAGAAACCATATCATTTGTACTTGTGTCACCATCGCATGAAATTGCATTGAATGTTGTCTTTATATTTATTTTTAAGACATCATTTAAAACCGACGAGGGTAAAGTTGCATCAGTAAATATATAAACCAATGTAGTTGCCATATTTGGATAAATCATGCCTGAGCCTTTCGCAATTCCATAAATTTTTATTGTTGATGAACCAATTTTTGTTTCGGCCATTGATACTTTGGGTTTTAAATCTGTTGTGATTATGCCCATTGCAGCTTTCATCCAAATCAATTTATTTTGTGTATATTTTATTTTCTCAACTAATTTTGGTAATGAATTTATAATTTTTTCTAATGGAAATTTCTCTCCTATAGTGCCTGTACAACCAAAAAGTATTTCTTTTGAAGAAATTAGTTTTGGAACATCTTCATCTCTTTTCTGTATCTCAGTTAATTTTGAAGATAAATCTAAAGAAATTTTCTTCAATGCGTCATAGCCTTCTTGACCTGTTAACGCATTGGCATTTCTAGTATTAACTAATAATGCAAATATTTTTTTTGCTTTAATCTTCTTATTCCATTTTAGATTTTCTGATATTAACTTTGATTGAGTATATGCAGAGGCATAATTTGCACCATCTCTAAAATAAAATAAAACTAATTCATCTCTCTTAAATTTATATAAGCCAGCACTGACTGCAGAAATTGAAACTCCATCAATATGGTCTAAATCCTGAAAATCAACATTTTTAGAGCTTTGACTGCTAGTTTTAATAAAATTGTTTATGTTAAATTTCATGATATTTAAAATAATTAATTAATTACTATATATTTCTAATATTTAATTTTATATCAAAATGTTTAACCCACTTAATATATTTTCAAAGCTTATAAAAAGCGGAAATGAAAAGGAACTAGGCCGAATTCGACAAATAGTCAATAAAGTTAATATTTTAGAAAAAGATTTAGAAAATTTATCTGACGAAATGTTTCCAAAAAAAACTAAGCAATTAATTGAAGACATTAAAAATGGTAAAAGTTTAAACGACGTATTGCCTGAAGCTTTCTCAATGGTTAGGGAGGCCTCTAAAAGAATTAGAAATGAAAGACACTTTGATGTTCAGCTAATTGGTGGTGTTGTAATCCATGAGAATAAAATTGCAGAAATGAAAACTGGAGAAGGTAAAACATTAACCATAGCTCTTGCGGCTTTCCTTAATGCTCTAGAAAAAAAAGGTGTCCATATAGTAACTGTAAATGATTATTTGGCTAAGAGAGATAGTGAGAATATGGGTAAGATTTATGAGTTTTTAGGTTTAACCTGTGGATATATTAATACTGGGCAAGATGATTTGGAGAGAAAAGAAAATTATTTAAAAGATATAACTTATTCTACTAATAGTGAATTGGGCTTCGATTATTTAAGAGATAATATGAAATTTTCAAAAGAATCCATGGTCCAAAGAGAACATAATTATGCGATTGTTGATGAAATTGACTCTTGTTTAATTGATGAAGCTAGAACACCTCTAATAATTTCAGGAGCAACAGAAGATAAAACAAACCAATATATAGCTGTTGATAAACTTGTGAAAAATTTAAAAGAAGAGGATTTTGAGATAGATGAAAAAGATAGAAATATTTTATTAACCAATAAAGGTGTGGACAATGTTGAAAGTATATTTTCAAATGCTGGAATTCTTAAAAATAAAAATTTTTATGATCCAGAAAACCTACATATTGTTCATTTAGTTAATCAATCATTACGTGCAATCCATCTTTTTCAGAGTGGTAGAGATTACATTGTAAAAGATGGACAAATTATAATAATTGATGAACAAACAGGTAGACAATTACCTGGAAGAAGGTTTGGTGATGGTCTTCATCAAAGTCTAGAAGCAAAAGAAAATTTAACAATTAATGCTGAAAATCAAACTTTAGCATCAATTACCTACCAAAATTTCTTTAAACTTTACAAAAAAATAGCTGGATGTACTGGTACCGCATTAACAGAGTCAGAGGAGTTTTTTGAAATTTATAATCTACCAGTAGTATCAATTCCTACTAATAAGCAGATGATCAGAAAAGATTCGAACGATCAAATATTTAGAACTAGTAAAGAAAAAGATGAAGCAATAATTAGTAAGATTGTTGAATGTAACGCAAAAGGACAACCATTATTAGTTTTCACTTCAAGTATAAATAAATCTGAACACTTCTCAAATCTATTGGATAAAAAAAATATAAAACACACAGTTTTAAATGCGAAAAATCACCAAAGAGAAGCTGAAATTATTGCAGATGCAGGAAAAAGAAACTCAATAATTATTACGACAAGTATTTCAGGAAGAGGCGTTGACATCAAATTAGGAGGTCAAGATGAGAGTAATAAAGCTGAAATAAAAAAATTAGGAGGATTGTTTGTTATTGGTACAGAAAGGATGGAAAGTAGAAGAGTAGATAATCAAGCTAGAGGAAGATCGGGAAGACAAGGTGATGAAGGTAGCTCTATATTCTATGTAAGCTTAGAAGACGATTTAATGAGAATATTTGGGTCTGAGTCCATGAATAATATACTAGAAAAACTTGGGCTTAAAGATGGAGAAAGTATAGACCATCCATGGATAAATAAAGCGTTAGAAAGAGCACAACAAAAAGTTGAAGCAAGAAATTTTGATATTAGAAAAACTCTTTTGAAGTTTGACAATGTTTTAAACGATCAAAGACAAGTAATATTTTCACAAAGAAATGAAGTAATAGAAAATAAAGATTCTAAGCAATATTCTGAAAATTTTCTAGATGAAATTATTGATGATTTGAAACTCAAGAAAACCAAAAAATTAGCCAATGCAGCATCAAATGAAATCAATATGCAATTAAAATCTTTATTTGGAAAATCATTTGAAGAAACTGATATTAATGAATTAGTTAATCTTGAAAATAAGGCGTTTGAAGAAAAAATAAAAAATAAATTTAAAAGTTCAAGAGAAGAAAGAATAAAAATGTTAAATGAAGAACAGTATAACGAAATAGAAAAAAGAATTTTTTTACAACTAATTGATCAAAATTGGAAATTACATATTCAATATTTAGAACAATTAAGACAAGTCATTGGTTTAAGATCTTATGGACAAAGAGATCCTTTAGTAGAATATAAGAAAGAAGCATTTACACTTTTTGAAAATTTATTAAGTAAACTTAAGTATGATTTAATTACAATTTTGTTTAATTTAAAACTTATAGAGAAAAATGATGATCAAAATGTCATTCAAAATGAAAATAGTATAAACACAAAAAATAATCCAAAATGTTTGCTTGTAACAAATAGAGAAGGTAAAATTTCTAGAAACGAAAGATGTGAGGCAACAGGGAAAAAGTTCAAGCATTGTTGTGGTGCTTTATAAAAGAATGCTTAAGAATAATATTAATAAAACTGCAGCAGATACGCCATAATAAATTTTAGAATTCTTTTTAAAGTTTTGATAAATATTTTCTAATGCACTTGCTTTCATTGATAAATCATTTCTATCATCTGATTGTGTTGTAAATCCTTTATTTCTTCCAATTGACAAAAATTTGTTTTTTCTATGATTAAGAATTTCATCTTTATCCATTGTCTGAAAAAAATCTAAATTTTTCTTTAATGAATCTCTTACGTTATCCAAAATCAGATCTTTATCTCTATGAGCACCGCCAACTGGTTCTGGAATTATTTCATCAATTATATTTAATTTTAAAAGGTCGCTAGATGACATTTTCATTGCAGTCGCGGCCTCTAAAGTTTTTTTTGGGTCTCTCCATAAAATGGTAGCACATCCTTCTGGGGATATTACTGAGTATATTGCGTTTTGAAGCATAATCACTTTATTAGATGATGCTAAAGCTATTGCTCCTCCAGATCCACCCTCTCCAATTATTATCGCAATTGTAGGGACTGTTAACTTCATAGAGCATTCAATAGATTTTGCTATTGCTTCAGCTTGACCTCTTTCCTCTGCACCAACACCTGGATATGCACCTGGAGTATCTACAATAGAAATAATTGGAATTTTAAACTTGTTAGCTAACTCCATAAGTCTAATTGTTTTTCTATAACCCTCTGGTCTCATCATTCCAAAATTGTGATCTATTCTTTTATTAAGATCTGATCCCTTTTCTTGACCAATTACTAAAACAGATTTACCATCAAATTTTGCAAAACCTGCAATAACAGCTTTGTCCTCACCATAATATCTATCTCCAGAAAGTTGGATAAAATCATCAAAAAGATTTTCAACAAAAAATTTTGCTTTAGGTCTATCTTCATGACGAGCAACTAAAGCTGTCTGCCATGGATCTAAGTTAGAATAAATTTTCTCTAACTTTTCATTTATTTCTTCTTCAACTTTGCTTATTTTTGAAGTGTCGACTTCAGATAAACCTTCCTGATTATAGGGGTCTTTTAGTTTATCTAATTCCTCCTCAAGATTTTTAATATCTGTCTCAAAATTTAGGTAATTTTTCATTTAAAGTATGTATTATAAACAAAAAAGGCGATAAATTGTTAAAATAAGTAATTTTGATTGCGCAAAAATGACAATTTATTATAAGATTTTCAATTTATGAGAGAGCAATACATCAAAATCCACAACTTATCTGTAGCAAAAGAACTAGCTGATTTTGTCAAAAATGAGCTTTTACAGGATACTAATGTTGGCCCTGACGAGTTCTGGAAAGGTTTTGACAAGGTGGTACATGAATTAGCGCCTAAAAATAAAAAATTACTCGAAATTAGAGAAACATTACAACAAGAAATAGATCTGTGGCATAAAAAAAATAGAGACCACGAGATTGACTATAATAAATATAAAAATTTTTTGGAAGAAATAGGTTATTTAAAAAAAGAAGGTGAAGATTTTAAAATAACAACTAAAAATTTAGATGAAGAAATATCTAATATAGCAGGACCACAATTAGTTGTTCCAATAATGAACTCTAGATATAGCTTGAATGCTGCTAATGCAAGATGGGTAAGCTTATATGACAGTCTTTATGGATCAAATATAATAGAGTCTGAAGAAAGTGGAAGTGAAAAATATGATCCTTTAAGAGGACAAGAAGTGATCAAATACACTAGAAACTTTTTGAACAAATATTTTCCAATAAATGATCTTGACTGGAAAGATATTACTGGTTTAGCAGTAAATAATAAAAAACTTTCAATTTATAAGGAAAATAAAGAATATAATTTATCAGATTTAGAGAAGTTTATTGGTCACAGAGGGGATGCAGCCAAACCAAATGCTATAATCTTAAAAAATAATAATCTTCATCTTGAAATAATTATTAATCCTAGAGCATTTAGTGCTGCAAGAGATGCTGCCGGGATAAGCGATATTATAGTTGAGTCTGCTGTTTCAACAATATGTGACCATGAAGATAGTGTAGCCGCAGTAGATGCTGAAGATAAAGTAACTTGTTATAGAAATTGGCTAGGATTGATGAAAGGAAATTTAAAATCAATATTTGAGAAAAATGGTAAAGAATTAGAAAGAAAACTTAATCCTGATAGGAGTTACACTTCATTGAATGGTGAAAAGTTAAAACTTCACGGAAGAAGTCTTTTACTTGTGAGAAACGTTGGACACTTAATGACAAACCCTGCAATCACTTTAAATGATGGATCAGAAGTGCCAGAGGGAATAATGGATGCTTTTATAACTTCAGCAGCTTGTATTCATGATTTGAAAAGAAAAGGTAATTCAAGAGAAGGGTCAATTTATATCGTAAAACCAAAAATGCATGGGCCTGAGGAAACAGAATTTGCTAATTCAATTTTTACAAAAGTCGAAGAAGTTTTAAAATTAGAAAAAAATACAATTAAGTGTGGAATTATGGATGAAGAAAGAAGAACATCTGCAAACCTTAAAGAATGTATTAGAACACTTAAAGATAGAGTATTTTTTATAAACACTGGATTTTTAGATAGAACTGGTGATGAGATGCATACCTCAATGGAAGCTGGACCAATGATCAAAAAAGGAGATATGAAAGAATCTAAATGGATTAAAACCTATGAGGACAATAACGTAGATATAGGCTTAAAATGTGGTTTTTCAGGAGTTGCTCAAATAGGTAAAGGAATGTGGGCCATGCCAGACAAAATGAACGAAATGATGGAACAAAAAATTGGACATGTGAATGCTGGCGCAAATTGTGCTTGGGTTCCTTCCCCAACTGCCGCTGCATTGCATGTTATGCACTACCATGAAGTAAATGTTTTTGAAAAACAAAAAGCAATATTAAAAAGAGAGCCATCAAAGTTATCTGATCTTCTTACTATTCCAATAGCAGATCGCCCTAATTGGTCTATGGATGAAATTAATACTGAAATTTCAAATTCTGCTCAAACTATTTTAGGTTATGTAGTCAGATGGATTGATCAAGGTGTAGGTTGTTCCAAAGTCCCAGATATAAATGATATTGGATTAATGGAAGATAGAGCAACCTTAAGAATTTCATCTCAACATATTGCCAATTGGCTTCATCATGGCTTATGTTCGAATAGACAGGTTCTTGAAATTTTAAAAAAAATGGCAAAAGTTGTAGATAAACAGAATGAAGATGACTCTAACTACGAAAGTATGTCACCAGAGTATGATAAATCTATTGCTTTTAAAGCGGCATGTGAATTAATTTTTCATGGAAAGTCACAGCCTTCTGGCTATACAGAACCTCTCTTACATTTAAACAGATTAATTAAAAAAAGCTAATTAAGCCTCTATCTTTTTTCTATTTTTAAATGCAGATATAAGAGTACCATCATCTAAATTTTCGATTTCTCCACCTACTGGTAAACCTTGGGCTAGTTTTGAAACTTTGACGTCAGTTTTTTTTAGACTATCTTGAATATAAAATGCTGTAGTTTGACCTTCTACAGTTGCGCTAGTTGCTAAAATTACTTCTTCAATATCATCTTTATTTATTCTTTCTATAAGAGAGTTAATAAGTAAGTCCTCTCTATTACTATTATTATTGTTTGAGAGAGTCCCTCCTAAAATATGGAAGTAACCTTGAAAAATTGAAGAACTTTCTATTGCCCACTGATCTGAAATATTTTCTACAACACAAATTTTATTATATTTTTTTTCTACTATTTCGCAATTATTATAATTACAATTAATTGTATTAGGCTTCAATGTTCCACAAATTTTACATCTAACAATATTTTTAAAAACTTCACTCAAATTTTGAGCCAATGGCTTTAGTAATTCTTGTCGGTTATTAATCATTTTTAATATTATTCTTTTTGCAGACTTAGGTCCTAGCCCTGGTAACTTAGATATAAGTTTGATTAAATTTTCTATTTCAGGAATATTTTGCATTTAAATTATAAAGGCCACTTAAATCCAGGTATTCCAAAATTTCCTGAAGCCTTGGAAATTTCCTCTGCAGTTTTTGATTTAAGTTGTGATTTTGCGTTATTATGTGCAGCAGTAATAAGATCTTCTAATATTACTTTTTCCTCTTTTAAAACATTTTCACTAAGTTTAATTGAGATCATGGTTCCCTCTCCATTTAACGTAACCTTTACATCATTAGCTCCTGAGACACCTTCAACCTCAATCTTTTTAATATTTTCTTGGCTTTCTTTCATTTTACTTTCAATTTCTTTAGCTTTTTCCATTAATTTTGAAAAATCAGTCATTCTAATCCTCCTTCAACTCAACATTTATTAATTCTGCATCAGGAAATGCTTCGATCACTTTTTTATACGCTTCAGACTTTTTAACATCATCAAATATTTTTTTCTCATCAATTTTATTTTTTTCTTTTTTTGAAATTTGTCCTTGGTTTTTTGATAGAGAGATAATCCATCTCTTAGATGTCCATTCGTAAAGTTTGTTAGATAGATTTTTTATAAAGTCTTTGTCTAAGTTTTCATTAAAAGATATTTCTATTAAACCCTCAGAGAATGAAACTAAATTTGTATTATTTTCAAGCTCATATTTAAGCTTAGCTTCTTTCCTTTCTGCACATAGATTTATCAAACTTTCAAATGAACCTATTTTAAGTTCATTAATTACTTCATCTTTATTTAAATTTAGTTCAATTTTTTCTTGTTGTGAAACATTTTTGATTTGATCTATTGTTTTACTTGTAATTTTTTTTTCAGGTTCTTTAATTAAACTATCAGATTTTTTTCCAGTAGAGATTTCCTCAGTATCCTTCTCCTTAAAACCTTTTATTCTCATTAATCTGAAAAGGAACATTTCAACCGATAAATTTGGGTTTGAAACAATGTTAATTTCCTCAATTGTATCAAGTGTAAATTGCCAAAAAAGGATTATGTCCTTTGAATCTAAATTTTCAGATATTGTGGAAAGATTACTAAAATCTTGATCATTTAAAGAAAAATTATTTCCATCTAATTGTATAAAATTGATATTTTTTAGGTAGTATAAAACCTCAAGAAAATCATTCAAAAAAATTTTTGGATCTACACCAGAATTATAAATTTTTCTATACATCTCAAATACTTTTTTTTCGTCACCACTAAACAGATTTTTAATTAATTCTATCAGAGAACTTTTATCAAAATATCCATAAATACTTTGTGCTTTATCTAGATTTAATTCCTCATTATTTTGATTGGCTACAAGTCCACGATCTAACAAAGATAATGCATCTCTAACAGATCCTTCTGAAATTTTAACAATTAATTTTAAAGCTTCATCAGAAACTTTACCGCCTTCTTTGTCTTTAATCATTTTTATATAATTAAAAAGGTCTTCAGATTTCACTCTAGAGAGATCAAAACGTTGACATCTCGATATTACTGTTACGGGAATTTTTTTGATTTCAGTTGTTGCAAAAATAAATTTTAAATATTTTGGTGGTTCCTCTAATGTTTTTAAAAGTGCATTAAATGCTTGTTTGCTTAACATATGAACTTCATCAATAATAAATATTTTATATTTGGCAGTTGTTGGTCCATATCTTGAAAATTCAATAAGCTCTCTTACATCGTCAACACCTGTTTTGCTTGCAGCATCCATTTCCAAAACATCAATATGATTTGAGTTTGTAATTGCATCACAGTTACTACATTTTTTCTTACACATGTTTTCAATTCCATGCTCACAATTTAATGACTTTGCAACTATTCTTGCGAAGGTTGTTTTTCCTACTCCTCTAATACCTGTAAACAAAAAAGCATTAGGGGACTTATCTGAAATTATTGAATTTTTAATTGTTTCAGCAATAATCTCTTGACCAATTAAATCCTCAAATACTTGAGGTCTATATTTTAATGCTAGTACTTTCGAATTTTCTGTCATTTTTAAGGAGACCAACCAACCTGGAAATTACTCACTACCCTTGCTATCTTTCGATCCTAGGGGATTTGTGGCAACACCACCTGACTGGCCTCCAACTTTATTATATCAATAAAAATTTCTATTCTACAAGAAAGTTATAAATTTATTTTTGTCTAAATTTATCAGATTTATAAACACCTAGAACGTGCATATCTTGACAATGCAGACCCAATTCCTCAAGTGAGTTTTTGATTTTAGGAGATTCTATATGTCCATCAATATCACATAGAAAAAAATATGAGGAAAATGAGTTCTTTTCGGGAAAACTTTGTAGTTTGCTCATATTAACTCCATTAATTGCAAATCCTGACAATGCAGAGTAAAGAGCAGCAGGTTTACTTTTCAACTTAAATAATATTGATGTTATATGATTATCATTAGAAAAATCTGGCTGAAAAATATCTTTACCAAGTAATAAAAATCTAGTCACGTTATCTTTATCATCTTGGACATTTTCTTGTAGAATTTTAAGACCATATATTTCTGCACTTAGACTAGAAGCTATAGCACCTTTAGATTTATCTTTAGTTTCTGAAACAAATTTTGCTGAACCAGCTGTGTCGGCTCTTACATTTTCTATGAATTTTTTCTTTTTAATAAAACTCGAAGATTGACTTAAAGCTTGTGCGTGTGAGTAAACATCTTTTATATCTTCTATTTTTGAATCTTTTAATCCTAAAAGATTGTGATTAATTGGAAAAAAATGCTCTGCATAAATATTTAATCTATACTTAAAAATTAAATACTCGACGCCAATATTTCCGGTGGTTTTATTTGATTCTGGAATCAAAGATTTAATTGAGTTATCTTCACTAGATCTTTCAAAGCATTCATCAAAGGTTTTACAAGGTATTGTTTCGCTTTCTGGATACATTTTTTTAGCACAGCTTTCACTGTAACTTCCTGCAACACCTTGATAAGCAATTTTCATAATTTAATTTTTATATTCCATAATTTTTTTTATTTCTAGATAATCTTCAGCTGTATCTACACCAATTGGTTTAGTTTTTGCTAATCCAACGTCAATTTCAATATCGTTATCCATTAGTCTTAATTGTTCTAGTTTTTGTGATTTTTCATTCTGAGTTTGCTCTAATTGAACAAACTTTTCTAAATATGAAACATTATAAATATAGACTCCAATATGGTGGTAAATATTTTTTTGAGTATTTTTAATTTCTCTCGTGAATGATGATGCTGTTGATAAATTTTTTTTATGAAGTTCTTCTTTTGTGGTTACTTTTACAACATTTTTGTTTAAGAAAAATTTTTCGTCTTCAATTTGACAAGCCAATGTTGAAATTTTAGATTTTTTTTCAATGGTTTTTTTGAGTAGATTAGTAACATCTTCAATATCAAGCATTGGTTCATCTCCTTGAAGATTTATTACATACTCAATGTTGTTATCTCTTAACTCTTGATAAGCCTCAAAAATTCTGTCGGTTCCAGTTTTATGATCTTTTTTGGTTAAAATACATTTTCCGCCATGCTTAGTCACTTCTTCAAATATTTCTTTATCACCTGTTGCAACATAACTTTCTCCAATAACAGATGATTTTGCAATTTTGTAAACATGATTGATAATTGAAATATTATTGATTTTTAATAAAGGTTTATTTGGTAACCTTGTTGCAGCCAATCTTGAAGGGATTAAAATTACTGTATTGCTCATAAACTAAGTATTATGCGTCTTTCAGACGCAATAATTAAATTTAAATTTAGTTTTTTTTTTGTCTAACATGTTATACGAGGATAATAATTAAAAATCATGGACTCATTTGAAATTAACAAAATTATAGCAGCAGTAGTAGTAATTTTTGTTGTTATATTTGGAATAACTAAAATTTCAGACATTATCTATTACGTAGAGAAACCAAGTCAATCAGCTTATAAAGTTGAATTTGCTGAAACAGATAGTACCAAAGCTTCCAAAGCAGTTGAAACAGTTGATATATCTGCTCTATTAGCCATGGGCAGTGTTGATCATGGAAAGAAAGTTTTTAAGAAATGTAGTGCATGTCATTCGATTAAAAAAGGTGGAAGAAACAATATTGGCCCAGCACTTTATAATGTACTAGGAAGAAATATGGGTGCTCTGGAAGATTACAAATATTCAAAAGCATTGATAGCATTTGGAAAGGATTGGACTTTCAGAGAGATGAATAGTTTTTTAATAAAACCTGCTACATATATAAAGGGTACCAAAATGGCTTTCGCAGGATTAAAAAAAGAGAAAGATAGAGCTTCAGTAATTCTATATATGAATGCTAATGCTGATAGTCCGTTACAACTACCTTAGTTTACCAAAACAATATAACAAAATACTCTTTTGAACATAAACTCTGTTTAGAGCTTGTTGCCACACTTTAGATTGTTTCCCTAGAAATACTTCTTCTGTAACTTCATTTCCTCTTGGTAGACAATGTAAAAATATTGCATCTTTCTTGGCTAAATTCATAGTTTTTGTATCAACTTTGAAATTTTTAAATGATTTAAGTTTCTTTTTCTTATTTACTTTATCGTTTAAAGAAATGATTTTGTCTGTCATTACAACATCAGAATTTTTAATAGCTATTTCTTTTTTATTAAAAATTTTTATTTTTCCTTTTTGTTTTTTTATCAAAGAAATAAGCTTTTTATTTGGTTGATAACTTTTAGGGCATGCAATATTTAGGTAAACAGAGAATTTTATACAAACTTCTACTAAACTATTCATCATATTGTTGTTAGCATCTCCTATCCAACATAGTTTTAATTTTGAAATACTTTTCTTTTTAATTTCTTGAATAGTAAAAATATCTGACAAAACCTGAGTGGGATGCGAGGATGGACTTAATCCATTGATTATTGGTATACTTGAATATTTTTTGAATTGGTCTAATTTTTTATCCGAATCTGTTCTCAACATAAAAGCATTACCATAAGTTGATAAAATTTTAGATGTATCTGCTATACTTTCACTCCCAATACCTAGGTGTAACTCCTCTGGTCTTAACGTTAAAGATCCTCCGCCTAATTGTTTAATAGCCAAATAAAAACTTAATCTAGTTCTTAGACTAGATTTTTCGAACATCTGTAAAAGAATTTTACCCTTTAAAGGTGAGTCTTTATCTGGATCAAGAGTATTTAATTTTTTTCTTTTTGATTTTCTATTTTTTGCATCAGAAATAATTTTTTTTAAATCTTTTAGGGGAATATCTCTAATATGAAGAAAGTTTTTCATTATTTTTTATATCCTTCACAAACTTTATTGATAATTTTTAAAGCAATATTTATTTCATTTTTATTAACATTTAATGGAGGCAAAATTCTTACTACATTTTCAGCTGCTCTAATTGTTAATAATTTATCTTTCATCAATCTTTGAATAAATTTTGTCTGGTCATGATGCAACTGTATTCCCAAAATTAATCCCTTTCCTCTAATTTCTTTAATAATGTTTGGGAATTTATTTTTAATTTTATTTAATTCTGAAATGAAATATTTTGAATTATTTCTAACTTTTGAAAGGAAGTTTTTTTTAAAAATTTCATCCATCACAGCATTTCCGACAGACATTGCTAAAGGGTTTCCACCAAAAGTAGATCCATGCGTACCTGGAACCATAGCCTTTGAAACTTTTTTTGTCATTAATACTGCACCTATTGGGAACCCACCTCCAATTCCTTTTGCAATTGGAACTATATCTGGCTTTATGTTTGCATATTCATATGAAAAAAATTTACCTGATCTCCCAACTCCACACTGAACTTCATCTAAAATAAGAAGAATTTTTTTTTTATTACAAATCTTTCTAAGTTCTTTAAGGCACCAGACAGGTATTACTTTAATACCTCCCTCACCCATTATTGGTTCAATCATTATAGCTGCAGTTTTACTTGTAATTTTTCTTTTTAATTCTTTGTGGTTCCCAAATTTAAAATGGTCAAATCCACCCACTTTTGGTCCAAATCCCTCTATCATCTTTTTTGATCCGCTTGCATTTATTGCGGCAATAGTTCTTCCATGAAAAGAATTTTTAATGCAAAGAATTCTATTTTTTTTTTTTTGACCTATTGAATAGAAATATCTTCTAGCGACTTTTATAGCTGCTTCTGTTGCTTCTGCCCCACTATTTTGAAAAATAATAGCATCAGCAAAAGTTTTATTTGTTAATTTTTTGGCTAATTGCTCTCCCTCAGGAATTAAAAAAGAGTTTGAAACATGCCAAAGTTTTTTTGATTGTTTATTAATTGCTTTTATTAATTTTGGATTTGCATGACCTAAAGAATTGACCGCAATTCCTTGTACGAAATCTAGAAACTTTATTCCTCTCTTTGTAAACAAAAAAGATCCTTTACCTTTATCAAAAGATAAATTTCTTCTTTTATAATTTTTAGCTAAAGAACTCATATTTATATTATGATTTAATTTTATAACCTTTGTGTACTAGAAAGTATGCAAAATATGTAATTAATAAACTTAAAAAAGTTAGCGATGCAATACCAAATGTTACTGATCCATCTAATTGACCAATAAATGAATATCTAAATCCATCTATCATATGAAAAAAAGGATTATAATTACTTAAAATTTTTAAAAAATCAGGCAATCTTTCGATACTATAGAAAGTGCCACTTAAAAAACTCAATGGCACAATTATAAAGTTCGTTACAGTACTCATTTGATCAAATTTATCTGCATACAGACCAACTATTATTCCAAGTGATCCCATAACTATTCCACCCAAAAATAAATAAGTAAACCATAAAAAAAAATTCTGAATTGATAAATCTATAAAAAAAATAAATAATAATGTTGAAGCAGTTGCAATTAACAAACCTCTTGCTGCAGAAGCAAATGTTATTGCAAATACTACTTCTGATGATGATAGAGGACTGTGTACAACATCAGTAATTGTACCCATCATCTTTCCCATCATTAATGACGAGCTAGAGTGTGCAAAACTTTGTTGAATTACTTGCATCATTATTAATCCGCTTGCTAAAAATTTTATATAAGGAACTCCCAAAACATCTGCTCTTTGATCTCCAATTGCTAATGAAATAACCGTTAAGAATAATATGCTAGTTAATATTGGTCCAAAGAGAGTTTGACCTGAAACAGTAAGAAATCTTAAAACTTCTTTTTTAAATAATGAATAAGTTCCAACCCAATTGATAAGTCCAAATCTCCTTGTGCCAATTTGATATTTTTTTTGTAATTCAACCATAAGTATTTATTAATAAACTTTTTTTTTAATAATTGTTAAAAAACGAAAAAAAAAGCTTGTTATAGACTATTAATTGTGGTCTCAAGATAATGTTGTAAAAAAACTAAATTATACTAAATATAGTATTATGAGCTGGACAGACGAGAAAGTAAATAAATTAAAGGATCTTTGGGGTAAAGGCCAAACAGCAAGCCAAATTGCTGAAATAATTGGAGGAGTTAGTAGAAATGCAGTAATAGGAAAAGCACACAGATTAAACTTGTCTGCAAAAATTAAAACACGATCTACTATACCTCAGAACAATGTTGGAACAATAACTCAAAACAATAATGTTATTAAAAAGGGAAGCAGAAAACATAGGTTTAGGTCTCTTCTTTTAGATAAAAACTTTGAGCCAGCGAGAAATCTTCAGTTAGAGGATTTAAATGAGCATACATGTAAATATATGGAAGGTCATCCAGATGAGAAAGGCTCATCTTTCTGTGGAAGAAAAACTATAGAGAAATTTTCCTACTGCCCATTACACTTAATGATAGTTTTCCAGCCAAAAGGTAAAAAAGATGAGATTGTAGAAAAAAACGATGAAGTTCCTAAATTTATGGAAAAAAAGGTGAAATCAGCCTAGCTTATTTTAGTATTTTATCTTTAGCTTTTTTGAATTCTTCATCGTTAATTATTCCTTTATCGTTCAAGTCTTTAAGTTCTCTTAGTTGATTTACAACCTCTAAATTTTGATTGTCATTTTCCTTGTTAAATTCAAAGTTTTTTTCATCTCTAATTATTTGTTTTGCCTCCACGCCTCTGGTAATTGCTTTTACAGCAATCGAAAGGACAAACACAAGAATTATGAATACTGTAAAATAAATAATATTTGCTAACATTAATCTAACTTGTCATTTTTTTTTTTTGAAAATTGACCTCCACTAGTCCAATTAAAACTATACCTACTGATTTCCTCATCAAACCTTTTATTTGCTTCCATTTTAAGATCAAAATTAGTTTTATAATTTTTTGAAATAATATTATCATATTTTAATAGTTTGAGTTGATCAAGAGTCATTAATGGTTTTGGCATAAGTTGAAACAATCTAGCATTAATTTTAGCTAATGGCAAAGGTAGAGAAAATAATAGCCTTTTTTTATTAATTGATTTTAAAATTTTTAATAATAATTCTTTAAATGTAAAGACTTCAGGACCAATACATTCAATAGTTTCACTAGTTAACTTGTTCTCAACAATTTTAAAAATTATATCTGAAAGATCTGAAACATGAATAGGGGTAAATTTAGTTTTACCTCCATAATAAAGGGGCATTATGGGTAGTATACTAAGTAAATTCATAAAGTTAGTAGTGAAGTTATCATCAACTGAATACACAATAGAGGGTTTTAAAATTACAGAGCTAGGAAAATTATGCCTTACCTTTTTTTCTCCACTCAGTTTGCTTAAAGCGTAATTGCTATCTGTTGCTTCTTCGATACCTAGAGCAGATAAATGGATGAATTGGTTAAGAGACTTTTTGTAAGCAATCTTTGATAGTAAAGAAGGTAGATCTGAATGTATTAAGTTAAAATGATTTTCTTTTTTTTCAAATAAAATACCAATTAAATTTATGCAAATGGATGATTTCTGCATTAATTTTGAAATATTTTCCTCTGTAAAAGAATTTATCTCTTCTAACTCTAAATATCCGAAATTAGATTGAGTTTTTATTTGGTACCCTTTTCTATGAATACTCCTAGTTACCGCAATAACTCTATAATTATTTTTTGTAAACTTTCTTATTAGAGACTTTCCTATTTGGCCAGATGAACCAAATATTAAAATTGAATTGTTATTTTTCATATATATATATCTATTTATGAATTTGGATATTAAATTACATAAGAATGATTTACCAGATGAAATAAAGTTCAGTGACAAGATAGCAATAGATTGCGAGTTTACAGGACTTAACATAGTGAGAGACAGATTGTGCTTGCTACAAATTTCTTCAGGAAATAATGATGCTCACATAATACAGTTAGACAAAAATAATTATCACGCACCCAACTTAAAAAAAATATTGAGTGATAAGAATTTAAATAAATTATTGCATTTTGCTAGAGCTGATCTTTTATTTATTAAGAAGTATCTAGAAGTAGACGTAGAAAATGTTAATTGTACTAAAATTATGAGCAAAATAGCAAGAAGTTATTCAGATAAGCATGGTTTGAAAGATTTGATAAAGGAATTTATTGGAATAGATATAAGCAAGCAATTACAATCCTCAGACTTTGGTGGTGAGCTATCAGATAAACAACTTAAATACTGTGCCCAAGATGTAATTTATTTGCATAGAATTTATGACTCACTCAAGATGATATTGGTAAGAGAAAAAAGGAAAGATCTTTACGATAAAACTATTAAATTTATAAATACGAGAGTTGATCTAGATTTTGCATCTTTCAAAGAAGATATCTGGTCACACTAAAATGAAAGATAAAAAGTTATTAAACATTGCTAAAGAAGTAATTAAACTCGAATATATATCCCTCAAAAAACTGCAATCCAGCATTGGAAAGTCTTTTGAACAAATTGTAAAAACAATTCTTAATTGTAAAAGTGGTAAAGTAATTATTTCAGGGGTTGGTAAAAGTGGAATAATTGGAAAGAAATGGTCTGCAACATTATCTTCTACTGGAACCCCCTCTTTTTTTTTAGATGCATCTAATGCGAGTCATGGAGATATGGGTCAAATAACTTCGAATGATATAGTAATATTATTAAGCTTGAGCGGTGAAAGTAATGAACTTAAAAATATAATTCAATATACTTCACGAAATAAAAATATAAAATTAATTGGTATCACGTCAAAAAAAGACTCTTTGCTATACAAAAATTCGAATCTAAAATTTTTACTTCCGACAGTTAAAGAGGCAGGACCAGGAAGTTATGTGCCAACGTCTTCTACAACAGTACAAATTGCGTTAGGTGATGCAATAGCAATCACCTGTATGCAATATAAAAAGTTTGGAAAGATTGATTTTAAAAAATTTCATCCAGGTGGGTCCCTTTCTATCAAACTCAAAACTGTTGAAGATCTGATGCTGGTTGGAAAAAAAATACCATTTGTAAATGAAAAATTGCTAATGTCAGCAGCTATAAGAAATATAGAAAAAAAAAGTCTTGGTACTTTAATAGTTTTAAACAATAAAAAATTTACTACAGGTATACTTACAGACGGAGATTTAAAAAGAGCGGCGAATATAAATAATAATTTAAGAAGTTTAAAAATAAAAGAGATTATGAAAAAAAATCCAGTTAGTGTTGATAAAAATATTTTAGCTGTAGAGGCACTGTCGATAATGAATACAAAAAAAATTACAAGTTTATGCGTACATAAAAATAATAAAAAAAATAAAACGATTGGGTTTATCCATATTCATAATATTTTGGACGCAAATATAAACTAAATGTCAATAAAATCTTTAATACAAGTTTTAATTTTATGTTTAATAGTATTAATTATTGGTGGAGTATATTATAAATACTTTGAGACAAAGAAAAATATTGTTGAGGAAGTTAATTTATCTGATTTTAAAAAAAATGAACAACTTAATGAACTTAATGAAAAGGTAACTGAATTAGAGCTTAAAAATAAGGAATTAAGTGAAAAAATTAATAATAACAAATTTAAGTCTGTAGAGGTTACGACAGAAAATTTAGAAGAAGAAAATAAAATTAAGCATAATAATGACTCAAGCTTAAAAAAAATTAAAAATGGAAATGACGTAACAAAAAATAAAGATAAGGAATCGAAGTCTGAAAAGAAAATTATAAATAAAAAAGAAATAAAAAATCTGGTTAAAGACGTCGAATATTCATCTGTTGATCAAAAAGGTAACAGGTTTAATCTTTTGGCTAATTCTGGAAAAAGTAATAGTGAAAATAATAATATTTTAGATCTTGAAAATGTTAGAGGTGAGATCAAATCAGATAAAAGAGACGATATTTATATTGTCTCAGATTTTGCAGAGTATAACATTTCAAATTTAAATTCAAAATTTTACGAAAATGTAATAATAGAATATCAGGATAAAAAAATTACTTGTGAAAATTTTGATATTAATATGGAAACTAATAAAGCGATTGCTTATAACAATGTGAAAATCACAGACCCACAGTCAGTTATGACAGCAGGTATAGTTGAATTTGACTTAACAACAAAAGATGTGAACATAAATCCTAGTAATGCAAGTACAAATATTGAGGTCATTACAAACTAATGGCTTTAATAAAGAAATTTAGAATTAAAAAATTTAAAGATCAAAAATCTATTTTAAAACTAGAAAAAATATCGATGTTTTATAATAAACGTCAAATTTTAAACAGTTTAGATTTAGAAATTAATAAGCAAGAAATTTTAGGAATGTTAGGGCCTAATGGTGTAGGAAAATCTACTATTTTTCATATAATTACTGGATTGAAAGATCCAAGTTTTGGAAAAGTTTTAATAGATGGAGTAGATTGTACTAATATTCCTATTTATGAAAGAGCAACAAAATTTAAACTTGGTTATGTGCCCCAATATGGAGGTTTTATTCAAGACTTAACATTATACGAAAACTTAAACCTTGTTGGTGAAATCCATATTAAAGAAAGAGATCTTAGAAAATCTAAAATTGAAAAAATTATTTCACAATTTGAATTTGATGCATTATTGAAAATAAAAGCTAAACATCTTTCAGGTGGACAGAAAAAAAAATTAGTAATCTCGATGGCACTTATTAACAATCCAAATATTTTGCTATTAGATGAACCGTTTGCAGCTTTAGATATTCTTACTATTAAGATGCTCCAAGAAATAATTGTAAACCTTCAATCTTTTGAAAAAATTACTGTGGTAGTTTGTGATCATCAAGCTAGAGATTTATTAAGTTGTGTGGATAGAGCTATTGTATTATCTAATGGTAAAATAATTGCTTCAGGAAGTCCTGATGAAATAGTAAAAGACTCAGGTGCACGGACAGCTTATTTTGGAGATGAGTTTAAAATAAATTAACTTAATCGTGTCCAATCATATTTTTATAACTAAAAAAATTGAAAGTTTTAAAAAGAAAATAACTGTTAGCTCAGATAAAAGTATTTCTATAAGGTCAGTACTTTTAGCATCGCAGGCAGTAGGGATCTCTAAAATTTCTAACTTACTAGAGTCTGAAGATGTGAAAAATGCTTTAAAGACTATAAGGAAACTTGGAATAAATTATAAAAAAAAAAAAGGTATTTATTATATCGAGGGATTTGGTTTAAATGGTTTTGATATAAAAAAAAAAACTATTCTAGACGCTGGCAATTCCGGAACTTTAGCAAGGCTAATTTTGGGATTATTAATAAAATCCAAGTATAAGATAAAATTAATAGGAGACAAAAGTTTGTCTAAAAGAGATTTTTCGAGAGTAATAAAGCCTCTTAGACTCTTTGGAGTAAATGTAAGAAGTAAAAATAATAAACTACCAATTGAATTATTAGGATCTCATTTTTTAAGACCAATTAAATATTATGAAAATATCGGTAGTGCACAAGTTAAATCTTGCATTTTATTGAGTGCTTTAAATACTCCTGGAACAACCGTAGTAAAATCAAAAAAATCAAGAAATCACACAGAATTAATGTTAAAATTTTTAAAGTATCCAATAAAAATCCAAAAAACTAAAACATTTGACAAAATATCAATAAAAGGGCTCAATCAATTTAAAGCTTTTAAATACAATGTGCCTGGAGATATAAGTTCTGCATCTTTTTTTATTGTTTTAACGCTACTTTCAAAAAAATCTCAGCTCACAATTGAAAACGTAAATATAAATAAAAGCAGAGTGGGAATAATTACAATTTTAAATAAAATGGGTGCTAAGATTAAATACAAAAATAAAAAATTATATAATGGCGAAGAAATTGCTGATATTTGTATAAAAAGTAAAGATAATTTAAAATCAATAAATTGTTCCCCAAAATTAAATAGCTCAGCAATAGATGAATTTTTGATTATATTTTTAGCAGCAGCAAAGTCTAAAGGAATTTCAAAATTTAGAAATTTAGGTGAAATGAACAAAAAAGAATCGAAGAGATTAGACTTAGGAATTAATTTCTTAAAATTAATTGGTATAAAAATAGAAAGATTTGGTAACGATTTAAATATATATGGTAACCCATCTCTATCATTATCCAAAAGTTATGAAATTAAGAATTTTTTAAAAGATCACCGAATTTTTTTTCTTTCGTGTATAGCAGCTTTAACACTAGGTGGAAAATGGAAAATTAATGATAAAAAGAGTGCTAATACATCTTTTCCAAAATTTTTAAAAATTATAAAAATGATTGGAGGTAAAATAAATTGAAAAAAAAAAAAATAATTACAGTAGCAATTGATTCTCCTGCAGCTGCAGGAGCTGGCACACAGGCTAAATTAATTTCTAAAAAATATAATTTATTTTATCTAGATACTGGTAAAATTTATAGATATATCGGTATGTTAAAACTTAAAAATCAAAAAAAATTTTCCCATGCTTTAGTTAAGCATAAAATTAATAATTTAAAATTAAGTAATTTAAAAAATAAAAAATTACTTTCAAATGATGTTGCCCTATCAGCAGCAATGATTGCAAAAGATAAAAAAATTAGAGATATAGTTCACAGCTTTCAGCAAAAATACGCTTACAAGCCTCCAAAAAAATACAATGGCTCTGTTCTAGACGGTAGAGATATCATTACAGTACAATTAAAGGATGCTATGTTTAAATTTTTCATAACTGCCAGTATTAATGTGAGAGCAAAAAGACGATATAAGGAATTTAAGAGCTTAAATAAAAAAATTGCTTATAATGATGTGCTTAAAAGCCTTAGAATCAGGGATAAATCGGATAAAGAAAGAAAATATGGACCTCTAAAAAAAACAAAAGATTCTATCTTGATTAATACCACTAAATTAAGTAAGAAAGCCTGCTTTGAAAAAATTAAAGCTATAATGGATAAAAAATTAAATAATTAATGGAAATTTATAAAGATTTATCATCTCCTGCTTCCCAACAATTTCACAAATTACTTAGCAGTCAATTATCTAAAAATAAAATTGAGGAAGGTAAAATTATAGAAGGTAAGATTACGAAAATAACTAGTAAATACCTATTTCTCTTTATACCGGGATTAAAAAGTGAACCGGTAATTGACATAAATGAAATGAAGATGATTGGTTCTGCTGAAGACATTAAGGAAGGCAATACAATATCTGTCTTGTTAGAGAAAATTGAAGATAAAAATGGAGATGTAGTTGTTTCAGCTCAAAAAGCTCAAAAAATAAAAGGTTGGAATAAACTTGTGAAATGTTATGAAAATAATGAGTTAATTAATGGAAAAATAACCCAAAAAACAAAAGGTGGCGTAATTGTAGAGCACATAGAGACGGGTTCTCTTATGTTTTGTCCAGGATCTCAAATTTCTGACAAGCCTATGAAAAATATAGATCACTTAATTAATGTCGAACAAAAATTTGCTCTGATAAAACTTGATATGGTCAGAGGAAATAGTGTTGTATCTAGAAGACAGGTAGTTTCTACGAACAAAAAAGAGGATAAAGTAAAAATAATAGAAAAATTCAAAGTTGGCGATATTATTAAAGATGCAGTTGTCAAAGGATATTCTTCTTTCGGATGTTTCTTCGAGGTAAATACTCCTGATGGAACTTTAGACACACTTTGTCATCTTCAAGAGATTAGCTACAGTAGAGTAAATCATCCTGATGAGATTTTTAACATAGGAGAAAAGCACAATTTAAAAATAATTTCAATCGATATGGATAAATTACAGGTTGGATGTTCGCTTAAACAACTATCACCTGATCCATTTGAACATATATCTAACTACCAAATAGGAAGCCTATATAAAGTAAAAGTTGTAAAAATTACTGATTATGGGTGTTTCTGTGAATTAGAACCTGGATTGAGCAGTTTACTTCATAGCAGTGAAATAAGCTGGACGAAAAAAAATATTTCACCAAAAAAAATATTTAATGTAGGGGATCAAATAGACTGTGTAATTACAGAGATTGACAAAGACAAAAGGAGAGTAGCAATATCTCATAGGCTTACACAAGAAAATCCTTATACAATTCTAGAGAAAAACTATCCTGTTGGATCAGATATTGATGGTATAGTTAACAATTCTAATGAATATGCTATTTACTTAAAATTGGCAGAGTTCGATATAGATGGTTTCTTACATTCAAATGATCTTTCCTATGCTGGTAAGCCTGAAGAGGAGCTTAAAAAATACAAAAAAGGTGACAAACTTAGAGTAAAAGTTTTAGAAATTAAAATAAGTGAACAAAAAGTTAGAGTTGGCTTAAAACAATTACAAAATGATCCTTTTGATTGGTTTAAAAATAAAAAAATGGAAGATGTTGTTACAGTTCAAGTTATTTCCTCTGACAATAAAGGTTTAATTGTCAAACCTGAAGAATGTGATATGGAAATATTAATCAAAAAATCTCAAATTGCAATGAGTAGTACAGATGCAAGACCTTCTCGATTTGTGGGTGGTGAAAGAATAGATGCAGCTATATCTGAATTAAACTTTGAAAAAAGAAAAGTATCTTTAAGCATTAAGCTGCTTGAAGAATTAATGAATGCTAAAGCTATTAAGGAACATTCTAGTCCTCTAAGTGGAAAAAACCTACCATTCTCCTCTCTTTCAGAGCAATTGGATGATAAAAAAAAAAATAAAGATACTGAGTAAAAGTTGTCAGCAGTAAAATCAGACTTAATTAAAGAATTATCAAAAAACTACCCAAATTTTTTAAAAAAAGATTTGATTAAATTGTTTGATATTGCAATTTATGAAATTCAAGAGTCTTTAAAAAGAGGCGAAAGAGTGGAATTAAGAGAGGTATTTTCTTTTGAGCCAAGGATTCAAAAAGCAAGAGTCTCCCGAAACCCAAAAACAAATGAGAAAATAAATACTCCTCAAAAGAAATCAATATTATTTAAAATGTCTAAAGAGTGGGCAAAAAAAATTAATGAAAAAAAATAAAATATTTATTGCTTGTGATAGTCAAAATACAAATAAAGTTAAAGAAATAATAAAAAAAACTCAAAGTTCAAAATTAAAGATTGGTTATAAATTTGGATTAGAGTTTTTGAATTCTAAAAAAGGAAGAGAGTTTATATCAAAAATTAAAAACCAAATTACATTTGGAGATTATAAATTTTCGGACATACCAAATACCTGTGTTTCAGCAATAAAAGCAATTAGTGATTTAAAATTTAATTATTTAACGATACATATAAATTGTGGTCTAGAGGCATTAAAAGCTGCAAAAAAAGTTTCTGGTAAAACAAAATTAATAGGAGTAACAATTCTTACTTCATTAGACAACAAATCTATAAAGGAAATTGGATATAGCAAAGAAATTAAGAAAATAGTATTTAAGCAAGCTAAGTTAGCTCACAAAGCAAAACTAGATGCTATAGTTTGTAGCCCAATAGAAGTAAAAATTGTTAAAAAAGTATTCAAAAAAGAAATAATAACTCCGGGAATAAGGTTTAACTCAAAGGCAGATGACCAGAAAAGAACATTAACACCAAAACAAGCTTATAAAAATGGGAGCGATTGGTTAGTAATTGGAAGGCCAATTACCAAAGGAAATATTAAAAATAATCTCCAAAATTTAATTAATCATTTAAAGTAATGGTCAAAGGAATAAAAATTTGTGGGGTCTCAGATCTTGAGACTTTGAAATATATTTTAAACCATCAATTTCCACCACACTTTATAGGTTTCATTTGTAATTATAAAAAAAGTAAAAGATATGTTGAATATGAGAAATTGAAAAGATTGGTAAGTATCAAAAAAAATAAAACAAGTTTTGTATCTGTGCTTGTTGATCCAGATGATGATATATTAGAAAAAATTAAAGGATTAAATTTTGATTATTATCAGCTGTATGATGTGAGCGCTAAAAGAACAAAAATAATAAAGGAAAAATATAATGTTAAGGTTATTACCGCTTTAACAATTAATAGTCAAAATGACGTAGATGAATATAAAGATTATGATAAAATTTCAGATTTAATTCTTTTTGATGGAAAAGGTTACGAAAAATCAATTGGATTTAATCATAAACTATTAGATGCTATACCTTATTCAGTAAATAAAATGATTGCTGGAAATATAAAAATAGATGATATTCCTAACTTTAAAAACAAAAATTACTTCATAGATCTAAGTGGGTCATTAGAAAATGAAGAAGGTAAGAAGGATTTAAAAAAAATTAACAAACTTTTAAATTTTACGATTATAAATGAAACTTAAAAAAGGAATTCCATTGATAGATCAAGGAGATAAACTTGGTTTCTGGGGTGGAAAATTTGGTGGAAATTTTGTACCTGAAACACTTAAGAAACCTATTGAAGATCTAGAAATACAATTTAACAAATTAAAGAATGACAAAAACTTTATAAAAGAAAGAAATAAGTATTTCAAAAATTGGATTGGTACACCTACAAGATTTATTAAATTAAAAAATTTAACAAAACACGTTGGTGGAGCACAAATTTGGTCTAAAGTTGTATCTGATGCTAATGGTGGAGCTCATAAAATTTATAATGCAACTGTCCATTGTTTGCTAGCAAAGAGATCTGGAAAGAAAGTTATTATTGGGGATACAGGAGCTGGCTATGCAGGTAAGATGTTAAGCATGGCTGCCAAAAAATTTGGTTTAAAATGTAAAATTTTTATGGGCGCAAAAGACATTAGAAGGCAACAACCAAATGTTAAAGCAATGAAAAAAAATGGTGCAGATGTAATTCCTGTATATTCAGGAAGTCAAACACTCGTAGATGCTGTCTCTGAATGTATGAGATATTGGGTTGCTAATTGTGATACAACTGCGATGTGTGTTGGTAGTACAGTAGGACCTGCAATTTTTGTTAGAATATGTGGATGGAGTACCAGTCAAATATCTAGAGAACTTAAAGTTCAATTAATAAACGAGTTTGGCAAAGTTCCAAAAAAACTTAAACTATATAATTGTGTTGGAGGAGGTTCATCAAGTTTTGGTTTTTGGAATGAATTTATGGACTATGATAAAAAACAAGTTGAGTTTATTGGAGTAGAGGCAGGAGGACCAAGTAAAAGTAAAAAGCATGCAGCTCCCTTAACTTATGGTTCCAAGATTGGTATACTCCATGGAGCAGCGCAGTATGTAAATCAGAATAGTGACGGTCAAATTGAGGAAACTGAATCAATATCTGCAGGTCTTGATTACCCTGGGATTTCGCCACTACATTGTTTTTTAAAGGATGTAAAACGAGCAAGATATACCGCAGTAAGTGATGAGGAAGCTTTAAAAGCTTACCAAATAGTTACAAAATATGAAAATTTAAGACCATCACTCGAACCAAGTCATGCATTCTCAGTGGCAATCAAAGAAGCAAAAAAATTTAGTAAGAACACAATAGTAATTATTAATAGTTGTGGAGATGCCTATAAAGACCGTGGAATTTTAGAAAAAAAGTTGGGAAAGAAATATGTTAAATCCAATTAGCCTTGCATTTAAAAACGCTAAAAAAAAAAAGAGACCAGCTTTACTTACATATACCGTTGCTGGTGATAGCTCAAAGAAACAATCATTAGAAATTTTAAAAGCAATTTCTAATTATGCAGATATTTTAGAAGTCGGCGTACCACATAATACTCCAGTTGCAGATGGGGGCCAGATTCAAACTAGTGCATATAGAGCGATTAAAAATGGTATTAAGATGAATGATATTTTTAAAATTGTCAGCGATTTTAAAAAAAGTAAAAATTCAAAACCAGTAATATTTATGGGTTATTACAATATGATTTTCCAATATGGTGAAAATAATTTTTTAGCCAAATGTAAAAAATCAGGAGTTAATGGTTTAATAGTAGTTGACTTACCATGGCCAGAAAATAAAAATTTTTCAAAGAAATGTAAAAAAAATTCAATTAATTTTATCCAATTATTATCTCCTACAACTTCAAATAAAAGACTTAAAAGTATTACAAAAGACTCTCATGATATGATTTATTATATAAGCATGTTATCTACTACAGGCGGAAAGCTAAAAGTTTCTCCAAAAAATATACTTGCCAATTACAATAAAATTAAAAAAATAAGTCCAAAAAAAAATTGTGTTATTGGGTTTGGGATAACTGAAAAAACTATATCAAATTTTAAAAATACAGATGGACTTGTTGTTGGTAGTCAAATTTGTAAAGAAATTACTAGAAGTTTAAACAATAGACAAAATCCTGTCATAAATGTAAGTAAGATAGTTAGTAAACTGAGAAAAAAAATATCATGAATTGGTTAACAAAAGCTATAAAGTTTGGAGAAAAAATAAAGAAGGTACTTCGAAAAAGACCTTCAAAAGAAGATATAGCGAGTTCAGATTGGACTAGTTGTTGTAAAGGTCCAATATTAAAGAAAGATTTAGAAAATAATTTGTGGGTTTGTAATCTTTGTGGAAAGCACCATAGAATTAGTTGTAGACAAAGGTTTGATATAGTATTTGGTAAAAATGCTTATCAAATTTTAGAGTCACCTATACCTACAGAAGATCCATTGAATTGGGTTGATACAAAATCTTACAAAGACAGGCTTAAAATTGCTAGGAAGAAGACAAACCAAGATTGTGCAGTAATGATTGCAAAAGGAAAAATAAATGGAATAGAAGTAACAGCAGGTGCAATTAACTTTGATTTTATCGGAGGTTCAGTTGGTGCAGCTGAGGGAGAAGCAATAATTTATGGTGTACAACATTCAATAGATAATCAAACGCCTTACTTATTTTTTCCTTGTGGAGGTGGACAAAGAATGTTCGAGTCTACAATTGCTTTAGCAAATATGACTAGAACAACACTTGCCATAAATGAACTTAAGAACAACAATTTACCGTATATAGTTTGTTTTACAGATCCAACTGCTGGAGGAATAACTGCCTCTTTTGCAATGTTAGGAGATATTCATTTGGCAGAACCTGGATGCCTAATAGCATTTGCAGGAAAAAGAGTAATTCAAGCAACGGTTAAGGAAGAATTAAGTTCTGATTTTCAAACAGCTGAATTTGTTGAGAAACATGGCTTTGTCGACAGAGTAGTGCATAGAAAAGATATTCAAAAAGAAGTGGGAAACCTTCTATCGATATTACTTAGAAAAAATTCTGATATACATTTAGAAAATTTAAATGAAACTTCAGAAACTAATATCCAAACTAGAGAAGCATCATAAGAAAAAGCTAGACTTATCTTTAGGAAGAACTTTTAATCTTTTAAAAAAACTGGGTAATCCCCAAGATAAATTAAAAAATGTCGTCACAGTTGTTGGAACTAACGCTAAAGCAAGTATGTGCTATAGTCTTAAGTCAATACTCAACCAAGCTGGATATAAAACTAATCTTTATACTTCTCCGCACCTAATCTCTTATACGGAAAGATACGTTTTTGATGATAAAGAAATCAATGATGAAGATTTAATAGAATTGCTGAATGGTGTTGAAAAGACTTTAGGAGATGACAATGCTACATTATTTGAAATTTTAACTTGTGCATTTTTAAAATATGCTGAAAATTTCAAAGATAATGTTAATATTATAGAAGCAGGATTATTTCATCAATTTGATAGTACAAATGTTTTTAAGGAAAATTTAATGACACTCATTGGTGTCATTCATAATGATCACTTTCAATGGCTTGAAAATAAATCAATTGAAGGAGTAATATATGAAAAAACAGCTAAACTTTTAAATTCAAATATATTTATTAATAAACAAGTCAATAATGAAATAAGAGATAAAATAGAAAAATCATTAGAAAATAATACATCAAATAAATATTTTTTTGATAAAAATTTTAATATTGCAAAATCCGAAAATGGATTTATTCAATATCAAGATCAGTTAGGAGAATTAATATTACCTGAACCAAGTATTCTTGGAGATCATCAGCTTTATAATATTAGTACCTCAATTGCTGCATCAAGAAAAATTTTTAATATTAAAGATGATTATATTAAAAATGGTATCAAAAATATTTCATTAAAAGCGAGACTTGAAGAGATAAAATCTGGTAAATTAAAGGATATTGCAGGTAATAATAAACTAATAATAGATGGTGGCCACAACATTAGTGCAAGTTTTTCTATCGCTAATTGGATAAAAAATCAAAGTGAAGAAGTAAATCTTATCGTAGGTATGATGAAAGACAAAGAACATAAAGAATTTATAAAAGCTTTTAAAAATATAGTAAATTCAATTACTTTAATTGATATTCCAAATCAAGATGGTGCAATTGCAAAAGAAGATTTCAAAAAAAAGTTAATTAATTTAAAATTAAATTTGAAACTTTCTAATGGCATTGAAGAAAGTATAAAATCGTTATCAAAAAATGAAAATACTATTATTCTCTGCTTAGGTTCACTATATCTTGCTGGAGAAATTTTAAGCTTGAATTAGATATTTTCTTTTATCCAAGAAACAATTTCACTTTTTGGAACCGCTCCAACCTTAGTTGAAACATGATTTCCATCTTTCATCAAAATCATCGTAGGGATTCCTCGAACACCATATTTTGTTGGCGTATTTGGCTCTTCATCAATGTTATGTTTTGCTATAGATAATTGGTCAGACATTTCATTTGAAATTTCCTCCAAACTGGGTGCCACCATATGGCATGGGCCACACCATTCTGCCCAAAAATCACAAATTAATATCTTATTATCTTTAACTAATTGATCAAAACTTTCGTCTGTAGATTTTACTGTTGCCATAAAGGTTTTATATAAATTAATTTTATTTATTCAATAGTTAAAAATGCGTAAATTAGATTTTATACATCAAACATTCTCATACTTTTTTTGAATAGACATTGCATAAGTATTGAACTCATCAAGGAGAGCTAATTTTTCGTGATCATTCTCATTAGTGTATTTTTCTCTTAAAGTATCAATTTCATTATATAATGTAGGTATTGTCCACCATTTCTCTTGCCTTTCACTTAGTATTCTTTTGGCAATTCCTCTTTTAATTGATTTATAAATTGTCTCTGGCAAAACTTCTGGGGCCTCTTGAAATATAATTTTTTTACCAAACCCAACTAATCTATCGTCATCAAATTTATCTAGTAAATTTAATTTTTCTTTCCATGGTGCTGCGTGCCAAGCCGGAAAAAGAGCTGTATCTTTGTTTGAGGTAAATTTAGTATAAATGCTTTCTTCTGCGTATATATCTTCTTGCGATTTTGATTGCTCTTTTTCTTCAGCAACTTCCCTTAAGGCTGTTAATATATTTTGAGAAAATTGTTCATTATTTTGAACAAATTCTGCTCTTTTTTTAATTACGTTTTTATCAAGTTTGTTATAAGGCTCAGCATTTATTCCATATTTTGCATCAATTATAATAGGTGCTTTATTTGCACGTATAGTTCTTAAAAACTTAGGTGTTTTTTTCATCTCAGATTTTAATTCATTTATTGATTTATTTATTAAAGGCTGAATTTCAGTTCTTAAGTCTATTGAGTAGTACCATCCTTGGTAAATTGGGTGCATACAATGTTTTGGATGTAGTGGTACAACTAAATGAAGTCTAGATTTACCATAATAATATTCATTTAGAGTTACTACTTCTCCTTTTTTCATTATGGTTTCTGTATCAGATTTATTTGCAGTTCTTAAAAATGAGTCCCAAGTATGCTCTTGTTTATTTTTAACAATCTTTAAAATTTTCGCTGTTAATTCAGCATCAGCAAGTGCAGAGTGCGCATCACTTGCATCAATACCTTGCATTTGAGCTAAAGATGCAAGTTTAAATACTGGATTATTCTTTTCATTAATTTCTGTTTCTAAGATTGTAGGATCAACTGCATAAGCAGCTCTCGCTATATTTATACCATCATGTCTTTTATTGGGTGCTGCATTAGTAATATAAGGATATCTAATATTTTTAAAGAACTCTTTCCTTATCATCTCTTCATCAAAATTAAGGCTACTCCAACCTAAAAATATTGCGGGACTCCATTTTTTAAATATTTTTTCAACTTCTCCCAACATTTGATAATGACTTAAGTTTGTTTGGGTAAGTTGTTTTATTGATGTCTTGTTGACTATTAAGGCCATAGCCTGAAATATCTCTCCCTCAGGAAGACTACACCTTAAATTAAATCGATCTTTCTCTTTAAAATTTTCATCAACTAAAATTCCCCCAATTTCAATTATACTTCCGAATGAAGTTGATGCAGAGGAGGACTCCACATCCCATATTGCTAAATTCATATTAATAACCTCAAATTAGCTTTGTTTTGACAGGTTTTTGGAAAGTTTTTTAAGACTAAACCTTTGCATCTAAACAAGTAGCTTCTAGTTAGTTTTATCTGTTCTATGGATTAGTTGGTTAAAGTCAAGCTATATTATTCATTTCGTAAAATTTTTTGACCCTTCCTAAGAATAAATTTTGATACATCTCTAATTCTGCACCTTCTATTTTAAATTCCTGAAACAAAATATCTTTCGTACACAGTAAAATTATACCTGCTTTCATTTTAGTTCCATGAACAATATCATGCGCCAAGGTATATGCCCCAAGTTGTAAAAAATAATCTTGAATATAATCTGTCTTTTTTGGTTTATTACTTTGTTTAAAATCTATAATTACATCTTTGCCTTGATAAATTCCTATTAAATCAGCAGTACCTGCATATTGTTCAGGATAATGTAAAGTTTCTTCAATTCCATAGATTTCATCTAATTTATTTTCTACTCCTTTTTCGATTATTTCTTTAGCCATATTTTTATATTGTTCATTACTTTCAAAAAAACTTTCATTAATCCGTCCTCTTAAGTAATCCTCTATATATGAGTGCATTGATGTTCCTCTTGACGATGCCTCTGTTTTTATTCTATTTGCCTCATTAAAACCAACTCTCTCCTTCCAGTTTGCAAGAGCAGCTTTTTCTTCTTCAGATTTCGTAGCACTTAAAATTGTAGTTACGCTTGGAAGCTTTTCATCACCTAAAGAGTACTTTCTATAACCATTTTCAATTGACCTAGTTGACTTAGGATAATTAAATTTATTACTCCACTTCATTCATCTAAGCTTTAGGAAACTTTTCTTTTTTCTACTTGTCCATAACCTGCAATGGGAGATGGTGCGTCTGGATCTGGGTCATCATCATTTGGATTTTTCATTGCTTCGATACTTCTATTTATCGCTCTTGCATCTGTTCCAAATTTATCAACAACGCTCATTGCTTCCTCTAATTTTTTTCTTAAGACAATGATATTATCGAAGTGCCTTGAAAACCTTGAACTAATTATTTTAAGATGATCATAAATTTCAGTTGCATGTTTTTGAATTCTTAAACTTTGAAATCCCATGTGTAGAGATTGCAAGTAACCTGACAAATTATTAGGTCCCATAATAGTAACTTTGTATTTCTTCATTAATTCTTGGGTTAATAATTCTTTGGTTGATGGATCTTGATAATTAGCTAACTCTAAAAATAAACTTTCAGTTGGAGCATAAACAATTGCAAAATTGGTGGTTTTAGGTGGTACAACATACTTTTCACTAACACTTTTTGCTTTTTCTTTAAAAGCTCTTGCAAGTTTAGTTCTTGCGTCAGCCATTGATTTTTTGTCATCTTCCTGGTGTGCATCTTGAATAGCTTTAAATCTTTCAACTGGAAAATGGCTATCTACAGGAACCAAGATTCCATCTTGTAATTTTATTGCAAATTCAACATTTTCATTAGTATCCTCTTTCATCTTAATATTTGCTAGATACTGTGATGAAGGAAGCAAATCTTTTATCAGAGAACCCAAGCTAAATTCAGCTAATGTTCCGTATTTTTTTACTCCTGCTAATATTTGATTTATACCTTTTTGACTTTCATTAAGATTTTCAACTTGAGTATTAAATGAGGCAACCTTCTGATCTACTTGAGTTAGTGCGTTAGTCATATCTTTAGTAACTCCAGATGAAAGATTATTGAAAGATGTAGACATCGAATTCATCGTGCTATTAATAGTTGTATTTAGAGACTCTTTTAAATTAACTATTTCATGATTTAATCTAATAATCTCTTGTTTGTTATCCTCATCTTTTGATCCACTATTTGATTTAAAATTTAAATAAATAATTATAGCTGAACTTATAAGTGAGACTGATAGCAAAATTAGAATAATAGTATTCATGATTCGTAGAATATACTTGAAATTTTAAAATTCAATTAGAAAAATTAATATAACTAATTTTAAGAACTGAGTAAATTTAAAATTTTATTCAAACTTTTTTTATTACTTAATTTTTTATTAGACATCAAAATTGCAGTACTTTTTAGAATACTTCCATCTTTTAAAACTCTTAAATTATTTGCACGTAAAGTTTCTCCTGTACTAGTTATATCTGATAAAATTTCTGATGAGCCAGTAAATGGATACACCTCTGTCGCCCCGAGAGATGGAACTAATTTAAATTGAGTCACACCTTTTGAAAATAAAAACTCTCTTGTAAGATTTGGATATTTTGTTGCAACTCTCATTCTATTTTTCTTTTTATCTTTAAAATCAAAGGAAATTTCCTCCAAATCAGCTAGTGTCTGAATATCAATCCACTCATCTGGCACAGCTAATACTAAAGTTGCATGTCCATATTCTAACTTTTTAACAATAGTAACTTTTTTTTGTATATTTAATTCAGATTCTTTTAACAAATCATATCCTGAAAAACCAATATCTAGAGATCCATCACCTAATCTTTCTATAATTTCTCTCGCATGTAGATAAATAATTTTAATATTTTTATTTCCTTTTATGTATCCAAAGAGATCTCTATCACCTCTTTCTGATAGAATTTTGAGCTTTTTGCTTTTAAATATATTTAAAGTATCTTTTCTTAATCGACCCTTGCTTGGAATACCAATTTTAATCATTTAAACTAATTGCACCTCCAACTGCTGGTATTTTTTTTGAAGATCCTAGATCAGAAATAAGATTGTCATAACGACCTCCATTAACCTGAATTTTTCTAGATTTTGAATTTATTTCAACTTTGAATACCATCCCAGTGTAATATTCCAGATGTCTTCCAAAAGAAGATGAAAAATTTACATTTAATTTTAAGACCTTATCTTTTGTGATTGGAAAATAATTTTTTCCAACAGTAAGATTTATTTTATTTTTTTTAAAAAAAGCATTAAGCGTAGTTGCTGCATTACTCATTTTGCAATTAATTTTTAAATATTCCCTTATAATCTTTACTACATTTTGACCTTTTACTTGTCTTCTAGGATCTCTAATCTTGTTATCAAATCTGATCAGTATTTCTCTTAGGGAACGTCCTGCTATATTTCTGTTTTGATTTTGTTTACATAGTTTAAGGTATCTTTTTTTATCCAACTCAACGATAGTCTCATCAACATCTGAATTAGTTTCTAAACGTCTTAATAATTCATTAAAATAAGCCTCTCGCCAAAAATGTCTTTGTAATCTAAGTTTCCACCTTTTTGGTATATCTAATTTTTTTATCAATAAGTGAAAAATTTCTACATTTCCTATTATTATACTCCCAGACTTATATTTAAATTTATTTAAAACTTTAATACCGGTATTTATTATTTGCTTGTCATCTCTCTTTTCGTCTTTTGATCCTATGATCTCGAAACCTATTTGATCTCTGATAATTTTTTCATTTTTTTTCTGAACTTTTCTGAATGCTTGACCATTATAAAATACTTTTGAAGATTTTTTTTTTTTTTGATTGAGATATTTGATGCATGATGCAATGGTTAGGTCAGGTCTTAAACATATTTCCTTTCCATTCTGATCCATAAATGAAAAAATTAAACTTCTAAATGACTCTCCAGATCTCTCAAGAATTAAATTGGTTGGAATTACTGTGTCTAAATCTATGTAATCAAATCCACTTGATTTTAAAGATTTAAGTATATTTTCAGATAAGTTTTTTGACTTCATCAACTAAATCTTTCTTAGGTATTGTTTTGTTGTTTTCACCTTTTACACCCTTTAAATTTTTAATGGTCACTGTATTATCTTTAAATTCATTTTCTCCACAGATTACTGCAACTGGTAATTGGCGTTTGTTTGCAAAAGTAAGCTGCTTACCAAGATTTTTTTTGGTATCTAAAAATATTTCAGAATTAATATTATTTTGTCTTAAAAGATCTAAAATTTCGTAGTAGTTTTTTAAGTATTTTTGATCCATCACACATACTAAAACTGGTTTTTGTTCATCTAATTGAAACTGATCTAATTGCATTAGTGCAAACAAAAGCCTATCTACACCAAAACTTATACCTGTACCTGGAACATCAACTCCTTTAAATCTTGATATAAGTTTTGCATAGGCTCCACCTGAACAAATACTCCCAATATCTACCTCTTTACCTTTATTATTTGTAACTTTAAAATTTAAATTAGTTTCAACGATGAAATCAGAATAATATGCTAAGCCTCTGACAATTGTGAAGTTGGTTTTGACTTGATCTAAGTTTGATCCATATCCAAGGACCTCAAAAAAGTCTTCTAATTCCTTGATTCCTTCTTGCGATAGTGAGTTTTTTAAATTTTGTTTCAGTTCATTTAAATCTTTAATTTTTAAATAATCTAATATTTTAGAAACCTGCTGATCATTTAAGTCTGCACCTTTTGTAATAGCTCCACTAGTATCTTTTCTTTCTTTTCTCAAAAGGTCCTCTACACCTTTGACTCCAAATCCAGGCTTATCAAGTTTATCGATTGCCCTAATAACTTTTTGTTGTTTTTCATCAGATATTTTTAGTTCATCTAGTAAGCCTTGAACTATTTTTCTGTTACTTACATTGATTGTAAACTGATCTTTCTTTAATCCGCATTCTAAAAGTGTTGCTGAAATTAAATTACAAAGTTCAGCGTTAGCTTGTGATGAACTAACATTTCCTACAATATCAAAATCTGCCTGCAAAAATTCTCTATATCTTCCATTGCCAGACTTTTCGTTACGAAATACATTTTGAATAGCATATCTTTTATAAATTGATGGTAATTCTTGATTATTTTGAGCAACAAATCTTGCTAGAGGACTAGATAAGTCATATCGAAGAGTAATACTTTTATCTCCATCTTTAAATGAAAATACATCAGACATAGGATTAGCTTCATCTTCTGCTAGAAAAGATCCTATATTTTCACTTATTTCGAACGATGGTGTTTCGAGTGGTTCAGCACCAAACTTAATAAAATTTTTCTCAATTACTGATAACAGCTTTTTTTTGAGAAGAAGTTTCTTATTCCAACGATCTTCAAAACCTGAGGGCAACCCAGGTATTAATTTATTTTCTTTATTCATTTTTTGGTACCCTGGCTTGGAATTGAACCAAAAACTAAAGTTCCACAAACTTTCGTGATAACCATTTCACCACCAGGGCCTATTATTGTTTTATACTAATTAGAGTTAAATTTAAATTTTAAAATAGTTAAATAGCTAGCTGCAAGCCAGCATGAAAATGATGTCTTTTGTGAGATACGAAAATTTTACTATTTTTAATCATGGAGGTTAAATAGCATTTTAGACATAAAATGCAAGTATCTATTGTATAGGAATATTCATAGGGTTTGCCTAATTTTATTCCTATACAAAATTTTAAATGAAATAAATTTTAAGAAGTTTTCTTTAAATTCACTGCGCTTGGACCTTTGTCTCCATCCTGAATTTCAAATTCCACAGCGTCGTTCTCATTCAAAAAACGAAGTCCTGCTTCACGAACTGCGCTTGCATGAACGAAACAATCTTTTTCTCCGTCTTCTCTTTCTATAAACCCGTAGCCCTTCTTACCGTTGAACCACTTTACTTTTCCTTTTAATGTACTCATACTTTTCTTTTACTCTTTCATTATTATATTAAACTTAGCTAAACTTCAGCTAGCGGGATAGTTATTAGATTTTAAAATTGAATGCAAGCATTTTTGCTGCAAGGTTTTATTTCTAAAATGGTGGCTTCGGCGGGACTCGAACCAGCGACACAAGCCTTTTCAGGGCTCTGCTCTACCAACTGAGCTACGAAGCCATTATTTAAAACCTAAAAATAATTCTTCCTTTTGTCAAATCATAAGGCGTTACTTCCACTGTTACATTATCACCTTGAAGAACTCTAATCCTGTTCTTCCTCAACTTTCCAGCTGTATGTGCTGTAACAATATGATTATTTTCAAGCTTTACTCGGAACATGGCGTTAGGTAATAAATCGATTACTTTACCTTTAAACTCCAATAAATCTTGTTTCGACAAATTTTGTTACTCCTTATTCATTCTAGATTTTATACTCAAAGCATGACCTTTTAATTCTTCATACTCAGCGAGATGTGTAGCGTATTCTCCTATTTTCTCAACACCTTTTTTTGAAAGGGTTATAAGGCTAATTTTTTTATAAAATTCACTTAAACTTAACCCTGATGAAAATTTAGCTGATGAATTAGTTGGTAGTACATGATTTGTCCCTACAGCATAGTCGCTTAATGCCATAGGAGAATATTTTCCTATACAAATACTTCCCGCATTAAAAATTTTATCCTTATACTTTTTGTAATTACCAACATTTATTTCTAAGTGTTCGGGGGCTATCTCGTTAATTGCATCAATAATTTGTCTATCATTGTATACATTTAAAATTAGTCCATTGTTTTTAATGCTTTTAGATGCAATATTTTTTCTTGGTAAATCTTTTAATTTTAATTCTAAATCTTTTTTAAATTTTTTAATCAAATTAAAATCCTTAGTGATTAAAATACACTGTGAGTTGGGGTCATGTTCTGCTTGCCCAATCATAGATGTAGTAACTTCATTTAAATTAGTTTTGCTGTCTGCTAACACTGTTATTTCAGACGGGCCAGCAATCATTCCTTCAATACCTACATCTCCAAAAACTTGTCTTTTAGCACCAGCAACAAAGATATTACCAGGTCCAACAATTTTATTTACTTTTTGAATATAAGCTAAACTGCCAATAGCTTGTGCACCTCCCATTGAATAAATTTCATTTATTCCTAACTTTTTTGCAGCATATAAAACTGCAGGATTTAATTTTCCATTATTTTTTGGATTTGCTAGTACAATTTTTTTTACACCTGCTATTTTTGCTGGAATAGCATTCATCAACAAAGTTGATGGTAAGTTTGCTGGAACATAAATGCCAACAGATTGAATTGGTACATATTTATATTCTATTTTATTATTTAAATTATCTTTATAAAAAATATCTTTAGTTTTTTGTGCAGTATGAAATTTAAGTATACGTTCATAAGCAAAATCTATAGCTCTTTTAATTGTGGGATTTAAAGATTTAATTGCTTTATTAATTTGCTTAATACTTGGCTTAATTTGACTATTTTTACTAAATTTTTTCTCGTATTTTAAAAGACTTTTATTTTTATTTTTCTTAATATCTTTTAATATTTTAGATGTTATTTTACTTTCATTTATTTTTTCAGATCTTCTAAGATCTAAAAATTTTGTTAAAATATTTAAGTAGTTTTTTTTATTACAATTAATTATTTTTATCATTTGCTATTTTTTGATCCTCTAGCGTCACTTCAATTACTTCAGCGGCAAGAGTTATAATTCTATTTTTCGAAAATAACATAGTTATTTCAAAATTCTCCCCTTTCTTAAAAATATCAATTGTTAGTAATTCTAATGTTAGATTAGTGTCATTTTGGTCTATATTCTTTGATTTTGATGAATTAATGAATTCAAATTTGATAATACTATTGATTAATTTATTTTTGTTTTCCTCTTCTTTACTAAATCTTGCTATTGAAATTAGGAAAATCTTGTTAGAAGCTAAATATTTGACATCCCTTATATTAACCTTTCCTTCAGAGCAACATGCAGAAATGATGTGGAGATCCTCAGGAGTTTGTGCAATTATCTTTTTTAAATACTGGTTTTCCATCAATTAACACGTCGAATGTTTACCCCAACTTTTCTTAGTTTATTCTCTAAATTTTCATATCCTCTATCAAGGTGATAAATTCTATTAATAGTAGATGATCCTTTGGCAACAATTGCAGCTAAAACTAATGCTACCGAAGCTCTTAAGTCACTAGACATTAATTCAGCGGCTTGAAAGTTAGTATCACCTGAAATAAATGCCTTATTTTTTTTTATTAAAATCTCAGCACCTAATCTTCTCAATTCAGCTACATGCATAAATCTATTTTCGAAAATACTTTCAGTTATTGAACTTTTGCCTTTGGCCTTACAAAGTAGAACCATAAACTGTGCTTGCAAATCTGTAGGAAAGTTTGGATATTCTTTAGTAACTAAATTAGTTAAATTTTTGATTTTTTTTGGACCGGATATATGAATTTGTTTTTTTGTTATTTTAATTTTTGCTCCAACTTTTTTTAATAAAGATAATTCTGTTTTTATTATTTTTGGATCCAAATTATTTATTTTTAAATTTCCACCAGTTAGACAAGCTGCCACACAAAAAGTTCCAGTTTCAATTCTATCCGACATTACTGAATAGTTTGTGCCCTTTAAAGATTTTATACCTTCAATCTTTAAAGTGCGTTTACCTATAAATTTGATTTTTGCACCGCCTGATTTTAAAAAATTTATTAAATCAATTATTTCTGGTTCAATTGCACAATTTCTAAGTACTGTAACTCCATTTGCTAAACATGCTGCTATTATTGTATTTTCAGTTGCTCCTACACTAATTCTCGAAAATCTAATTTTTGCACCTTTAAGCTTTCCTTTAGTATTTGCATGAATATACCCTTTTTTAATATTATATTTCATTCCAAGTTTCTTAAGTGAATTCAAATGAAAATTTACAGGTCTTGCTCCTATTAGGCAGCCACCAGGTAAAGAAGCAATAGACTTTTGATGTTTGGCAACAAGTGCTCCTAAAACTAAAATTCCAGCTCTCATAGTTCTAACAAGTGAATATGATGCAAAAAAATTTTGCTTTTTTTTCTTAGTTATTTTTACAATTTTTCTGTTTTTACTAAATTTTATTTTTGAGCCAAGAGATTTTAAAAGGTTTATCATAGTATCAATATCTTTTACTCGAGGTAAATTTTTTATTATTACCTCTTTTTCAAATAAAATTGTTGATGCTAGAATTGGCAAAGCAGCATTTTTTGAACCTGAAATTGAAATTTCACCCTTAATTTTGCAAGGGCCTTTAACAATAAATTTGTCCATTATTATATTTTTGGAAGTGTAACTCCTTTTTGACCCTGATACTTACCATTTCTATCTGCATATGAAACAGCTGGATCCTCATTACCTTTAATAAAAACAAATTGAGCAACTCCTTCATTTGCGTAAATTTTAGCTGGTAACGGAGTTGTATTAGAAAATTCTAATGTTACATGTCCCTCCCAGCCTGGCTCGAGAGGTGTAACGTTTACAATTATTCCACATCTTGCGTATGTAGATTTTCCTAAACATATGACCAAAACATTTTTGGGTATCTTAAAGTATTCTACTGTTCTAGCTAATACGAATGAATTTGGTGGTATTATACATTCAGATGAGTTTTTTGTTATGAAATTTGAAGATTTAAAATTTTTTGGATCTACAATTTCTGAGTTGACATTAGTAAAAATTTTAAATTCATCAGATACTCTGGCATCGTAACCATATGATGATACACCAAATGATATTTTGTCTCCTCTAACTTGTTTGTCTTCAAAAGGAGAGATCATATCATTCTCTCTAGCCATTTGTATAATCCACTTATCAGATTGAACTGACATTATTTATTTTTTTTCTTTGTTTTTTTTTGAAATTCTTTTCTTTTTTTTAAGTTTTTTCTCAAAGCAAGTTCAAGCTTACTAAAATTATTCTTTTTTGAACTCATTTTTTACTTTTTGTCAGGATTTGTAAGATGATCAAGAGTTATTACCTGATCGAGAGGAATAGTTTTATCTTCTTGAATTTTTACTGGACCAGTTTTCACCTGCTTCTTAGCTCTTTTTTCTGCAAGTTTTTTTTCTCTTTTTGCTTTTTTTTCCATGAGCTTTGCATTTTTATTAGCTCCATATGTATAGTGTATTCCCATAACATTTTCCTCAAATAGATATAGCGCATTTTAAAAAAAAATTAAGGCAATAATTTGAAATAATTAAATTTATACACTAATTTAACTAAATATTGCCCCTGTAGTTAAATGGTATAACACATCCATGGTAAGGATGAGTTTCCAGTTCAATTCTGGGTGGGGGCACCATTAGATTTAATTATAAAATTTTTTTTTTATAATTAGCCCTATTAATAAAAGAATTATAAACCCAAAAATAGGAATATATATTTCAGGTGATATTATTAAATCTATGATAGAGGGTGCTTCTAAGTTATTTTCTATAATTGAACTTAAACCAGAGCCTAAAGAACACCAAACAAATGTTTGAGGATATATACCAAATATAGTTCCAAAAAAGAAATTTTTTATTTTAACTTGAAATATTGTTGGCAAAATATTTGAGATAAAAAAAGGAATTCCCCCTACAAATCTATATATCAAAAAAAAATTAAATTCATTTTTTTTAAATTTTTCCTTTAAAAAAGTAAAATTTGATGAAAATTTTTTTTCAATCAAATCTTTAAAAAAATAACTTGCTAAAAAAAACAATAAAGTTGCTCCAAGTGAGAGTGCAATGGTTGCATAAACTGAACCAATCCATTTTCCAAAAATAAAACCAGCCAAGAGAACAATTGGTGATCCGAAGCCAAGCATTAAAACCCAGATAATCGTAAATAATATAAATAAAAAACTTACAATAATAAAATTTGATTTTTTGATTTGACTTAAATAGTCATAGTTATTTTTAATAAAGTCATAACTCGTAATTTCAGTTAACGAAAAATTAGCAAAAAAAAACCACAAAAAAGCTGTTATAACAGCCAGATATAAGAGACCTAAAAATACTTTAATTTTTTTTTCTCTATTCATTAATCTCTAGTTTATTAAAAATAACTGTACTTATATACATATATTTGTATAACTACCGAGATTTAACATTTATTTAACAACGATGAAACGAACATATCAACCAAGTAACAGAAAAAGAAAAAAAGCAGTTGGCTTTAGAGCCAAGAGAAAAACAAAGGGTGGAAGAAAAGTATTAAAAAGAAGAAGGGCCAAAGGAAGAAAAAAATTGACAAACGCTTAATGAAAAACAAGATCGTTAGCCTTTCTAAAAATGAGGATTTTAAGTCAATTCTTAGTGGAAAAAAGATTTCTAATAAATATTTAACAATTTTCTTTAAAAAACTTTCAGATAAAAATACTAATAGATTGAATATTAGTTTTGTAGCCAAAAAAAAAATTGGGAATGCAGTAACTAGAAACAAAATTAAAAGAAGGCTAAGAAATGTTATAAACGAAGCTATGAAATCAATTAACATTAATCTTACTTATTGTTATTTATTGATTGCAAGAATATCAGTAAGCAAAGATCCTTATGAAAAAATTAAAATGGTAACAATAGAAGACTTTAAAAAAATTAAATGACTAATATTATTAAATTTTTAATGATTAACATTATTAGATTTTATCAAATTCTTATATCTCCATATTTAGGAAATAATTGCAGATATCTTCCAACATGTTCAGATTATTTTATTGAAAACATAAAAGAGAATGGAATTTTAAAAGGAAGTATCAATGGATTTAAAAGAATACTTAGTTGTCATCCGATAAAAATTTTGGGTGGTGGAGAGGGATTTGATCCGGTTAAAAAGAAAAAGTAATTTATGGATACAAAAAATGTAATTGCCGCAATATCTCTGAGTGCAGCCGTAATAATACTCTATAGTCTATTTTTCGCTCCAGCAGTAGTAGACCAAAAAGATATTTCTAATGGCAAAAATATTACCAGTGAAAATTCTTCAACGGATGCACCATCATTAGGTCAGGACGAAGAAACAATTAAAATATCTAGAAATGATGCTTTAAAAGAAAATGATAGGTTTTTTTTTGAAAATGACAAAATTAAAGGTTCAATTTCATTAATTGGGTCGTCCATAGATGACTTAACTTTTAAAAATTATACTAATACTCTAAATGGAGATGATAATGTAATCTTATTAAATCCTAAACAGTCGAATAATGGATATTATGTAGAGACTGGTTGGGCAACAACTAGTAAAAATATTGACTTACCAAATTCAAAATCTCAATGGAATATTGAGGGGAATAACAAACTTACACCAAATTCCTCAGTAAAATTAAGTTGGACTAATAATCAGAATATTAAATTTGTAAAAGAAATAAGTTTAGATAAACAATATCTTTTCAATATTAAGCAAACAATTATTAATAATTCAGATAAAACTTATAACTTTTATCCATATGGACAAATAATAAGAAATGTAGCTCCCGATGTGACTAATTTTTATATTTTGCATGAGGGTTTAATTGGAGTTTTTGATGATCAGCTTGTTGAAGAAGATTATGATGATATTGAGGAAAAAAAATATTCTAAGAATGCACAATCTGGGTGGCTAGGTATAACTGATAAATATTGGCTTACTAGTCTTATACCTGAAAAAGATAAAAGTTTTAGATCTGATTTTGATTACAAAAACAAGTTTAGAGCAAATTTTATTGAGACAAATGCAACTGAAGTTGGTGCAAACGAGACAAAAAGTAACTCAATTAGAGTAATAATTGCTGCAAAAGAAGTAAACGTTATTGATGGATATGCAGAAAGTGAAAACATTAATAAGTTTGATTTAGCAATAGATTGGGGATGGTTTTATTTCATTGTAAAACCTTTATTCTTTGCAATTCAATATTTCTTTAATCTTGCTGGCAATTTTGGAATAGCAATTATAATGATAACTGCTTGTATAAGATTAGCATTTTTTCCACTTGCAAATTACTCATTTAGGTCAATGGCTAAAATGAAAGTTCTTCAGCCAGAAATGACAAGACTAAAAGAGTTGCATAAAGAAGATAAAATGAAACTCCAACAAGAGATGATGGCATTATACAAAAGAGAAAAAGTTAATCCAATTAGCGGGTGTCTTCCAATTTTTATACAGATACCTTTTTTCTTTGCAATTTATAAGGTTTTATTTGTAACAATTGAGATGAGACATCAGCCATTTTTTGGTTGGATAAAAGATTTAAGTGAAAGAGATCCTACATCCATATTTAATTTATTTGGATTAATTCCTTGGGACCCTCCATCTTTTTTACTAATTGGTGTATGGCCATGCTTAATGGGTGTTTCAATGTGGATGCAGCAAAAACTTAATCCAACACCTCCCGATCCTGTTCAAGCGAAAATATTTATGTTCTTTCCGTTGTTTTTGACTGTAATACTAGCTCCTTTCCCAGCAGGACTAGTTATTTACTGGACTATAAATAACATATTAACAATGGCGCAACAGTACATAATAATCAAAAGAACGACTGTCAAAACTGTTTAATAGAAATGGAAATAGAAAAAATAGTACCAAAAGATGGTCCTTCCATCGAAGAGGTTAAAAAATATATAGATAAATATAAAAATGAATTAATAGTCATTAAATATGGAGGAAATGTTTTTATTGATAGAAATATTTTTAATAATTTTATTTCAGATATAAATATTCTAAATAAGTTAGGTTTATCAATAATAATAGTTCACGGAGGTGGTCCTAGAATTAAAAGAGAATTAGAAAAATCAAATATTCAATCAAAATTTATTAGAGGTTTAAGAATAACAGACGAAAAAATTATAAATATTGTTGAAGATGTCCTTATTGATTTTAACGAAGATATCGTGAATTCTTTAATTGAAAAAGGTTCAAATGCAGTCTCATTAAACACAAAAAAAAATAATGTTATTGAAATTATTCCAGAAGCAGAGGAACTTGGTTTTGTTGGAAAACCAAATAAAATAAATACAAATATTATAAAAGATATAATTAAGCTAAATTCAGTTCCAATTATATCACCTTTAGGATTAGATAAAAATAACCAGACTTTCAATATCAACGGAGATACGGCAGCTGG
>CACKXQ010000006.1 GCA_902604245.1 uncultured Pelagibacteraceae bacterium | reverse complement strand
AAATATAAAAACCATCCAAATACTGATTATGCTTATTATTTGATTGCAATATGTCATTATAATCAAATAGTTGACGAGAAAAAAGATCTTGGAGAAATTGTAAAGGCCAAAAATTATTTTAACATATTAATTGAAAAATTTCCAAATACTGATTTTGCTGAGGATGCAGCCTTTAAACTTGAGCTGATAGAAGAAGTGCTTGCCTCCAAAGAATTATATTTAGCAAATTATTATTTAGATAGAGAAAAATGGATAGCAGCAATGAATCGATACAAAAAAATTGTAAATGAATATGATACTACCATTTTCATTGAAGAGGCATTGTATAGACTAGTAGAATTAAATTATAAACTAGGGCTTATAAATGAAGCAAAGCAATATACAGCTCTTCTTGGATATAATTATCTGTCAAGTGAATGGTACGAGAGATCTTACAAAATATTAAATCCAAATTACAAAAAGACCAAGATAAAGAAAGATTTGAAAAAACAAAAATCTTTACTTAAAAAACTTAAAGATTTATTTAAGTAAACATAAATGAAAGATAGTGAAATTAAAAGATATTATAAGCGAAGAATAAATGAACTTAAAAATCATAATAAACATTACTTTGTGGATAGTTCTCCAAAGATATCAGATAAAGAGTATGATGAAATAAAAAAAGAAATTTTTAATTTAGAAAAGAAATATTCATACTTAAAAAGTACATCTTCACCATCAAATTCACTGGGATACACTCCTTCAAAAAATTTTGTTAAATCTAGGCATAGAGTTAAAATGTTGTCTCTATCAAATGCTTTTGACTTTAAAGACTTAGAAAATTTTGAAAAAAAAATATTTAATTATTTAAATAAGAAAATTGAATTAGAGTACAGCGTTGAGCCAAAAATTGATGGAATTTCAGCCTCATTAACTTACAAAAATGGATTATTAGTCATAGGTACTTCAAGGGGAGATGGAACCACTGGTGAGGTAATTACTGAAAATTTAAAAACCATTAACGATATACCTCAGAAAATAACTAATAAAGATTTCCCAAATGACATAGATATTAGAGGTGAGGTTTTCATAGAAAAGGATGATTTTAATAAATTGAAAAATAATTTCGCCAATCCTAGGAATGCAGCATCAGGTTCTCTAAGACAAAAAAATCCATTAGAAACAAAAAAAATTCCACTTAACTTTGTTGCTTACACTTATGGTTATTTTGAAAGTGATAAAATAAAGAAACAGTCTGATTTTTTAAGTTCATTGAAAAAATGGGGATTTAAAATAAATGAGCATAATAAGGTTTTAAAAAATATTAAAGATTTAGAAAGTTTTCACAAAAAATTTGAAAATGATAGATTTGATTTAAAGTATGATGTTGATGGTTTAGTCTATAAAATCAATAATCTTGATCTTCAAAACAGATTAGGATTTACAGCAAATTCTCCCAGGTGGGCTATAGCTCATAAATTTTCTGCTGATAGCGCCTATTCTCAAATAAGAGATATAAGTATTCAAGTTGGCAGAACAGGTGCATTAACCCCAGTAGCAAGAATAAAACCAGTAAATATTGGTGGTGTAGTAGTTTCAAATGCAACACTTCATAATGAAGATGAAATTATTAGAAAAGATATAAGACTTGGTGATACTGTAAAAGTAGAACGAGCGGGTGATGTTATTCCTCATGTTGTCTCGGTTGATTTTAAAAAAAGAGAAAAAAAATCAAAAAAATTTATTTTTCCAAAAAAATGTCCCTGCGGTTTTGATACCATAAAAGAATTTAATAAAGTAACAAAAAAATATGATGCAGTAAGAAGGTGTCCAGATAGAGGATTTGAGTGTGAAAAAATAGCTATAGAAAAAATAAAACATTTTATATCCAAAGAAGGACTGAACATTGATGGTTTAGGAAAAAAAGTAGTAGAAAAATTTTGGGATCTGCAATTAATAAGATTTCCACAAGATATTTTTAATTTAGATTATACCCAGATTTCTAAATTAGAGGGTTGGGGTGATCTTTCAGTTTCAAATTTAAAATTTTCAATAGATCAATCAAAAAAAGTTTCTTTGGATAGATTTCTTTATTCTTTAGGTATTAGACATATTGGTATAGAGAATGCTAAACTCTTAGCGGAATATACAAAATCTATATCAAACTTTTTAAATTTTGTTAAAAATAAAAAAATTAATGAATTTTTAAATATAGATGGTATCGGTGATACTCAAATTAATTCCATAAAAAAGTTTTTTGAAAATAAATCTAATTATAAAATAGTTGAAAAGTTGTCTTTACTCTTAAAAATTTCTGACCTTAAATTTAATAAAGATGGTAAACTTCTAAATATTACATTTATGTTTACTGGAAAACTATCTAATATGAGTAGAGCTGAGGCAAAAACATTGATTGAAGAAAATTCAGGCTCTGTTGTAAGCTCAGTTAACAAAAAATTAAAATATTTAATAATTGGTGAAAAACCAACAAACCGAAAAGTTCAAGAAGCTAAAGAATTAGGAATAAAAATTTTATCTCAAAAAGAGTGGCTTAATTTATTAAATTAGCTCAGCTAACCATTTTTTTTCATTTTTATTTAAAAATGGTGAAATATTATTGTAAACATCAAAGTGATATTTAAATAAATAATTCTTTTCAATTTTATTAAGCATTTTAAAGTTAATTAGGTCAGTATCTATAGGTGCCATTGTTAGATTTTCAAATATAAGCTTAGATTTGATTTTTTTAATAAAAACTAAATTTTCAATTCTTATTCCAAATTCATTTTTTTTATAAAAACCAGGTTCATTACTTAAAACCATTCCCTCTTTTAGTTGTACGTAATTATTTTTTGATATTCCTTGTGGTCCTTCATGAACATTAAGAAATGCTCCAACTCCATGACCAGTTCCGTGACGATAATCAAGACCAATAGAATTGAGGCTCTTTCTTGCAATTTTATCAATATTATGGCCGTTTCTTACCTTATTTATATTTGTTAGGGCAACAGCTATATGGCCTTTTAAAACTCTGGTAAATATATCTTTAACTTTATTTGAAACGTTAGAAAAACATACTGTCCTTGTTACATCTGTTGTTCCCCACTTATATTGACCGCCAGAATCAAGCAATAGTAAATCATTCTTCCTTAACTTTCTGTTTGAAAATTTATCAGACCTATAATGTATAATTGCTCCATTTGGTCCAGATCCAGCAATTGTATCAAAGCTTGGGTACAAATAGTTTTTTCTGCTTTTTCTAAAACTCTCTAATTTTCTCTCTATTTTTTTTTCTGTAAGGTTATTTATTTTCATATTTTTAATCCAATATAAGAATTTTGTTAAAGCAACTCCATCTTCAATATGTGCATTAACCATATTATTAATTTCAATTTTATTTTTTAAAGATTTTAAATTATAAATAGGGTCTTCACGATTGATTATCTTAAATTTATAGCTTATTAAGTTTTCTTCAAAAATTGAACAAGTTTTTGCATCAATGCAAAAATTCCCTTTTTTTAATCTTACTAAACAATTTAAAATTTTGTTTTCTTCAAAAAAATATATTTTTAATTTTTGGAGACTTAATTTAATTTTTTTAATTTTGTTTTGATTTGAAAAAAAATAGATTTTTTTATCTTTTGTTATGATCATTTTACAGTTAGCAACAGGAGAATTTGGAAGATCTCTACCTCTGATGTTTAGAAGCCAACAAATATTTTCACCTGAACTAATAAATGTATAATCAATTTTCTTTTTTTTCATAATTTGAATTAATCGGTTAATTTTTCTATTTACGTTTTCACCAGCTACTAAAGAATCCAGGCTAAAAAATGGATAATCACTTTTTGTCTTATTTTTATTTTCAAATTTAATATTTAAAGGAACTAAGTTGTAATTTTCTCCAAAATATTTGTTTAGAGTTGACCAAGTAAAAAGATCAGGATCATATCCGATTTTAATTTGCTTCTTTAAAATGTCTTTAGGCCATACATATGGAATTTCACAAATTTTAAATTTTTTACCTGACTCTTTTTCTGCTTGAATAGTATATCTACCATCAACAAATAAATATTTTTTATTTTTCAAAAAAATTGCAAAGCCTGCAGAACCAGAGAATTTTGTAATCGATTTTAGATTATTTAATTTAGAATATTCAGTAAAATAATTATCATTTTTTGGTAAAATATATCCATCTAAATTATTTGAAAAAATAATATTATTTATTTCAGCACTCATTTTAACTTTTTTTGATATCGTATCCAACCAGGACTCCTAATTTCACTGTCACTATCGAAATCTATATCTTGGTTAAATTCAAAATCTTCTTCTTTTTCATCTACAAAATTATTATTCTTTTTAATATATTCATCTGGTAGCTCATCCACAAACCTTGAAGCCATACTGTCTATCCAGTCTCCTTGATAAAATCTATTCATAGAAAATGATATTTTAGCAAGCTTTTTTGCCCTTGTAATCGCAACATAAGCCAATCTTCTCTCCTCTTCTAAACCACTCTCACCTTTTTCCTCAATACTTTTTTGATGTGGAAATAAACCTTCTTCCCAACCAGGTAAGAATACAACATCAAATTCCAACCCCTTAGATGCGTGTATTGTCATCAAATTGACTTTTTCACTCTGCCAATCTTGGTCTAAGGACGTCGCAAGAGCAACATGTTCTAAAAAACTCTCTAAATTATCAAATTCTTTCATTGCATTTAATAATTCTTTTATATTTTCTAATCTATTTTCATTTTCTAAGTCTTTCTTATTTTTAAGCATTTCACTATATCCAGACTCATCTAGAATTGTTTGCAATAGCTTATTGTGATTAATTTTATTCCTTAAATCATTTCTCCATTTAGCTAAAAGATTTAGGAGAGAATTTAAACCTAATTTTGTTTTGGGTTTAATTTTATTTTGTTCAATTAAATGTCTTGAGGCAACTTCTAATGAGCATTTATTTAATTTTGCAAAATTATTAATAGCTTTTACTGTAGTATCCCCAATAGATCTTTTTGGAACATTTAAAATTCTCTCAAAAGCCAAGTCATCCAGAGGTTGAAAAACTGTTTTTAAGTATGCAACACAATCCTTTACTTCAGCTCTTTCATAAAATTTAATACCTCCAATAATTCTATATGGAACACCAATTTTTAAAAACCTTTCCTCAAATTCTCTAGTTTGAAAAATAGCTCTTACTAGAATTGCAACTTCATTTAATGAAAATTTATTTTTAAAATCTTCAATATTAGAACCAATTTCAGTTGCTTCATCTTTTACATTTCTAAAACAGTTTAAAGTTACAAGTTCACCATCCTCTTGATCTGTAAAAAGTTTTTTTCCAACTCTGTTTTGATTATTTTCAATAATATTTGATGCTACATTTAAAATATTTTGAGTGGATCTATAATTTTTTTCTAATCTAATTATTTTTGTATTTTCGTAAACATTTTCAAATTGAAGAAAATTTTTAATTTCTGCTCCTCTCCAACTATATATTGATTGATCATCATCTCCAACACAGCAAATATTTTGATTATGTTCTGCTAGATATTTAAGCCATTCGCTTTGAATAAAGTTTGTATCCTGATACTCATCAACTAAAATATATTTAAACTTTTTTGAATATATTTTTGATATATCACTATGTTTTTCAAAAATTTTAACAGTATGAAGTATTAAGTCACTGAAATCAGCAGCATTTAAATCTATTAATTTTTGTTGATAAATTTTATAAATTCCAAGAAAGCTTTTTTCTAATATGTCTTTACGTTTGAGTATAACTTCTTCAGGGTAAAACCCTTTGTTCTTCCATTTATCAATGACTGCTAAAATATATTTTGGGGATATTTTTTTTGTATCTATATTTTCAGATTTACAAATGTTTTTTATTAATCTTACCTGGTCATCTTGATCAATAATAGAAAAATTAGATTTTAATCCAGCTGCTTCTGCATGTTTTCTTAATATTTTTGCACTAATTGAGTGAAATGTGCCTAACCAAGGAAGCCCAGTTGCTTCTTTTTTTAAGAATTTAGAAACCCTTAATTGCATTTCTTTTGCAGCTTTATTTGTAAATGTTACAGCTAATATTTGATTGGGAAATGCCTTATGTTGTTTAACGATATGGGCAATTCTAGCTGTAAGAACCCTTGTTTTTCCAGACCCAGCTCCTGCAACAATCAAAAGGGGTCCGTCTAAATGGAGAACGGCCTCTTCCTGACTTTCATTAAGATTTGTTAAATAATCTAAATTCATCGTTTATTTTTTCTGAATTTAAGCGATATTGGATTAATGATTAAAAAATTGAAAGTAACAATATTTGCTAAGTTTATTTTTTTATTAATTACATTGTGTTTTTTATTTGGCATTTATTTATCAATACCAGTTTTATTTAATTATAAAAGCATAGAAAACATCATTGAAAGTAAATTTTATTCTGATTTTAATATTAACTTAAATATAAATGGTGACATAAAGTATCAATTACTCCCAAAGCCTCATTTGTTAATTAGCGATTCATCATTATCAATAGATGAAAACAATAATAAGAATATTTCATTTGATATTAAGAATCTAAAAGTTTTTATGAATACTAACAGTTTATATCCAAAATCTAAAATTAATTTCGAAAAATTTGAAATACAAAATACAAATTTTTTAATAAAAAATAAAGAATATAAAACTTTAAGGAATTATTTTCATAATAGTGTAAGTAAACCAATTTATATTAAAAAAAGTAAAGTATTTATAATAGATGATAATAATGAAACTTTAATTATATCCCCAATAGAAAAAATAAATTTCACTACTTCTGAGCAAGATGATTTTAAAAGATTAAATATAAAAGGTAATTTATTTGATTTAAATTTCAATTCATTATGGAAAAAAAAATATAATTCCCAAATGAATTCACAAATAGAAATAAATTTTAAACAACCAAATATTTTGATTAAAAATGAATTAAACTATGCGAATAACTTTGGTTTTGAAGGAACAACTTCACTTAGCTTATTAAATCAGAATATTCAAGTAGACTATGAATTAAAAAATAATATTATTTCTTTAAAATCTCCAGAAAATAATAATGATATAAAAATTGATACGATAATTGAATTGTCGCCCTTTTATCTCAATTCAAATATTTCATTGAATAGGCAAAATGTAAGTTTTTTGGTAGATGAATTAATGTTTTTAATATTAAACTTGCAACCTAATTTATTAGGTAATGTAAACGGAGATATCAACTTCCTTTTAAATGATATTGAACACGAACTTATAAGAAATGGCAATATTAGTTTAAATATTAGCCAAAAAACTATTAATTTAAATGAAGTTTCATTCAATATCGGTGAAATTGGCCAAATTGAAACCGAAATAAAATATAAAGAAGAAAATGGTGATATAATATTTTATTCATCGAATTCATTAATAATAAAAAACAAAAAAAAGTTTGCTAAAAAATTTCAAGTAAAATCAGACAGAGTTAAGGATATAAATATGATCCACTTTAAAGTTGAGAAAAATATTACTACCGGATTGATATCAATATTTGATATAAAAGTTAATCAATCATTGTATAAGAGCAACTTAAATGGTGTCACTAGATATAATATTAGAAATTCCCAAGAGTTTAAATCACTAGTTAAAAATATTATTAATAGTTAGTCTGGTTTAATCATTTTATTAGGATCAACAATTTTATTATATTGTTTCTCATTAATTAGACCTGATCTTATTGCTTCAATTTTAAGTGTAGTTTTATTTTTCAATGCATTTTTTGCAATCTTTGCAGCATTATCATAACCAATCTTTGGAGATAAGGCAGTAACCAACATTAAAGAGTTATCTACTAAATATTTAATTCTTTTTTTGTCAGCTTTTAGTCCAGAGATACAATATTTAGCAAAACTTTTTGTACTATCTGATAGAATTTGAATTGATTGAAGTACATTATGAATTATTAAAGGCTTGAAGACATTAAGTTCAAAATGACCATGTGATCCAGCCATTGTAATACCGTTGTGGTTTCCAATTACTTTCACACAAACCATTGTAACAGCTTCACATTGAGTAGGATTGATTTTACCTGGCATAATTGAAGATCCTGGTTCATTCTCTGGTAATATCAACTCTCCATAGCCAGCTCTTGGCCCTGAACCTAAAAATCTTATGTCATTTGCAATTTTCATTAAACATACTGAAGTTGTATTTAATGTTCCTGAATAATTTACTATTGCATCATGGGCTGCAAGAGCTGCAAACTTATTTTTAGCTGCTTTAAATGGTAACTTTGTTATTTTTTTTATTTCATTTACTATTTTTTTATCAAAATTTTTTCTAGTATTAATTCCTGTACCTACTGCCGTCCCACCTTGTGCTAAATAATAAATTTCATTTAGTGATACTCTTATTCTTTTAATACATTCTTCCAGTTGTGATTGGTAACCTGAAAATTCTTGACCTAAGGACAAAGGAGTTGCATCTTGCAAATGTGTTCTCCCTATTTTGACTATTTTATAAAATTCTCTAACTTTTTTTTTTAATTCTTTATTTAATAATACTAAGCTTGGTAATAATTTTTCTCTAGTTTCCATTGCTATTGCAATATGCATCGCTGTGGGAAATACATCATTCGTTGACTGAGATTTATTAACATGATCATTTGGATGTACCGGTTTTTTTGTACCCTTTTTTCCCTTAAGTATTTCAATTGCTCTATTTGAAATAACTTCATTCACATTCATATTTGTTTGAGTCCCTGAACCAGTTTGCCAAACTTTAAGAGGAAAATGAGTATCTAATTTTCCTGCAATAATCTCATTAGAAGCTCGTACAATTGATTTATAAACTTTTGAAGTAATATCTTTATTTTTATAATTTGTAATAGCAGCCGCTTTTTTTATAATAGCTATGGATTTTATTAACTTTGGTCTGACTAATACGTCTCCTATATCAAAATATTTTTTTGATCTTTGAGTTGATGCTCCCCAATACTTATCCACAGGCACATTAATATAGCCAATGCTGTCATATTCTTTTCTGAATTTCATAGTTTTAACTTTGAGAGTATATTTGATCACTTATACATTAAAAAATTATAAAATCATATAGGAGTAAAATGACAAATTTTGAAAAAGTTGGTGTGTTCATGAAAACTTTTAATCAAGATGTAAAAGATTCATCAAGTTTGAGCACAGATAAAATAAATTCGCTTAGAATATCATTGATCAATGAGGAGTTAGAGGAGCTTAAGCAGGCAATATCAGAAAAAAATTTAACAGATGTTGCAGATGCATTAACAGACATCTTATATGTTACCTATGGTGCAGGGCATGCTTTTGGAATTAATTTAGACAAATGTTTTGAGGAAGTTCAAAAGTCTAATATGAGCAAATTAGGAAAAGATGGAAAACCAATATATAATGAGTTTGGAAAAGTTATGAAAGGACCAGACTATTTTAAACCAGATTTATCAAAATTTATTAAATAATTTATATCCAATTTGGTCTTAACACTTTTATTTTTGCATCACCACACTTTAGGTCTTTATTAAAATTAAAGCTTTTATCTTCTAGTTTCAGTAAAGCAAACGGATTTTTATTATTGATCAATAACTTTCCAAAATTTTTATTTTCAGAAGTAATTTCGTCACTATTGATCTCTCCGTCTAAAACTTTAATTGCAAATAGTCTTTTATTGAGTTTATCTTTAAGTTTTATTCTAGCAGTATTTTCTTGCCCTACAAAACATCCTTTTCTAAAATCGATTCCATTTAGTTCTTCAAAATTACATTCAATTCCAAATATTTTATCTTGCAGATTATTTGTATCAATTTGAGCAATTCCTAATTCATGACTGTAATTATAATATTCATTTACATCAGAAACTTTTAATCCCAATTTTTTTATAGAAAGATACAATTTTTCTAAATTAATTACTAATCTGGCTCCTAATTTATCAGACCTTGGATCTAAAAAAATAGGATCCTCTCTAAATTTTATAGTAAAACCCATATCATCTTTAGAATTTTCTAATTCTAGAAATTTTTCCTTTGTTAAATTTGCTACAACAAATTCATTACTTAGATTTAAAATTTCTACTTTAGATCTAAGTTTGTATAAATTTAACTGGTTATGTAAATTTTCAATAATTTTCTTTTCACAGTCTAAAAAATATCCTGATTTATGTTTAATAATTATAAAATCGTAAAGATATTTACCTTGCGGGGTTAAGAGAGCTGAGAAGCAACTTCTATCATCTGATACATTTTCAATATTGTTGGTAATTATATTTTGTAAAAATTCTTTAGCATCATCTCCGTTTAAATAAAGAAGACCTCTATCCTGTAGGATGTAAATATTATTTCTATTCATATTGTAATATTATAATGAATGATATAAGTAGTTTTTTTACAAATGTTAGACCTTATAATTAAAAATGGAAAGTGTTATATTGATAAAGATCTCAAAGATGTTGATATAGGCATTCAAAACAGCAAGATTGTAAAAATTGGTAAGTTAAATGAAGATTCAACTCAATTAATTGATGCGACTGGACTTACCGTTCTTCCTGGCTGTATTGATACTCAAACGCATTTTAGAGAACCGGGTTCAACAGACACTGAGGATTTAGCCTCAGGAAGTAGGGCAGCAATCGTTGGAGGTATAACTTCAGTATTCGAAATGCCGAATACAAATCCTGCAACCACAAACAAAGCAGAGTTTCAAAGAAAAATAGATTTAGCAAAAAATAGAATGTATTGTAATCATGCATTTTATTTTGGAGCTACACCTACAAATCAAAGCGAATTAGCTGATCTTAAAGGTTTAGATGGATGTTGTGGTGTTAAATTATTTGCAGGTTCGTCTACAGGAACTTTATTAGTTCATAAAGAAGAAGACATTGAAAAAGTATTTGAAAGTACATCTAAAATTGTTGCAGTTCACTCAGAGGATGAGGATATTTTAAATCTTAGAAAGAAATTAAGAGAAAAAGGTAATGTTCATTCTCATCCAATATGGAGAGATGAAGAATGTGCAATTTCTTCTACAAGAAAGATTGTAAAAATTGCAAAAAGGTTAGGTAAAAAAGCTCATATCTTGCATATTACAACAAAGCAGGAGATTGATTTTTTATCTCAAAATAAGGGAGACATAACTTTTGAAATAACCCCACAGCATTTAACCATGTTTGCTCCAGATTGTTACGATAAACTTGGAACCTATGCTCAGATGAATCCACCTATTAGAGAAAAAAGTCATTACGATAGACTATGGTATGCAGTAAGAAATAATTATAACGATACTATCGGTTCAGATCACGCTCCACATCTCAGAGTAAATAAAGATAAAGAATATCCAGATACTCCTTCAGGAATGCCTGGGGTTCAAACTTTATTACCTGTGATGCTTAACCATGTAAATGATGGAAAACTAACTTTAGTTCAGCTAATGAATCTTGTTTGTGAAAATCCGTCGAAAATCTTTGGTATTATAGGCAAGGGTTATATAAAGGAAGATTATGATGCAGACTTTACTATTGTGGATATGAATAAAATTATCGAAATCAAAAATGAAAAAATAGAAAGTAAGTGTGGATGGTCACCTTTCGATGGATATAAGTTTAAAGGAACTCCAATATATACAATTATTAATGGAGACATTAAAATGAAAGATGGACAAATTTTTGGAGAAGCATCAGGTAAGCCCATCAAGTTTGATAATTAATCTTATCTATTTGGCAAGAATATTATTTTCTATTAAACTTTGTGTGATCTCATCTAAAATTGCTGGATCATCAATTGTTGCTGGCATTTTATAATCTTCCTTATCAGCAATTTTTCTAATAGTTCCTCTTAATATTTTTCCTGATCTTGTTTTTGGTAATCTTTTTATAACTATAACAACTTTAAAAGCAGCCACTGGTCCAATTTTATTTCTAACCATTTGAATACATTCTTTAGAAATAACCTCATTATCTTTTTCAACACCAGACTTTAAAACTACCAAACCAATAGGTAATTGTCCTTTAAGTTTATCTGCAATTCCAAGAACAGCACACTCAGCAACTGATTGATGTTCAGATAAAACCTCTTCAATTGCACCAGTTGATAATCTGTGACCAGCAACATTAATTATGTCATCTGTTCGTGACATTATCCATATATATCCATCTTCATCAATGTGTCCTGCGTCATAAGTTTGATAGTAACCTTTATAATTAGTCATATAGTTTTCTTCATATCTTTTGTTTGCATTCCAAAGTGTAGGAAAAGTTCCTGGAGGTAAAGGTAATTTAACAACTATATCTCCCATTTCATTTGTTTTTGCTATTGAATGATCAGGTTTAATTACTTTTACATCATAACCTGGAACTGCTTTACATGCTGAACCATACTTAGTTTTTTGCATTTCTATTCCAGTACAATTTGAACTAATTGCCCAACTAGTTTCCGTTTGCCACCAATGATCTATAACAGGAACATTTAAAAGATTTTCAGCCCACTTAATTGTATCTGGATCAGCTCTTTCACCAGCTAGGAATAAAGATTCAAAAGAACTTAAATCATATTTTGAGAAAAACTTTCCATCTGGGTCTTCTTTTTTAATTGCTCTAAATGCTGTTGGAGCTGTAAATAAAGATTTAATTTTATACTCTGAAATTATTCTCCAAAATACTCCTGCATCAGGAGTTCCAACTGGTTTTCCTTCAAATAAAACTGTAGTACATCCTTTGAACAAAGGAGCATAAACTATATATGAATGTCCTACTATCCAACCTATATCACTTGCTGACCACCACACATCATTCTCATCAACATTATAAATATTTTTCATTGTCCATTTAAGAGCAACAACATGGCCTCCAACATCTCTCACTATGCCTTTTGGTATTCCTGTAGTTCCAGATGTATACAAAATGTAAGCAAACTCATTTGCTCCAATTTCAACACAATCTTTATTTTTTGCATTACTAAGAGCTTCCTCCCAACTGATTTCAAGCGGAGAGTTGAGTTTTACTTCGTGATATTTCCTTTGAAAGATAATTACTTTTTCAATTTTATGTTTTGCAAGTTTCAATGCTCCATCAACTAAAGGTCTATATTCGACAGTTCGTCCAGGCTCAAATCCACAGGATGCGGTAATTAAAATTTTAGCTTTACTATCATCAATTCTGCTTGCTAATTCATTTGAAGCAAATCCACCAAAGACTACCGAGTGTATTGCACCAATTCTACCACATGCCAGCATTGCTATAACGGCCTCAGGTATCATAGGCATATAAATTATTACTCTGTCACCTTTTTTAATACCTTGATTATCAAGTGCTCCAGCGAATTTTGATATTTTCTCTCTTAATTCATTGTATGTATACTTTGCTTTACTATTAGTTATAGGGCTATCATAAATTAAAGCTGTCTTCTCACCGTTACCTTTATCAATATGAACATCAATAGCGTTGTAACAGGTGTTTGTAACACCATCTTCAAACCATTTATAAAATGGAGGATTAGATTTGTTTAAAATCTTAGTAGGTTTTTTAAACCAGAAGACATCATCAGATACATTTTTCCAAAATTCTTCAGGATTTTGAATAGATTCTTTATAAATATTGTTAAAACTATTTTTCATAGTGATTTGTTTTTTGATTCACTTTTATAATGATTTTATGTAACAGGTTGTATTTAATTTTATAAAGTAAGTAAAATCAATACTTTTTAGAGGTCAAAAACTCTTCAATAAACTAATTTTTTTTGCTATCTAACCCTAACTTTAGATTAATCATTAGATTAGTCTGTAGTTTAAATTTAAACTAATAAAAAAACTAACTATGAGGGAGTTTTTTATGAAGACAATGAAAATGTTAGCATTAGCGGCAGTGCTTTTCGGAGCAACTACGGCAGCTAACGCAGCAACAGCCTTTTTAGCTACAGACGATTTCGTAGGTATTTCGTTTTGGTTAATATCAATGGGTATGTTAGCAGCTACAGCGTTTTTCTTTATGGAACAGGCTAACGTCAGTTCACAATGGAGAAAATCAGTAAACGTAGCTGGATTAGTAACAGGTATAGCATTTATTCACTATATGTATATGAGAGCAGTTTGGATCGAAACAGGTGATACTCCAACTGTTTACAGATACATTGACTGGTTAATTACTGTGCCACTACAGCTAGTAGAATTTTACTTAATTCTTTCAGCAGTAAGAAAAGTTGACACAAACATATTCTGGAGAATCTTAATTGGTTCACTAGTTATGTTAATAGGTGGATATCTTGGAGAAGCTGGATTCATCAATGCTACACTAGGTTTCGTAATCGGTATGGCTGGATGGATTTACATTCTCTATGAAATCTTTTCAGGAGAAGCAGGAAAAGTTGCTGCTAAATCTGGAAATAAATCTTTAGTAACTGCATTTGGAGCTTTAAGAATGATTGTTACAGTAGGTTGGGCTATTTACCCATTAGGTTACATTTTTGGTTACCTAACAGGTGGAATAGATGGTAATGCGTTAAACGTTATCTATAACTTAGCAGACTTTGTTAATAAAATCGCATTTGGTTTAATTATCTGGTCTTGTGCAGTTTCTAACTCTACAAGAAGAGCATAGTAACAATTAGTTACGATATATAAAATAGGGCGAGTTTGATTACTTGCCCTATTTTTTTTTGTGCTTATATAAAAGCAATGGCTAAAATCATATATATAGAACATAATGGAAAAGAGCATGTAGCTGAGGTCCAAAATGGGCTAACAGTTATGGAAGGCGCTCTTCAAAATGATATCCCTGGTATAGATGCGGATTGTGGAGGAAGTATGTCTTGTGCCACCTGTCATGTTTATGTCAAAGAAGATTGGTATAATAAATTACCCAAAAAAGAAATGGGCGAGGATGACATGTTAGATCAAGCTTATGAACCAAATTCTAATAGTAGATTAAGTTGTCAAATTAGTGTCTCAGATGATTTAGATGGTTTAACAGTTCACATGCCGGAGAAACAAGTTTAATGATTAAAACTGATGTTGTAATAGTTGGCGCCGGTCCAACAGGATTATTTTGTGCACACCAACTTGGTATTATTGGATTGAAGTGTGAAATAGTTGATAACTTAGATAAAATAGGTGGTCAATGCATAGAGCTTTATCCTGACAAACCAATTTATGATATTCCTGCACTTCCTCAGTGCACAGGAGAAGAGCTAACAAATAATCTAATAGAGCAAATTAAACCATTTAACTTTAAATTTCATTTAAATGACAGAGTTCAAGAACTTACTAGTGAGAATGAGAACTGGATTGTTAAAACAACAAATGGAAAAGAATTTCATACTCCAAATGTTGTGATAGCAGGTGGTGTGGGCTCATTCGAACCAAGAAAATTCCCAACAAAAAGTGCTGAAAAATTTGATGGAACTTCAGTTTTATATTCAATAAAGGATAAAACTATTTTTAAAGATAAATCTGTAGCAATATTTGGTGGAGGAGATAGTGCTCTTGATTGGGCGATAGAATTATCAAATACTTCTAAAGTTTCACTAATTCATAGAAGAGATGAATTTAGAGGAGCTCCTGCAAGTGTAAAAAGAATTAAAGATTTAAGTGAAAAAAATATAATTAATTTATTTACTAAATACTCAATTAAAGAAGTTAAAGGAAATGGAACTTTAGAGGAAATTGAGATCAAAAGTGAAGGAGGGGAGATTAAAATATTAAAAGCTGATTATGTTTTAGGTTTTTTTGGTTTGATAATGCAACTTGGCCCAATAGCTGAGTGGGGTCTTAATTTAGATAAAAAAACAATTCCAGTTAATACTGAAAATTTTGAAACTAATAAAAAAGGTATATTTGCTATTGGAGATATATGCACTTATCCAGGAAAACTTAAACTAATCCTGTCAGGTTTCCATGAAGGAGCTTTAGCTGCAAGAGGTTGTTTTAAATACGCTAGACCCAATGAAAAATACAGATTTGAATTTACAACAGCATCAAACATAATCAAAGACAGATTGGGTGTAAAATAGTGATCGAACTATTCACTGCAGATACTCCAAATGGGTGGAAAATTAGTATTATGTTAGAGGAGATAAAATTTGATTATAAAATAACAACAGTTAATTTAAGCGAAGGCGAACAACATAAAGTAGAATTCAAAAAAATCAGTCCATTTAACAAAATTCCAGTAATAACAGATCATGATAATAATAAATCAATCTTCGAGTCCGGAGCAATACTGATGTACTTAGGTGAAAAAAGTAAAATGTTTTATCCTGAAGAGAATAGACTAGAGATAAATCAATGGTTAATGGCTCAAATGGGTTTGATTGGTCCAATGATAGGACAACATCATCAGTTTCATTATTATCATCAAGGTAAAAGTGAGTGGGGAGAAAAAAGATACTTTAAAATTACAAGAAAAATATACGAAGATTTGGAAGCAAGACTTTCTAAGAGTGATTATTTAGCCGGTAAAGATTATTCAATTGCAGATATTGCAACATGGTCTTGGATTGCGAGACATAAGAGACATGATATTGGTTTAGAAAATTTTAAAGGTTTATCTAGATGGTTTGTTAATATCGCTAAAAGACCTGCGGTGATTAAAGGATTTAAAGTATTAAATAAAGATGCTGAAATAGACTACCCTTAAATATCAGCGTAAACTTTTTCTTCTTTTTCGTGCTTTTCCTGAGCTGCTATGCATAATGTTGCAACTGGTCTTGCCATTAATCTTTTAAGACCGATAGGTTCAGCTGTTTCCTCACAAAAACCATAAGTTCCATCTTGAATTTTTTTTAAAGCTCCATCAATTTTGGAAATCAATTTAATTTGTCTATTGATTGCTCTCATCTCAACGTTTTTTTCTGTATATGAGCTTGCTTGATCAACTATGTCTGCTGAGGCGCTATTATCATCCATTGAAGCATTAAATATTGCTTCATTGTTTGTTCTTTTTAGATCTTTTTTCCATTCCGTAAGTTTTTGTTTAAAAAAAGCAAGATGCTTAGCACACATATACTTTTCTGTTTCTTTTGGGATATATTTTTTAGAGATTTTTACCATACTCAAATTTATGAATTTCGAGAATATATTCATCATTTAATCAGTGTCAAGAATGCATTAATTGTATAAATTAATAAAAATGGCCATTTATAAAAATATTAATAGTTTATTTTATATTTTTGTTACAACACATTTATTAATCTGGACATTGGTTCCAAGTTTAACAAATCACAATTTACCACTAGATACTATCGAAGCTTTAGCTTGGGGTAGTAACTTAGACTGGGGATTTAATAAACATCCTCCAATGAGTGCATTTTTACCAGAAACATTTTACCAAATCTTTGGACCCCAAGACTGGGCTTATTATCTACTAAGTCAAATTTGTATTATAGTTTCTTTTATTGTTGTTTTTAAGTTAGCTGAGGATTTTTTTGATAATAAAATATTTTCTTTATTGTCTGTTTTGTTATTAGAGGGAATATATTTCTACAACTTCACTACACCCGAATTTAATGTAAATGTCTGCTTAATACCTTTTTGGTCTCTTTCAGTCTTTTATTTATGGAAAGGTATTAAGCATAATAAAATATTAGATTGGTTATTACTTGGTCTATTTGCTGGACTTGGGTTTCTATCTAAATATTTGTTTATCTATTTAGGTTTAGCAATAGATGTACTTTTAATTTACATGATTTATACAAAAAGACTAAATTTAAAGTGCCTAGTTTCTTTTGTTCCTTTTATTATAATTTTGTTACCACACATTATTTGGTTAACTGAGAATGAGTATGTAACCATTACTTATGGACTTCTCAGAACTGGATCAGAAGAAGCAAGTATTTTTAATCATATAAAGCATCCTATGATATTTTTAGGTAAGCAAATTGGATTATTATTACCATTTTTATTAATGGTTTTTGTATTAATTAAAAAATTTAAAATAAATATTAATTTAGATGATGATAAGTTGTTGTTTTTAATATCAATTAATTTAATTCCTATTTTATTTATTTTTCTAACTTCTTTTACTATGGGTGTAAAAATAAGAACTATGTGGATGACACCATTTTATATAAGCTTTGGCTTGTTATTTGTTTATATTTTAAAATCGCAAATTAATTTTGAAAAAATTAGAGCGTTTTCTTCAATCTTTTTGATATTATTCTTATTATCTCCAATTTTGTATTCTTATGTTTCAATCTCACAAACTGATAAAAGAACTGATTTTGATGGTAAAAAGTTAGCTCAGCAGGCTAAAGTTTTTTATGAAACCAAAGGTAAGGATCTTGGAAAAATGGAATATATTAAAGGAAATGAATGGATTGCAGGAAATATATCTTACCATCTTCCAGAAAGACCAAAATGGATTTATAGTTCAACTGAAGCCCAATTATGCAACAAAGATATGAAATGCTTAACTTATAAATGAAATTTCAATTAAACCAAAAAAACAAGAGACTTTTATTCATTATTGGAATTGTTGTTTTAATTGAACTCTCAGGATATGGTTTTTTTGCTTCTCTATTTAGACTGATAGGCTCAGTAAGTTAATGAATATTATAATATTAATTCCAGTCTTCAATGATTTTAAATCTGTATCAAAATTAATTGAAGAAATTAATACTAATGTCTCCGACCTTAAAGCTTCATTCTCAGTTATTGTAGTCGATGATGCCTCAACTGAAGAAAAAATTTTAGAAACTAAAAATATAAATAATATTAAATCTTTAAAATTAATAAATATGAGAAATAATAGAGGACATGCAAGATGTATTGCTGCAGGACTTAAATATATCTCAGAAAATGAGGAATTTAATTATGTAATTCCTATGGATGGAGATGGAGAGGATAGACCTGAGGAAATAAGAAACTTTGTTGAAAAGATTAAAGATAATCCAAATAATACCATTGTTGGAGAAAGAGTGAAAAGATCAGAAAGTATTATTTTTAAAATCTGTTATTTTTTCCATAAAATTATTACTTTTACCTTTACAGGAAAATTTATAAAATTTGGAAATTACACTTGTCTTACAAAACAAACTGTTAAAAAATTAATCGAAGAGAAAGCAACTTGGAGTAGTTTTTCTGGTTCCCTATCCAAGACAGAAAATAACTTATCTAAATCTCCTTCAATAAGAGGCTCAAGATATTTTGGTCCCTCGAAGATGAGTTTCTTCAACTTAATAAAGCATTCTTTATCGATTATTGCAGTCTTTAAAACAGGTGTAATTTTTAGATCTATCTCATTTTATGCGATCTATTTAATAATAATTTCTGAATATATAAGTGTAATTACAGCAATACCACTAGCTGTAATCATTATTTTTGGATTAATAATATTAAAAATCTCAGGAAGAGAAAATATGACTGAGTTTAATAATTCTTTAACAAACATTTCAGATATTGACACATTAAAATAATTTATTTTAAAATAATTTATGAAAAATTTTTATCGTAAGGTTGCATTTGGACTTGGACCTGATGAAAAGGTGCCATCCGATCCACTAGAGTGGGCAAACAATCAATTGAATAATGTTCCTGAATTTTCTTGGAAGGGAAAAATCTTACCAGAGAAAGAACTTAGAGGTTACTATAGAGAGTGGGTTTATGGAGATAGAAAAGTTTTAAGAAAAAAATTTAAAAACGATAAAGATGGCTACAAAAGAGAAAAAAATAAGTTAAGGCATGCAACTGGACAAAAATTTTGGTGGAACCTAGAACTTTGTATAAGATATTCAGAGGCTTTAAAAAGTCGAAATCCAGTTTTAGCTAAACTCTGGTACTTTTGGGGAAATCATTTCGCAATTAGTGAAAAAGATTTTTTAGCACAATATACAACAGGAGCATATCAGCGAGAAATTATTAGAGCTAATATGAACCAAAACTTTGAAAAAATGGCTCAAGAGGCAACCAAAGGCTGGTCCATGATTCACCATTTGGATAATGAACAAAATATTGGTCCAAAAAGTCAAAGTGCAAAATGGGCCAGAGAAAAAGGAAAAAAAAGAGGTGTAAATGAAAATCATGCAAGGGAACTTTTAGAGCTACATACTGTTTCACCAAATTGTGGTTACTCTCAAGAGGATGTAATTCAAATGGCGTATATTATGTCAGGTTGGAGACCCGAATGGGGAAAAAAAAGATTAGAAACTGGAGATGTCCATTTTGATCCTAATGCCCATCAACCTGGCTCAAAAATAGTTTTAGGTAAAAAATATAAAAGTGGAAGAAAAGGTTTATCAAATGCAATTACAGATTTAGTTAATCACCCATCATGTAGAGAATTTATAGCCATGAAACTTTGTAGATATTTAATTACTGATAATCCTACAAAAGAAATGATGGAACCAATTATAAAAGCTTGGGAAAAATCAGATGGTTTTTTGCCAGAGGTTCATAAGGCTGCAATTGAAGTTGCTTTCAATTATTCTGATCAATACAATAAATTTCAGAATCCTGAAAACTGGTTGTTACAAATGAGCAAAATGGCTGATGTTGATTTAATTCCATCTCCTGCATTTATGGATCTTTATAAAATTGGAAATAAACCCATCAGAGATCAAAGAGCATTAGAATACTTGATGGATGAGCTTGGTCAACATCCTTATTTAGCAAAACAACCAAACGGATGGTCAGATATTTCAGAGGATTGGATGTCACCAGAATTATTAATAAGACGACTAGTTTATGCAAGAGAGGCTTATTATAAAAAATCAGGTAATTCACAAACAAAGGAATTTTATGAGGAAATGATTGAAAAAAATTATGATAATCCAGGTGAAATTTTAAAAATTATAGGTCAACATAGAGAGCTTGTTCATAAACACGTAATATTGTTTAATTTACCGGAGACATTAAGATCATGAAGATATCAAGAAGAAATTTTTTAAAAGGTTCAGCTACTACATTATTTTTAGCTGGCTTTAATTTTCCTGTTTTAGCAAACACTAGCAAGAAAAAAAATCTTGTAGTTATAATGTTAAGAGGTGGAATGGATGGTTTATGTGCTGTTCCAATAATTGGAGATAAGAATTTTGAAAAGAGACGAAAAGATTTGATTTTAGACAAAACAATAAAGTTAAATTCTGATTTTGCCCTACATCCTAAACTAAAAAACTTTCATAATTTGTGGCAAAATAATCTTGGAGCAATTGTTCATGCAACAAATATTCCATACACTAAAAGATCACATTTTGATGGTCAAAACCTCATGGAAACAGGAGGACATATCCCTTATTCAATAAAAACTGGTTGGTTAGGAAGAGGAATGAAATTAGCTGAGTTAAAAGGGGATGGTCTTGCATTGGCATTACCAATGCCTTTAATTCTTAGAGGAATTCCTAGTAATGATAATTTTTATCCTTCAAAAAAAAGACTTCCAAGAACAGAACTTTTACAACTTCTAAAATCAATTTATGCAAATAAATCTGAGCATGATCTAGCTAATATGATGGAAATAATTGCTAACAGATCTACGATGAATAATGGAGGCACCTCTATGTCTAGAAAAAATTCATCTTTAGCATTAAAGGCAGGTCTAGAATTAAAAAAAATAAATGGTCCAAGAGTTGCTGTGTTTGAAGTTGATGGTTTCGATACACATGCTGCACAAGGTGGAGTAAATGGTTCTCACTCAGATAGCTTAATTGAAATGGACTCAATTTTTAAAAGTTTAGAAAAAGGTCTAGGATCAGAAATCGAAAATACTTTAGTCTTAACTCTTACCGAATTTGGCAGAACAATTGAACAAAATGGTGGAAGAGGTACTGAACATGGTTATGGTTCAGCAATATTTATGGCAGGTGGTTTATTAAAAAAATCGCAAGTTTATACTGATTGGCCAGGACTGAAGAAAAAAGAGTTATTTGAAGGAAGAGACTTAAATTCAACAATTGATGCTAGATCTGTATATGCTTCAGCAATGTCCAGCGTTTTTGACATTGAATTTAAAAGAATTCAGAAAGAAGTTTTTTGGGGAGATAAGCTTCAAAACTTATCTGAGAAATTATTTAAAGTTTGATGAAAAAAATATTAACGATTTTATTATCACTTTTATTTTTAACTAATTTTGCAAATTCACAATCTAGATTTGGTGAATTAACTGAAATGAGAGACAAAAAAATGCGTGGTAAAGACGGACAATGGGTTAGACCTCATCCAGGACCTTTTGTTTGGAATCACATAGAAAGTGAAAAGGGTAAATTTTTTTGGGAAGATGTAGATAAATACGTTGTTTATGCACAAGATCACAACCAAACAATTTTAGCAACCATCTGGCCTCATACAAATTGGGATCAAAAATCTTGTAAAAGAAAAAAAGCCAGAAGTCCATTTGGAAAACGTTTCACAAAATATTTAAGCAAACCTTGTTCAATGGAAGATTATAAGACTTTTCTTATAAAATTAGTGGACCGTTATGACGGAGATGGTTCAAATGATATGCCTGGATTAACAAAACCAATTATATATTGGGATGTGATGAATGAACCAGAGTTTGATATGTTTTTCAAAGGAAGCGAGGAAGATTTTGTTGAAATTTTTAATTTTTCTTCAAAAGTAATTAAAGAACAACAACCAGATGCAATTATCGTTATGGCTGGAGCTGCAGGAATGTTTCCAGAAAATAAAAAGTATTGGAAATCAGCTTTGCCAAAAATTAAGGATCACTTTGATATTGCAAACATTCACCATATAAGCGGTCCAGATGGGCAGTGCGATAAAGAGCTATGGGTAGATGAATTTGCTGATTTATTAAAAAGTGTTGATATTGATAAACCAATTTGGTTGACAGAGGCTATGACTTGTGGTCCTCCGATAAAAGCTTATGTAAATGCTTTTCTAAATGGAGCTGAATTAATAATTGATGTTGGTGTAAATGCTCCTGGTAAAAAAATGTCAAAGAAAAGTAGAAAAAAATTAAACGAATTTATTTCTGAGTACGATGGTTTTACATCAATAAAATCTCTTTCAAATGAAGAAGTAGAATTTATCTATAAAGATGGTTCAATTAAAAAATTTAAGTTTAACTAAAATATACAAATGAAAAAAATATTTTTATTGATTTTATTAATGATTAGTTTTGTAGTACCTTCTAATGCTAAAGATTTATATAAAAAAAATCTAAATATAAAAAAAAATGATACCACTCTTCAAGGTTGGAAAGCATGGAGAGTGACTGGAAAAAAACAATTAAAAAAATATGAGAAAAAAAATAAGATAAAACTTTTTTCTGTTATCAATAATCCTACTCGTTTAGGAGGCACAGCATTTTTTATTCAGGCACCAGGAGACGAATGCTTTCAAAGAAAAGAAGACTGCGAACGTAATTCGAGTACTCATAAAAGAGTAGAAGCTAAGCAAACAGATGCTGGTGGAATATTGGGTGAGGTTTGGGTAACATATAGTTTTAATGCTCCTGAAGAGTCTCAATGGCAAAAATATGATCCCCATATTTTGCAATTTCATAGTGGTGTTTCAGAATTTCCTCCTTTGTTTCTTTTAGGCATTAGTTCTAAATATGGTTTAAAATTAAGAGTTGAACCTTTGAAAGGATTAGTCAATTGTGATGGCACTATAGACGAAAGACAAGTTGATGAAGATGCTAATTATTGTGCTAGGGAATTAAATACTTACTCTCTCATACCAATATCACAGTTAAAGAATAATGTATGGTATGATTTATTATTTAATATTAACTTTGATAGCGATCCAAATATCGGTTTTTTCAAAGTTTGGTTAGATGGTGATTTAATCATAGATGAAAAAGGACAAACTCTTTGGAAGGATAAGCCAGTAGAAGAAATGGAGTTTAATCATGCTAATTTTAATTTTGGTCTTTATGCTCAATTTATAGAAAATTATTCGCAATCAATTTATGCTGATGAGATTCGTAAAGCTAGATCATGTGAAGATTTAAAATTAAATGACCTTGGTTACAAATGTGATGATTTGATAAATCAGAATGGAGGAATGTTGCCAATAGAAATTGAAGATATTGTAACTGGAGAATTTACATACAACTAAAATTAATTAGCTCTAATCGTTGGCAGTAAGTAAAAATCTGCAGTATCTATTTTAGAAGAATGCTCTCTTCTCATGTTCCATCTCTTTTGGACACCAGCGCTAGCAAGACTTAAAGTAGATCTTCCGTATCTATAATTAGTATTATCAATAGACTTCATTAAACCCTTTATTTTCTCATCTTTTTCACAAGAAAATAGGTTCTTGCTGCCATCTTCATTTGATAAACCAGTAAGCATTACCCCTGCTTTTTGGTAACGGTAGCCATTTTTAAAGATAGAGTCTAAAGCAACTAAGGCAGTTTTAACTATTTCAATGCTGTTGTTTGTAGAAATTGCAAAATCTATCGTTTTTGAATTTGAATAGTAACCAAATCTACTTTGAAAAGGACTTGTTCTAACAAAAACAGTAATTGATTTTGCGATTAAAGACTCAGATCTTATTTTTTCAGATGCATTTAAACAATAGTTTGCAACTGCTTCTTTTAATTCTTGGTATTTCTCAATTCTTTGACCAAAAGAACGAGATACAACGCAGCTTTTTCTTTTTGATTGAGTTGTCTCAATATCAATACAAGGAACTCCTCTTAACTCCATTGCAGTTCTTGACCCTAAAACATTAGAGTTTTTCTTTATCCATGTATTAGATTTATTTTTGAGTTGCTTGGCGTTATAAATTCCATTTTTATGATAAAACTTTGTTAATTGTCTTCCAACACCCCATACATCATTAATTTCTACTTTCTCTAATATGGGATCAATATTTTCAATTCCTATCAGACTTGTTACACCTGATTTTTTTTTCTTTGCAATATGATTTGCAACTTTACTTAAGGTTTTTGTTTTAGCAATCCCAATACTAGTTGGAATACCTGTCCACTTTAAAACTGTCTCTCTGATCTCTTTTCCAACTTTTTCAACTTCATTGTCTGGAAAGTTTGATAAATCTAAAAATGCTTCATCAATAGAATAAACTTCAATAGCAGAATTAAATCTTTTTAGTGTTCTCATCACTCTTCTAGATAAATCTCCATATAAAGAATAATTAGATGAAAAAACTTCAACTTTGTTTTTAATGATAATATCTTTTGCCTTGAAGTAAGGTTCTCCCATTTTAATACCTAAAGCTTTAGCTTCAGTTGATCTTGAAATTATACAACCATCATTATTAGATAAAACTACAACAGGTTTTTTTCTTATTTTAGGATTGAATAATCTTTCACAAGAAACATAAAAAGAATTACAATCAATAAGTGCTATTTTTTTAGTATACTGAATGGATGACATAAGTTACAACTCCCCAAATAAATATATCTTCATCTTCGTTAATTAAAATTCGATCTGTAAATTCTTTAGAGCCTGATGTTAAAAATTTTTTATCTCTTTCTTGAACTAAACTTTTAACAACTAGTTCATCATGAACATTTGCAATAACTGTTGAGAAGTTTTTTGGTGTTAAACTTTTATCAACAACTAATAGATCACCATCATTAATTCCAACATCCACCATTGATTTTCCTTGAACTCTTATGATGAAAGTTGCTGGAACATTCTTGATTAAATGAACATTTAAATCGATGTCTTCCTCAATATAGTCTGTAGCAGGGGATGGAAAACCCGCACCAGCTTTATGTAAATAGTAAGGTATAGTTAGCTTCATAAATGTTCTTATTTTGTTCTAATTAATATCCAAGTTATTCAATAGTGTCAATCAGGTTGTATTTTGAGTCTGAAACTGAATCAAAAGTGAATCAAAACGTGAACATCAAAACTATATTTAGTATACTTGTGGATAACTTTAACCATAAATAGTTCAAATATAAAAAATGAAAAAAAACGAAAGCTTAACAGGAAGATGTATTTGTGGTCAGGTTAAATATAGAATTACTGAGAAGCCTCTATTCACCCAAGCTTGCCATTGCAAAGATTGTAAAATTATAACTGGGTCCTCTTATGTTATTAATACGAGTGTTCTAGACAATACTTTAATTATAGAGGGTAATATTTCGTCAACTGAACTTAAAGCAGGAAGCGGAGCTACTTCCAAAGCATATTTTTGTACCAAATGTGGAACTTATATTTATACTGATTATGCTTCAGCTGTTGGTAGATTAACAGTAAGAACTAAAACTTTAGATAATTCAAAAAATTTCCCACCACAAGTACATATTTTTATAAAAGACAAAGATCCATGGCTAAAACTTACAGAGGATGTAATTTGTTTTGAAAAGATGTATGATCCAAAAAAAACATGGCCAGAGGAAAGTTTAAAAAGATACAATGAGTATTTAAAAAATAATAATAAATAATTTTTTAGGAGATTAAAGTATGAAAAAACTATCCTGTCATTGTGGTGCAATAGAAGCTGAGGTTAAGATGCCTTTGGGTGGTATTGAAAAAATTATGCGCTGCAATTGTTCAATCTGTAAAAAAAAAGGTTACATTATTGGAGTACTTGGACCTGATGATTTTAAACTTACAAAAGGAGAAGATAAGTTATCACTTTATCAATTTTATACTAATACTGCCAAACATTACTTTTGTTCAATTTGTGGAATTCACACTCATAACAGACCTAGAAGTAATCCAAAAATATATGGTGTGAATATTGCTTGTATAGAAGGTGTAGAACCATTTGAAATTGAAGATGTGCCAGTGAATGATGGCAAAAATCATCCATTAGATCAAAAACAATAAATTTTTATGCAATCAATTACTGAGTGTTATAGAAAAGTTAGTAAGGATTGTTTTAAATTTATCAAGTCACAAGAAACATCAAAAGAAAAATTCAAAAATAAAGAAAAGATGATAAAATCTTTTCTAATTCCAATTAGTTTCTGGATTTCAAATAGAACGAAAATTTCTAACCCTTATTTAATTGGTTTAGCAGGAGGTCAAGGAACTGGTAAAACAACGATAAGCTCTATTTTAAAAATTATTCTAACAAAATATTTTAAGTTAAATGTTTTTAAAATCTCAATTGATGATTTGTATAAAACCCGAAAGGATAGAATAAAATTATCTAAAAAAATTCATCCCTTATTAATGACTAGAGGTGTTCCAGGTACTCACGACATAAATTTTATCTTTGATCTTCTAAAAAAAACAAAGGAAAAGCGATTTAATCAACAAAGACTTCCTAAATTTAATAAGGCAATAGATGATAGATTAAAAAGAAAGTCCTGGTATCTAGTTAAAAAGGTACCAGATGTTATAATCTTTGAAGGATGGTGTGTAGGAGCTAGAGCAGAAAAAAATACAACTTTAAAAAAATCGATTAATTCTCTTGAGAGAACAGAAGATAAAAATTTAAGATGGAGAAAATATGTAAATTATCAATTACAAACAAAATATAAAAAATTATTTTCTAAATTAGACTGTTTGTTATTTTTAAAAGCTGGTAGCTTCAAACTATTACAAAGTTGGAGACTTAAGCAGGAGGTGTTACTTAAGTTAAACTCAAAAAATAAAGCAAATAGCAAGGTTATGAGCAAAAACGAGCTATTAAAATTTATGCAGACCTACCAAAGAGTCACACAGAATATGTTCAAATTTGCTCCAAAATATTCATCAATAGTATTAAATTTAAATAGAAATCATCAAATTAAATCCATAAAATATAATAAATGAAAAATTTTTTTCTTATCACCTCGCTTTTATTGCTTTCTGTAACATCTGTAGCAGCAGCAACTTTAAGTGATGCATTAAAAACTACTTTTCAAAATAATCTAGAACTACAAGCTGAGCGAAAAAACTTAGAAGTTCAAAAAGAAGTCTTAAATATTTCTAAAAGTGATTTTTTTCCAACTTTAACTCTTTCAGGTACTAAAAGTTTTGAAGATACAAATAAACTTACAAATCAAGATGGTACTGATGCTTCAATAACTAATACAAATCCAATGACATCTTCTATAAAGTTAGAACAAACACTTTTGGATGGTAGTGAACGTGGCACAAAATATGAAAAAAGTAAATTAGGATTAAATTTATCTGAAGCACAACTTATTAAAAAAGAACAAGATGTTTTTATGAAAGCAATTGAGGCTTACACAGGTTTAATTCTTGCTTATGAAAAACTAAAAATTAATGAAGAAAATGTTAACCTACTTCAAAGACAATTTGAGATTGATAATGCAAGACTGTCTAGAGCCCAAATAACTGCAACTGACTTAGCACAGTCCCAATCTTCTTTATCAGGGGCACAAGCAGGTTACATTGGAGCACAAAATAGTATTATCACGAGTAAACTAGCTTATGAAAATATAATTGGACCAATCAGCAGTAATGAAAAATTAAAAAAGATTTATAATTCTGAAGTTCCACTACCTACAAGTTTAGTTGATGCAAAAAAGATATCTGAACAAAAAAGTCCTGATCTTATCATTGCCGAAATAGAATATGGACAGTCCGAATTAGATGTTAAAATTGCAAGATCAGATTTATCTCCGACAGCAAAACTTTCACTCGAAAGATCATATACTGATGATCTAAGTGCAACTTACGATGAAAGGGAAAAAGATGTACTACAAGCAACAGTAAGTTGGCCATTTCAATTTGGAGGAAAGAATAAATCAAATATAAATAAAAATCTTCAAGTAAAAGGAATGAAAAAATTATTACTTGAGAATGCTTTTAGAAATAATACTCAAGGAGTTACCGCAGCTTGGTCTACTTTAGAGTCTTCAAAAAGTCTTTTAAGGGCTGTGCAATCGCAAGTTAAGGCTGCAGAAATTGCAAATGAGGGAATTACCTTTGAATATGAAAGTGGATTGAATAGATCTACATTTGATGTTCTTCAATCAAGATCAAATCTAATAAATGCTAAAATAAATCTTGCCGAAGCTGAAAGAAATTACTTATTAGCGCAATATAGACTGTTGAAGTCTGCAGGATTATTAAATAGCGAATACCTAAAACTCAGATAAATAGGGACTTCTAGACCTAATTTTAAAAAAATATTGCCAATGAGAACAAAATGTGTACATTTATTTTCATGATTCGAATGTTAATAAATAAAAAAAACGAGGCAAAAAATGACTAAAAATAATTTAAAAGTGGTGAAACCCACAAAAGATAAAGAATTGGAAGATAAAGAAAAAAATAAAGCACTAGATGCAGCAATCAGCCAGATAACAGACAGCTTTGGAAAAGGCTCTGTGATGAAGCTTGGAGAACAAAAAGCAATGGATATTGAGTCCATTTCTACTGGATCTTTGAGTTTAGACTTGGCACTTGGAATAGGTGGATTACCAAAAGGCAGAATTATTGAAATTTATGGACCAGAGTCATCTGGCAAAACTACATTAGCATTACAAGTTGTTGCTGAAGCGCAAAAAGCAGGTGGAATTTGTGGATTTGTAGATGCAGAACATGCATTGGATCCAGTCTATGCAAAGAAATTAGGAGTTAACACAGAGGAGTTGCTTATTTCACAACCAGACACTGGTGAACAAGCATTAGAAATAACTGATACTTTAATCAAATCTGGTTCAATGTCAGTTTTAGTAGTCGACTCTGTTGCAGCATTAACTCCAAGAGCAGAAATCGAAGGAGATATGGGAGATCACCATGTTGGTCTTCAAGCAAGACTAATGTCTCAAGCTCTTAGAAAATTAACAGGATCAATTTCAAGAACTAATACAATGGTTATATTTATTAACCAAATTAGAATGAAAATTGGTGTAATGTTTGGAAGTCCAGAAACAACTTCTGGAGGTAATTCTTTGAAATTTTATTCTTCAGTAAGAATGGATATTAGAAGAATTGGAGCAATAAAAGATAAAGAGCAAATTGTTGGAAATACAACAAGAGTAAAAGTTGTTAAAAACAAAGTTGCACCACCATTTAAAGTTGTTGAGTTTGACTTAATGTATGGAAAAGGAATTAGTAAAGTAGGGGAACTAATCGACCTTGGTGCCAAAGCTGAGATTGTTGAAAAATCTGGAGCTTGGTACGCTTATAAAGGTGAAAAAATTGGTCAAGGTAGAGAGAATGCTAAACTTTACCTTGAACAAAATCCAAAAGCTGCAGCTGAGATTGAAATGGCTATTAGAGAAAAAGCTGGCGTTATTTCAAAGAAGATTGAAGGCAATCCTTTAAGTGAAGAAAAGCTTGAAGCGCAGAAAAAAGAGGAAGAAGTTCCTTCTAAAAAGAATTAGCAGATAACTTTTAGTTATTAAAAAAAGGCGCTCTATTGGGCGCCTTTTTTCCCTTCAGAAGTGTAGACATCATATAAAAATGCTGTATTTTGGTTTAATATGGCTAAAACATTAAATGAAATAAGGTCAGCATTCTTAGATTATTTTGAAAAAAATGATCATAAAATAGTTGAGTCTAGCAATTTAGTCCCGAATAATGACCCAACATTGATGTTTGCCAATTCAGGAATGGTCCAATTTAAAAATGTGTTTACAGGACTGGAAAAGAGAGACTATCAAAGAGCTACAACATCTCAAAAATGTGTAAGAGCTGGTGGTAAGCATAACGATCTTGAAAATGTTGGCTATACTCCAAGACACCATACATTTTTTGAAATGTTGGGGAACTTTTCTTTTGGCGATTATTTTAAAGAAAGAGCTATTGAATTAGCATGGAATTTAATAACTAAAGAATTTGGTTTAGATAAAAATAGGCTTTATGTAACTGTCTACCATGATGATGATGAAGCTTTTAATTACTGGAAAAAAATCGCTGGGTTAAATGAAGATAAAATCATAAGGATAGCAACATTTGATAATTTTTGGTCTATGGGTGAAACAGGACCTTGCGGTCCTTGTTCTGAAATATTTTATGATCATGGAGAACACTTAGAAGGTGGATTACCAGGATCAAAAAATGAGGATGGGGATAGATTTATAGAAATTTGGAATTTAGTCTTTATGCAGTATGAGCAAATTTCAAAAGATAAACGAATTAATCTGCCAAAACCATCAGTTGATACTGGAATGGGTTTAGAGAGAATTGCTGCATTACTTCAAGGAACTCACGACAACTACGAAACAGATCATTTTAAAAAAATAATAAACTCTGCTGCAGAAATTTTAAAAGTTCAGCCTAATAACGATAATTTAGCAAGTTTTAGAGTAATAGCAGATCACTTACGAGCAAGTTCATTTTTAATTGCCGAAGGAGTTTTACCATCAAATGAAGGAAGAGGTTATGTCCTAAGAAGAATTATGAGAAGAGGAATGAGGCATTCACACCTACTTGGTTCTAAAGAACCAATTTTTTATAATATTTTTAAAACTTTAAAAGATGAGATGAAAGGTAATTACTCAGAAATAGAGAGAGCTGAGTCTTTAATAAAAGAGACATTAAGAATGGAAGAGGAAAAATTTTTAATTCTTTTAGATAGAGGTATTAAAATATTAAATGAGGAAATAACTAAAATAGATAAGATATTACCTGGAGAAGTAGCTTTTAAACTCTATGATACTTATGGTTTTCCATTGGATCTTACGCAAGATATTTTAAAAAATAAATCTTTGACAATTGATGATAATAAATTTCAAAGTTTAATGAAAGAAAGCAAAGAACTTGCTAAGAAAAATTGGAAAGGCTCAGGTGATAGTGCGGTAGATGATATTTGGTTTTCTATAAAAGATAGATTAGGTCCTTCAGAATTCCTAGGTTATGAAACTGACCAAGCAGAAGGTATTATTTTATCATTATTAAAGGACAACAAAGAAGTAAATGAATTGAATGAAAACGATGAAGGAATTATTATTTTAAATCAAACTCCTTTTTATGGAGAGTCTGGGGGACAGGTAGGAGATACTGGTGAAATAATATCTGGAAACTTTAAGTTCGAGATAACAGATGTCCAAAAAAAATTAGGTGATCTATTTGTACATTACGGCAAAGTTAAATCAGGAAGTATAAAAATCAAAGACAATGTTGAGATGAAAATTGATATTGATAGACGTAATAATATAAGAGCTTATCACTCTGCAACACACCTTTTGCATGAGTCATTAAGAAGAGTATTAGGTACTCATGTTACACAAAAAGGATCATTAGTAGCACCAGATAGATTAAGATTTGATTTTAGCCATATGAAACCAATTTCAGACCAGGAAATAGAAAAAATAGAAAATCACGTTAATTCTATGGTACAAAAAAAATCAGAAGTTAAAACAAGGATCATGACTCCTAAAGAAGCAGTAAATAATGGAGCCCTTGCACTCTTTGGAGAAAAATATGGAGAAGAGGTTAGAGTATTATCTATGGGAGATGAAAAAGAAAGGTATTTTTCCACTGAATTATGTGGAGGTACGCATGTGCGAAACACTGGTGACATTGGAAAATTCAAAATAATTAGTCAATCATCAATTGCAGCAGGCGTGAGAAGAGTAGAAGCACTTAGAGAAAATCAACTAAAAAGTTTTTTACAAAATAAAGAAAAATTATCTGACTTATCCGTACAAAAAGATGAAGAAATGATTAATGACTTATCAAAACAAATAATAAAATTAGGTGGTAAACCAAATTTAGAAAATGAAGATAATAAAATTTTAATTAAAGAATTATCAAAACAATTAAAGCAATTAAAATTTAGTTCAATTTTAGAAAATAATTCAAAAAATATAATTCAAGATGTTAAAGTTAATAAAGTAAGTGTAAGATTTCAAAAAGTTGATGACCTTCCACCTAAAGAGCTAAGAAAATTGGTTGATGTCGGAAAAAAAGACTTAAAATCAGGAATTGTGATAGTTTTTGCTAGTCTAGAAGACAAAGTAGGTCTTGCTGTTGGGATAACAGATGAGCTTATTGATAAGTATGATGCAGTCACATTTGCTAAAACAGGATCTGAAATTATTGGTGGAAAAGGTGGTGGTGGTAGAAAAGATTTTGCACAAGCAGGAGGCCAATTTAAAGATAAAATTGATGAGGCTTTTGAAAAAATTAAGACTTTAATTTAGTTTTTGTCTCAGCTTACCATCTAAAGTATCCAAAAATTGATTAGTTGTTAAATACTTTGTTGAAGGTCCTATCAAAATAGCTAAGTCCTTAGTCATTGAACCTTCTTCAACACAATCAACACATACTTTTTCAAGTGTCTCTGCGAACTTTATTAATTCCTCATTTCCATCTAATTTTCCTCTATGAGCCAGCCCTCTTGTCCAAGCAAAAATAGATGCAATTGGATTTGTTGATGTTTCTTTACCTTGTTGATGCATTCTAAAGTGTCTAGTTACTGTTCCATGTGCAGCTTCAGCTTCCATTGTTTTGCCATCAGGAGCAAGCAAAACACTTGTCATTAAACCTAAAGATCCATATCCTTGAGCAACTGTATCTGATTGTACATCTCCATCATAATTTTTGCATGCCCAAATGTATTTTCCATGCCACTTCATTGCACATGCTACCATGTCATCTATTAATCTATGTTCATAAGTAATTTTATTTTGATCAAATCTATCTTTAAATTCATTTTCAAAAACTTCTTCAAATATATCTTTAAATCTTCCATCGTATCTTTTTAAAATTGTATTTTTGGTAGAAAGATAAACTGGCCATTTTTTAATTAATCCATAGTTGAAGCAAGATCTAGCAAAGTCTTCTATTGATTTATCTAAATTATACATAGATAAAGCTATTCCTGGCCCTGGAAAATTAAAGACTTCATACTTTCTCTCATCAGAACCATCTTCAGCAGTCCATTTGATTTCTAATTTACCTTTACCGGGTACCGTAAAGTCTGTTGCTCTGTATTGATCACCAAATGCATGTCTACCTATTATCAGTGGATCTGTCCATGAGGGCACAAGTTTTGGAATATTTTTACAAATTATGGGTTCTCTAAAAACAGTTCCTCCAATTATATTTCTTATTGTACCATTTGGAGATCTCCACATTTTTTTAAGATTAAATTCTCTTACTCTAGCTTCATCAGGTGTGATGGTTGCACATTTAATACCGACACCATTTCTTTTAATTGCATTAGCACATTCAATTGTTATTTTGTCCTCAGTTTTATCCCTGCTTTCCATTCCTAAATCGTAGTACTCAATTTTGAGATCAAGGTAAGTTAAAACGAGCTTATTTTTTATGAAGTCCCATATAACTCTGGTCATTTCATCACCATCTAACTCAACAATGGGGTTTTTGACCTTTATTTTACTCATTTTTTCGATATATCTTAATAGTTGAATTTATTCTTTTTGTATACATATTAATCCAAAATTATCAATTATAGGATTGTCATGAGCAAAATATTTCCAAAAATACATAATGAAGGATACAAATTTATTATTATTTTTGCAATCGTAACTATAATTTTCTATTTCCTAAACGGATTTCTTAGTTTTATAGGATTGGTATTAACTATTTGGTGTTATTATTTTTTTAGAGATCCTGAAAGAACTTCAATAGGTGATGATAACTATCTTACAAGTCCAGCTGATGGAGTTGTACTACAAGTAATTGATACTAATGGTCCAAAAGAATTAGGTTTAGAAAATAAACAAATGAAAAAAATTAGTATTTTTATGGATGTCTTTGATTGCCATGTAAATAGGTCTCCATGTTCTGGAGCAATATCTGAGATACTTTATAAACCAGGAAAGTTTTTTAATGCATCTTTAGATAAGGCAAGTGAAGATAATGAAAGAAATTATTATAAAATAAAAAATTCTGACGGAGAAGATATAATTGTTGTCCAAATAGCAGGACTTGTTGCAAGACGGATTGTAACAGAGGTTTCAAAAGATGAACTTTTAGAACAAGGTTCAAGAATAGGTATGATTAGATTTGGAAGTAGAGCTGATATGTATTTTGAAAATTATACACCTTTGGTAAAAGTTGATCAAAAAACTATAGCTGGTGAAACTTTAATCGCAAAAAAATAATTTAATGGAGCCTCAAAATAAAAATATTAAATTAGTTTCTAATAAAAAAACAAGAGTAATTCTACCAAATATTTTAACACTGGTTGGAGTATGTATTGGATTAACTTCAATAAAGTTTGCATTTGATGGTAAATTTGAATTATCAATTATCGCAGTTATAGTAGCTGCAATTATTGATGGATTAGATGGGAGAATTGCAAGGTTAATTAAAGGAACTTCTAAAGTTGGAAAAGAATTAGATTCTCTTACTGATGTAATAAGTTTTGGTGTTGCTCCAGCTTTTATAATGTATTTTTGGGCGTTGTCAGAAACTGGAAGAGCAGGTTGGTTAATTGCATTAATTTATGTTGTTTGTGTTGCGCTTAGACTTGCAAGGTTTAATGTTTCGTCAAATGAAGAAAGTTCTTGGAAAGATAATTTTTTTGAAGGTATTCCTTCTCCAGCAGGTGGAGTTCTTGTTTTAATGCCTTTGATATTAAGTATTAGTGAATTTCAGTTTTTAAACTTAAATTACCAAATTATTGTACCAATTATGTTTATAATTGTTTCAATACTATTAATAAGCAAAATACCAACTTATTCTTTTAAAAGGATAGCTGTCCCAAGAAGTACATCAATATTCTTATTATTTGGAATAATCTTATATTTTGGCTTAATTCTTGTTTATACATTTAACGCTATTATTATTTCAGGTGTAATTTATTTGTTAATGGTACCAATAAGTTCAATGCATTTTCTTATGATTAAAAAGAATGTGAAAGCCATCGCAGATGATACTGATCATCATGAAGATGTGTTATAAATGAAGGAAAATACAATAATCTCATTAGCAGATTCAAATTATTTCAATCTTCTTAACGAATTAATTGACTCAATTAACAGATTTGAACAAAGCAAAACATTAGATATTTGCATCATGGATGCAGGATTAACTGATGAACAAATTAAAATATTAGAAAAAAAAGTATTTCAAATCAAAAAGGCTGAGTGGGATATAGAAGTTCCAAATTTTAAGATAAAAGGAAGAGAGTGGTTGAAAAGTCAGGTATCTAGAGCATTCTTACCAAATTATTTTCCAGGATATAAAAAATACTTATGGATAGATGCTGATGCATGGGTAAACTCTTGGTATGCAATTGATCTTTATTTTAAAGGATGTGAGAATAATAAATTATCAATAGCAACATCAGCAGATAGATCCTATGGAAGAGTTTTAAGAGCAGAATGGGTATTTGGAAGTTTTGCAAGAATAAAATCACAAAATTACAAACATGCTAAATCATCTGGATTTTCAGAAAAGGTTTCAAGAGAAGTGGCACTTAAACCCCATTTGAATATTGGATTGTTTTGTTTGGAAGAAAGTGCTCCTCATTGGGAAATATGGCAAAAAAATTTAAAAAAAGCATTGTCCTCTGGAAAAATTTGGGGTTCAGAGCAAATAGCAATGAATATTACAATATATTCAGATAATTTAGACGTAGAGATTCTACCTGCTTATTGTAACTGGACTCTAATTGAAGCAATTAAATTTGACAAAAAACAAAATACTTTTGTAGAACCTTATTTACCAAATCATGTTATAGGAATTATTCATTTAGCAGGAAAAAATAATGATAATATTAGAAATAATAAAAATTATATATCCAAAATTAAAACATTGGATGGAGATATAATTGAAAAATCTTTAAGATTTGAGAATTAGTTGAAAAAGAATAAATTTTCTAAGAATTGGATCATTAAGCAAAAAAGAGATATTTACGTAAAAAAATCAAAATTAGAGGGTTATAGGTCAAGAGCAGTATATAAATTGCAAGAGATAAACGATAAATTTAAAATAATCAAAAATAATATTTTAGTTATAGATCTTGGCGCAGCCCCCGGAAGCTGGTCTCAGTACATATCGAGAAATTTCAGTAATTCTAAAATAATTTCAATTGATTTAAAAGATATTGAGCCAATTAAGAATTTAGTACATATCAAAGGGGACTTTACTGAAGAGCAGCAAAAAAAAAATATCAAAAGTTATTTTGGTAAGAAAGTAGATCTTATAGTCTCTGATATGGCAGTTAATACCACAGGCAATAAAAGTGTAGATTCCCTAGTTACAGGAGAATTATGTATAGAAGCAATGAATTTTGCTATTGAATTACTTAATAAAAAAGGAAATTTTATTTCTAAACTTTTTATGGGATCATCTTTTAACGAGATTGTCGCATTAGGAAAAAAATCTTTTAAAGATGTAGATATCTTCAAGCCACCTTCAAGCAGAAAAGACTCTAAAGAAAATTTTATTATTTGTAGAAATTTGAGATAGTTATCCTTTTATTTTTTCAAGAATCATTTATATAAGGACATGGAAACTATTAAAGAGGCTTTAACATTTGATGATGTTACATTAGCACCAAACTACTCAGCAATTCTACCTAGTGAAGTAAATACCTCCATAAATTTAACAGAAAATCTAAAGTTAAAAATTCCACTTTTGTCATCTGCAATGGATACTGTTACTGAATCATCAATGGGGATTGCTATGGGGAGAGCTGGGGGATTAGGAATAATTCATAGAAACTTAAATATTGAAGAACAAATAAAAGAAATTAGAACAGTAAAATCAAAAAAAATATTAGTAGGTGCAGCAGTTGGTGCAAATGAAAAAGAATTAAAGAGGGCTGAAAAATTATTAAAAGAAAACTTAGACATAATAGTAATTGATACAGCACACGGACACACCAAAAAAGTAGGAGATATAATCAAAAAAATAAAAAAAATACGTCCAAAGAAAACTGCAATTTGTGCTGGAAATATAGCTACGGCAGAGGCTGCAAAATTTTTGGTTGGATTAGGTGTTGACATTATAAAAGTAGGAATAGGCCCAGGATCTATTTGTACAACAAGACTTGTAGCAGGGATAGGAGTTCCACAATTAAGTGCAATTTTAAATGTTAAAAAAGGTATTGGGAAAAGTAAAACAAGTTTAATTGCTGACGGTGGAATTAAATTTTCTGGTGATATTGCTAAAGCATTAGCTGCTGGAGCAGATGCAGTTATGATAGGTTCATTATTTGCAGGTACAGATGAAGCTCCTGGAAAAAAAATAAAGAAAAATGGTAAATTATATAAATATTTCAGAGGTATGGGATCTATTGGAGCAATGAATAAAGGTTCAGCAGACAGATATTTTCAAACGAAACAAAAAGATTCATCAAAATATGTAGCGGAAGGTGTAGAGGGATACATTAAATACAAAGGTAAAGTCGATAAAATAATATACAACTTAGTTGGAGGTTTGAAATCTTCAATGGGTTACATGGGAGCAAAGAATGTAATTGATCTGAGAAAAAAACCAAAATTTGTTAAAATTACTAAAGCAGGTTTTTATGAAAGTATGGTACATAATATAGATGTTGTTAAAAAATAACTATGAAATACTTAATTTTAATTTTTACATTTATTTCATTTAGCCTTTTTGCTAAGGCGAATGAAAATAATTTTTTTAAGGAAGCCAAGGATTTATTTGACAAGGAAAAATATGAAGATTCAAAGTTTTTATTTCATAGAAATATAGTCTATAACCCAAAAGACTCAGCATCCTACCTCTATTTAGCTAAAATTTTTAAAATTGAAGAAGATAAAAGACAAGAAGAAAAGAATATAAAAACTACTTTACTTTTAGACCCTAAGAATGAAGAGGCAATGTTCCTTTTAATTGATATGGAATTAGAAAGATCAAATTTTTCAAAAGCAGACGAATTGAGTAAAGATTTTAAGAAAATTTGTGTAGATATGTGTGAAAAAATTGGTTCAATTGAAAGTCGTTTAAAAGATTTTGAAAGAAAAGATGCGTCTTGAGGACACTCTCAATAAAATACTAATTGTAGACTTTGGTTCCCAATTTACACAGTTAATTGCAAGAAAAATCAGAGAACTGGGTATTTATTGTGAGATAGTAAGTCACAAAAAAATAGAAAAACTCACAAAGTTTGAAAAAAATATTAAAGGAATAGTTTTATCTGGTGGTCCTTTAAATGTCTATGAGAGTAAAAAAGTAAAATTTAATAATAAAATTCTTAAACTAGGAGTGCCTGTACTAGGCATATGTTTTGGTCATCAAATTATTTCAAAAGCAATGGGAGGAAGTGTAAGAAGCTCTAAACATAGAGAATTTGGGCTTGCTGAAGTAAAAGAAATTAGAAAAAGCAAGTTAACTAAAGATTTTTTTTCTAAAGGAAAAAATAATGTGTGGATGAGCCATGCAGATCAAGTAACAAAATTACCAAAAAATTTTAAAATAATTGCACAAAGTATAAATTCTAAGATGTGTATTATTGAAAATGTAGAAAAAAAAATGTTTGGTATTCAATTTCACCCAGAAGTAAGCCATACTATCAAAGGAAAGTTAATACTTAAAAATTTTATATTTTCTATATGTAAATTAACTAAAAATTGGTCTTCAAGAGATCAGAAAAAAAAATTAATAAATGAAGTAAGAAATAGCGTGGGAAATTCAAAGGTTATTTGTGCACTATCTGGAGGCGTTGATAGCAGTGTAGTTGCTAAATTACTGTCAAATGCCATAGGGAAAAAATTAACATGTATATTTGTTAATACTGGTTTACTTAGGAAAGATGAAGAAAAGCAAGTTGTAAACACATTTAAGAAGAGATTTAAAATTAATCTAATCTATGTAAATGCGGAAAATTTATTTTTATCTAAATTAAAAAATATTTCTGATCCAGAAAAAAAAAGAAAAATAATAGGAAATCTTTTTATTAAAATTTTTGAAAAATATTCAAATAAAATTAAAAATGTAAAATTCTTAGCCCAAGGAACTTTGTACCCTGATCTAATTGAAAGTAAGTCTGTAACTGGAAGCCAAACATCAAAAATAAAATCTCATCATAATGTGGGAGGTTTGCCAAAAAAAATGAAACTTAAATTAGTAGAACCACTTAAATATCTTTTTAAAGATGAAGTTAGAAAACTAGGATTAGAACTTGGATTAAGTAATGAAATAATATCTAGACACCCATTTCCTGGCCCAGGTCTTGCAATTAGAATGCCTGGCATAATCACTAAAGAAAAAATAAAAATTTTAAAAGAGGCAGATAATTACTTTATCAAATCTTTAAAAGACAATAATTTATATCATAAGATTTGGCAGGCTTACGCAGCCTTACTTCCTGTTAAGACTGTCGGTGTAATGGGGGACAATAGAACTTATGAGTATCTTTGTCTTTTAAGAGCAATAACCTCAGAAGATGGTATGACAGCAGATTTCTTTCAATTTAAAAAATCCTTCATGCAGTCAATATCTAATCAAATTGTAAATAATATTAGAGGTATTAATAGAGTTGTTTATGATATTACTTCAAAGCCACCAAGCACTATTGAATTGGAGTAATAAGACTATATAAGTAAATCATATGAAATATTTACATACAATGATCAGAGTTTCAAATATTGAAGATTCACTTAAATTTTTTTGTGATGGCTTAGGATTAAAAGAAACAAAAAGAATGGAAAATGAAAAAGGAAGATACACACTAGTTTTTCTTGCAGCTCCAAATGATGAAAATGCAGAAATTGAATTAACTTATAACTGGGATGGAGACAATTTAGGTGAAGGATCTAGAAATTTTGGACATTTAGCTTACAGAGTTGATAATATTTATGAGACTTGTCAGAGATTAAAAGATATGGGTTACACAATAAACAGGCCTCCTAGAGATGGTCACATGGCTTTTGTTAGATCTCCAGATAAAATATCAGTTGAAATTCTTCAAGATGGAAACTTAGAACCCATAGAACCTTGGAAATCTATGGAAAATACTGGTACTTGGTAGGTAGGTATTTATGCTTACAAAAATAAGTAGGCTTGTTCAAAAAAAAAAAAATAAGTCAAAAATTGTTTGTTTAACTGCTTATTCAAAAAATATAGCAGAAGAGATTGATAACTACGCAGATTTAATACTTGTGGGTGATTCATTGGGTTCTGTTTTATATAATTTTGAAACTACAAGAAAAGTAAATTTATCAATGATGATTGAGCACTCCAAGAGTGTGAGAAAAGGAGTTAAAAAAAGTTTAATGATTGTAGACATGCCTTACAATACATACAAAAATAAATCTCAAGCACTTAAAAATTGTAAAAAAGTAATGAAAGAAACAAAATGTGATGGAATAAAATTAGAAGGAGGCAGAAAAATTATAGAAATTGTAAAATATTTAATTAAATTTAAAATTCCTGTAATGGGGCATATAGGTATAACACCACAAACCGTAAGAGGTAAATTTAGATACAAAGGAAAAACAGATCTAGAAATAAAAAATTTGTTAAAAGACTCTAAATCCTTGGAAGATGCTGGAGTATTTGCAATTGTTTTAGAATGTATTGAAAAAAAAGTTTCAAAAGAAATTACAGAGTCAATTAAAATTCCAACAATAGGAATTGGATCATCAAAGTTTTGTGATGGTCAGATTTTAGTTACAGATGATTTATTAGGTTTAACAGATACGAAAATTAAATTTATAAAAAAATATACTAATTTGAAAAGCAATGTAAGAAATGCAGTTAAAAAATTTGGGTCAGATGTGAAAAGAGGTTCATATCCATCATTAAAGCATTCTTACTAAAAATACTTTTTAAATTCCTCATTAATTTTTAGAATTTCTAAGTCAACAAGTCCACCAATAATAAGCTGTATTGCAAGTATAAGAATAACTGCTATTCCAATATAGACGACCCATAAATGTTTCTGAATATAATTTGCTAAATAAGTGGCCATAGCACCTGTGAGGACTACAGATAAAATTAAACCAAAAATCATAAACCCAAAGTTTCCCTTAGAAGCACCAACAACACCTATAACATTATCAAAACTAATTGTTATATCTGCGAAAAGCACTTTATACATACCCTTTGCAAATGAAGGTTCTAAGGATTTTTTTGTTGGTGATTTAATTTGTCTCTGAGCTTGTAAAAGATCTTTTCTAAGATCATTTACTATCCAAATTAGAAGCAAACCTCCAAGAATTTTTATGAAGTAAAATTTGAATAAATAGGTCGCAAATACTGCGAATAAAACTTTAAAAATTAAAGCTCCGACCACTCCCCAAAATATGATTTTTTTTCTATTCTTTGGGACAAAATTAGCTGCAATTAAACCAATTATTATGGCGTTATCAGCTGCCAATATAATATCTATAAAGATAATTTGCAGTAAAATAAGGGCTTCTTCGATCAAGATAACAATATAATAGTAACAAATTCAAATTTTTCAATAAAACATGGGAAAATTTTTATTGATTTAATAAATAATACATAATGAGATGTATTTTTTAAAAATTAAGGAGGATTAATGAAAATTTTAAAAACTTTGTTTTCTATTTTATTTTCTGTCTTGTTAATAGCAAATGTAAATGCTTCTGAAAAGTGGGATATGGCTTTAGCTTATGGTGCGAGCAACTTTCACTCAGCAAATGCAGCAGAATTTGCTAAAAATGTTTCAGAGAAAAGTGGAGGAAAACTTACAATAGTTACACATCCTGGTGGATCATTATTTAAAGGTGGAGAAATCTTTAGAGCGGTAAGAACTGGTCAAGCACAGATGGGTGAAAGATTTATGTCTGCATTAGGAAAAGTTGACCCTATTCTTGAAATTGACTCACAACCTTTTTTAGCAACTTCATATGACGATGCTATGAAACTTTATCAAGCTTCAAAGCCAGCAATCATTGAAAGTTTAAACCAAAAAGGATTAGTATTTTTATATGCTGTGCCATGGCCTGCACAAGGACTATATAGCAAAAATGAAATCAATAGTGTTTCAGATCTAGAAGGTTTAAAATTTAGAGCTTATAATTCTGCAACAATTAGAATTGCAGAGCTTACAGGTATGGCTCCAACTAAAATTGAGGCGGCTGAAATCAGTCAAGCATTTTCAACTGGAGCAGTTGAAAGTATGATTACTTCGCCAACAACTGGTAAAAATAGCAAAATATGGGAGAACGGTGTTAAATATTTCTATGACATCGCTGCTTGGTTCCCAAAAAATATGGTTGTTGCACATAGAGGATCTTGGAATAAACTAGATGCTGATACTCAAATGCTAATTAAAAGAGAAGCTGCTGCTGCAGAAGAAAAAGGTTGGATGCTTTCTAGAGTTGGAAATATAGAAGATAAAAAAGCTCTAGCCGCTGCAGGAATGGTAGTAGGCAAAGTAAATGCTGATTTAGAAAAACATTTCCAAAAAGTTGGAAAAAAAATGGCAAAAGAATGGAAGAAAAAAGCTGGCAAAACAGGTGCTAGCGTACTTGCCGCATACAAATAAAAAAAATATAATAAAAAAGGCTGTTTAAAAAAACAGCCTTTTTTATGTTACAGAAATTAAATAAATCATTAAATAATATTTATAATTATTCAGGATATATAGCTGCAGTTTTTTTAATTCTTATTGCAGTTTTTATATTAACCGGAATTGCATCTAGAATTTTCGGTTTTTATATAAGGGGGTTAGCTGAATACTCAGGGTATTGTATGGCTGCCTCATCTTTTTTTGCTCTTTCATATACATTCGTAAATGGGGGTCATATAAGAATCACATTATTTTTAGAAAAGTCTACAGGTTTTAAAAAAAAATTTTTAGAAGTTTGGAGCTTAGTCGTCACAACAATATTTGCAGGTTATATGTCATATTATTTTATCAAAATGTTAAAAATCTCATACGAATTTGAGGAAAGAAGTGAAGGTGCTGATGAAATTTTAATATGGATACCTCAATGTAGCGTCGCTATTGGAGCAACACTTTTTTTTATATGTGCCTTTCATCTACTAATCTTAAAAATTTATAATAATGATTGAAATTTTATTAGCTATTTTTTTTATTACAGTTTTACTACTTTTTTTAGGCTCTGGAATATGGGTAGCAATAAGCATGATTGGTGTTTCTTCTATTGGAATGATTTTATTTACTTCTCGACCAGTTGGAGATGCGATGGCCACAACAATTTGGGGTGCATCATCATCATGGACTCTGACTGCTTTGCCTCTTTTTGTATGGATGGGAGAAATTTTATTTAGGACTAAATTATCTGAAAATTTGTTTGAGGGACTGGCTCCTTGGTTACAGAAACTTCCTGGAGGTTTAATACATGTCAATGTTGTTGGATGTGCATTGTTTGCAGCTATATCTGGATCCTCAGCTGCAACAGTCGCTACGGTTGGAAAAATGTCAATTCCAGAGTTGAGAAAAAGAAAATATCCTGAAAAAATTTTACTTGGAAGTCTTGCGGGCTCTGGAACTTTAGGATTACTAATCCCTCCTTCAATTATTCTAATTATTTATGGAGTAACTGTTCAAGAGTCTATTGCTAAACTATTTATAGCTGGAATAATTCCTGGAATAATGATTGCTCTGATTTTTATGGGCTATGTAATCATTTGGTCTTTGTTAAATAAAAATAAAATGCCGTTAACTGAAGAAAATTACTCATTTTTAAATAAATTAAGTAAATCAAAACAATTAATACCTGTAATTTTATTAATCCTTGGTGTAATTGGCTCTATTTATACTGGAATTGCAACAGCAACTGAAGCGGCATCTCTGGGTGTTGTGGGAGCTTTAATACTTTCTTATTTTCAAAAAAGTTTGAACTTAAAAACCTTTAAAGAATCTTTACTTGGTGCAACAAAAACCTCGTGCATGATTGCATTCATACTAGCTGGAGCAACATTTTTATCACTTGCCATGGGATTTACTGGTCTTCCTAGAAATCTAGCAATTTGGATACAAAATATGGAATTATCACCATATGTTTTAATTTTCGTATTAATGATTTTTTATATAATTTTAGGGATGTTTCTTGATGGAATATCAGCAGTTGTACTTACAATGGCTATTATTGAACCTATGATAAGGCAGGCTGGTTTTGATATGATTTGGTTTGGTATATTTTTAGTTATAGTTGTTGAAATGGCTCAAATTACCCCTCCAGTTGGATTTAATTTATTTGTTTTGCAAGGTATGGCTAACAAAGATATGGGCTACATCGCCAAGAGTGCATTTCCGTTATTCTTGTTGATGATATTTGCGGTAATCTTAATTGTCTTGTTTCCTCAAATAGCACTATGGATGCCTGAGCAAATGATTCAAAATATAAACTAATATTTTGATTTTTTTGATCCGTCTATAATTTCTTTTAATTCTTGATACTCTTCACAATTACAACCTTTTAAAACTTCTAGTCTTTCTTTTGCTAAATCTATTCTGTTTGTAACGACATATAATTCACCTAAGTATTCATTTATTCCAACATGATTTGGTTCAACTTGTAGCCCTAGTAAGTAATATTTCTCTCCTGCTTCAAAGTCCCCAAGTTTTCTAGTTGTAAAACCCAGGTAGTTTAGTGTATCAGCTTGTAAGGGCTTTTCTTTGTCGAGTTTTAATAAAATTTTTTGAGCTTTTTCGTATCTTTTTAATGCTTTATCCATTTTATTTTTGGACTCATATTTCTTAGCTGCTTCAATTATTTTTACAGCATTTTTATAGCTCGGTTTTTTATCTGATGAACTTGTTCCAGCAGCAAAAGTTTCAACAGTTAAAAAAAAGAATATGAAAAGAGTAAATATTTTTTTAATCATAATTATATAAATTTTTTCATTTTATTTAGAGGCTTTAATTCTAAATTATTTTTTATCAAGTTTTCTTTTACTTGTTTTGCAGTAGAAAGAGAGCTTGCGTTATCACCATGTATGCAAATTGAATCGATTTCACAAGGTATTTGTTTTCCACTGTGACAATTAAGAGTTTGGTTTTTTACCATATTGAATACGTGCTCTTTAGCTCGCTCAGGGTCGGTTATTAGGGCATGATCCTTACTTCTTGATACAAGTGTTCCATCGTCTTCATAATTTCTATCTGCAAAAATTTCACATGCAATTTTCATATTTAATTTTTTAGCTGCAATTTCCATTTTTGAACCTGTTGGTACTAAATAAATTATGTCTTTATCAATACTATAAATAGTTTTTGCCAAAATTGTTGCTAGCTCAAGGTCCTCACAAGCCATATTATTCAAGGCTCCATGTGGTTTAATATGAGAAACCTTTTCATCTAATTTATTGGCAATATTCTGCAAAATTTCATATTGATCTATTAAAAGCTTAGAAATCTCATCAGCACCAAGATTAATCCGTTTTCTTCCGAAGTTCTCTGGATCATTGAATGATGGATGTGCGCCAATACTTACATTATTTTGCTTTGAAATCTCTATAACTTCTCTCATAGTTTCCTCATCTCCAGCGTGGTACCCACAAGCCACATTTGCAGAGTTTACTATTTTGAGTAAATCAGGATCATTCTCATTTGAATGATGCTTTGATTTTTCACCTAAATCACAATTTAAATTAATTTCCATACTATAAAGCTTAAAGTATAACATGACATGATTAAAAATATATCAAATCTTGGTGACGCAGCATTGTACTGTGACTTTGGTACTGAGGTAAATAAAGAAATTAACAGAAATGTTATAAATTATTTTAACAATTTAAGAGATAGTAATTTTTTAGGTATTACAAATATTACACCTAGTTATAATAAACTAGTAATTAGTTTCGATTTAAAACTTACGAGTTTTGCTAAATTAAAAAAACAAGTTGAAAATCTAGAGTTAAAAAAAAATAATAATTCAAAAAATAATCTTATTAAAATACCAGTTTGTTGTGCAGAGGAATTTGCACTAGATATAAAACGCTTACAAAAATTATTAAAGATAAATGAAGCAAAAATTTATGAAACATTCTTTTCAAAAAATTATTATTGTTATATGACAGGTTTTATTGCGGGAATGCCATTCTTAGGAGATATGGATAAATCTCTTTTTGCAAAGCGCTTAGAAACACCAAGAGTTAAGGTCCCAAAAAATTCCATAGGTATAACAGAGCAATTTTGTAATATTTATACTTTTGAAAGTCCAGGTGGTTGGAATATAATTGGCAAAACACCAGTTGATATTTTTGATAATAAAAAAAATACTGAACCTAATCTAATCAACCCAGGTGATACAATATCATTTTATCCGATTTCTAAACTAGAGTATGAAAATAAATATGAATAAAAATTATTTCGAGGTATTACGACCAGGCATCAATTCTACATTTCAAGACAATGGTAGAAATAATTTTTATCATATAGGCATACCTTTTAGTGGAGCAATGGATAATAGGAATTTTATATTAGCAAATACCATTTCAAACAATGAAATAAATAATCCGGTCCTAGAATTTGCATATCAAGGTCCAAAATTGAAATATATAGGAGAAAATATCTCCATCAATGTTACTGGAGATGTTAATTTTAAAATTATAAGAAAAAACAAAAATTTAGAATTAAGTTGTTACGAAAATATTATTTTAGAGAATAATGATTGCTTAGATATACTGTCTACCAATCGATCAGTATATGGTTATTTATCTATTGGAGGCACATTTGAGGTAGATTATTATTTAAATAGTTGTTCTACAAATACTAAGGCTAAAATTGGCGCGAATAGTGGGGAAAAACTTGAGAAAGGACAAATAATTCATTTAAAAAATATAAAAAAAATCCTGCCAAAAAATAAAATAGAATACCTAAATTCTAAAATTGAAAATATTAGAATAATAAAAGGACCCCATTTTGATTATTTTTCAAAGGATGCAATACATTCATTTTTAAGTGATGAATTTAATGTAACCAAATTAAGTGATCGTATGGGAATAAGACTTAAAGGACCTAAGATTAGTAATATTAAAAATACAAATATAAAGTCAGAAGGATTAGTGAAGGGTGTTATCCAAATCACTGCAGATGGGGATCCAATAATTATGCTATCTGATCATGGAACTATAGGGGGTTACCCTAAGATTGGAGTTGTAATAAGTGCTGATTATGACAAACTAGTACAAATACCTCCAGGATCAAAAATTAAATTTAAAGAAATTAATTTAAAAGATGCAGAAACTATTTTTAAGTTGTATGAGATGGAAACTCAAAATTTGATTTCCAATATTAAATGAATTTTATTTCAAAGATACCAGGTCCATTATTAATCTTTTTTGGCGCATTTTGTCTAAGTTTTGGTGGGTTGATTGTTAAATCATTTGAAGGATCCACTTTATGGCAAATCTTATTTTGGAGACAGGTTTTTTTTATAATTGTTGTAATTATTTTTTTAATTGTAACTTACAAAAGAGAGGTATTTAAAAAAATTTATGTCTCGGGAATTCCTGGCTTAATTGGTGGAATTATATTGGGTATTGGATTTAGCAGTTATGTTTTTGCTATGTACAATACTACTGTTGCGAATACAAATTTCATAATACAAACACAAACAATTTTCCTAGCGATATTTGGATATTTTTTTTTGAAAGAAAAAATTTCAAAAATTACTTTAGCTTCTATTATTTTAGCAATTTCTGGATTAATTTTAATGCTAGGAAATACCCTATCAAGTGGACAAATGTCTGGAAATATTGTTGCCTTTGTAATGCCAATTACCTTCGCAACTCTAATTTTAATTGTGAGAAGATATCCTCATGTGGATATGGTACCCTTACAATTAGTTGCAGGAATAGTTGCAATGATAATAGGTTTTTTAGCTTCAACAAAAATTTCTATATCTTTAAATGATATGTTTTTGGCATTTTTGTCTGGGACATTTCAAATAGGACTTGGCTTTATATTAATAACAATTGGTGCAAGAAAAACACTATCAGCTATGGTCGGCATAATAATGCTTACAGAGGCAATACTTGGTCCTCTTTGGGCTTGGCTATTTGTAAATGAAAACCCTTCATTCTACGTATTAATAGGAGGAAGCATTATAATTTTTGCAGTTTTTCTACAATTTGTCTCATCCTTTACAAAAGAAAATAAATATAATCCTCAATAATGAAATTAGCTATTATAGGCTCTGGTATATCAGGTCTAAGTGCAGCGTATAGTTTATCTAAAAAATATAAAGTAGATTTATTTGAGAAAGAAGACCATTTTGGAGGTCATTCTCATACTATTGATGTTAATGTTGGAGATAATATAGTCCCTATTGATATAGGCTTTATTGTATTTAATAAAAAAACCTATCCAAATTTAATAAATTTTTTTCAAGAAAATGATATTGCTATAGAAGAAAGCAATATGTCATTCTCAGTATCTGTTAGAGACTCAAATATAGAATATTGTGGAAAAGGTCTTTCTGGAATTTTCAGCAATAAATCAAACCTGTTAAATATAAAATTTTTGAAGATGTTTTTTACTATAATTAGTTTTTATAAACAAAGTGAAAACCAAGATTCAATTAATGAAAATATTACTTTAGGCAGCTATTTAGACAATTTAAAATTGTCAGAGTATTTTATCAAATTCCATATTATTCCTATGGTATCAGCAATATGGTCAATGCCCCCTTACGAGGCAAAACAAATGCCATTGAAATTTTTTTTTAAATTTTTTCAAAATCATGGATTATTCAAATTAAAAGATCGACCGCAATGGTTCACAGTTTCCAAAAGAAGTAGAACATATGTAAATAAAATTCTAAGTAAAATCAGTGGCGAATATTATAAAAATTACAATATTAATAAAATTAAAAGAATTGGATCCGCAGTTCAGGTTTATTATGGAGATAAAAATGAATATTTTACTTACGATAAAGTTGTATTGGCTACTCATGCTAATCAAGCCCTCTCTTTAATTGAAAATCCTGAAGAAATAGAAAATAAGATCTTAAGTAATTTTAAATATAAAACAAATGAGGCTATAGTACATGAGGATACAAGTTATATGCCAAATAATAAAAGTGCTTGGTGTTCATGGAATTCCTCGATCGAGTCTGAGAATAGTGAAAAAAATTCAATTACTTATTGGCTAAATTTATTACAAAATTTGAATATAAATAAAAATATTTTTTTAACATTAAATCCTTATTTAGAGATACCCGAAGATAAAATAATCCGAAAAGTTATATTTACACATCCTTACTTTGATCAAAATGCAATCAATAGCCAGAAAGATCTTCACCTAATTCAAAATAAAAATAATATTTTGTTTTGTGGAAGTTATTTTGGATATGGATTTCATGAAGATGGTATAAAATCATCAATAGATATGATTAAGTATATAAATGCTTAAAAACTCTAAGATATATGTAGGAAAAGTAATACACAGAAGATTTAAACCTAAAAATCATTATTTCAAATATAGGGTTTTTTCATTATTAATAGACTTAGATGATTTAAATGAAATTGATAATAAAATTAAATTATTTTCATATAATAAATTCAATATCATTAGTTTTTTTGACAAAGACCATGGGGATAGAGATGGCACCTCTTTAATAAACTGGGTAAAAAAAAAACTAGAAAATATTGGTATCGACAATAAAGACGTTAAAATCAAATTATTCTGTTATCCAAGAATATTAGGTTACGTATTTAATCCTCTAAGTGTTTTTTTTATATATGATAAGTACGATAAAATAATCTCTATATTTTATGAGGTTAAAAATACATTTGGTGAACAACACACATACATTTTCAAAGCTGAAGATAAAGAAACTTTAAGAAATAGTTGTGTAAAAAAATTTCATGTATCGCCCTTCATAAATATGGAGTGTAATTATAAATTTAGAGTAAATAAGCCCACAGACAAAATATCAGTTATTATTGACCAATCTGATAATGATGGTAAACTTTTATTCGCATCCCAGGACGGTATTGCAAAAGAATTTAGTAATAAAAATCTATTCGTTTCCTATATTTTTCACCCCTTGATGACATTTAAAGTTATTGTCGCAATCCACTATGAGGCATTTAAACTATGGTTAAAAGGAATAAAGTTTATTAAAAAAAAAATAAATATTAAAAATAATAGTTCGGTAGAAAAAAGTGAATTTGAATAAATTATCAGACAAAATTGTCTTTAACTCACTAAAATTTATTAAACATGGAAATTTAAAAATAACAAACCATGATGGAAAAGAATATACTTTCGGAAATAGTAATGAAAGATTAAATGCTGATCTAAAAATAAATAAACCAGGGTTAACTTTTAAAATTATCAAAAACGGAAGTGTAGGTCTGGCAGAAGCATATATGGATAATTATTTTGAGACGAATAATTTAACGAATCTTATAGAGCTAGCGGCAAAAAATATAAAAATAGTTCATAAATTTTCTGGCTCTTTCGATCTTTCAATATTTAATAAAATCAAAGGTTTGTTTATTAAAAATAATAAATCTAGGAGTAAAGAAAACATTAGAAAGCATTACGATTTAGGGAATGAATTTTTCTCATTATGGCTTGATAAAACCCTAACTTATTCAAGTGCAATTTTTGACGATAGTAATGATTTGGAAAAAGCTCAGTTAAATAAATATAAAAAACTCTCAAGTCTTGTTAAGCCTAAATCAGGCGATAAGATGCTTGAGATTGGTTGTGGGTGGGGAGGATTTGCAGAATATATTGGAAAAAATTATGACGTAAAGTTAGATTGTATAACAATCTCCAAAAAACAATACGAATATTCAAAAGAAAGAATTCACAATGAAGGTTTGAATGAAAAAATAAATATACAAATGTTAGATTTTAGAGATGTTAAAAATAATTATAATTCAATAGCTTCTATAGAAATGATAGAAGCAGTAGGTCAGAGTTATTTAAAAAATTATTTTAATACTATTAAAGAAAACTTAGTTGATGGAGGAACAGCAGCTATACAATCAATTACTATAGATGACTCCATCTATGATAGATATAAAAGTAAAACTGATTTTATCCAAAAATATATTTTTCCTGGTGGTTTTTTACCTAGTAAAAATGAGTTAGTAAATCTAGCAAACCAATCTGGACTTAAGTTTGAGAATTGCAATTCTTATGGCGATCATTACTCAAATACACTAAATATTTGGAGAGAAGAGTTCTTAGAAAAATGGGAACAAATTTCATCCCAAGGCTTTGACAATACTTTTAAAAGAATGTGGAATTTTTATTTATCTTATTGTGAAGCAGGTTTTAAATCAAAAAATATAGACTTAATCCAATTTGCTCTTCAAAAATAAATAATACCATGAAAATAAAATATTTATTATTGATAATAATCTCAGTATTGATTACAAGTTGTTCATCAAACCAAGCAATGAAACCAGAAGATTTCAAAAACCAAAAACCTAGATTAATAATAGAAGAGTATTTATCTGGAAATGTAAAAGCATGGGGAATTTTACAAAATAGATCAGGTAAAGTGACAAGACAATTTTCTGCAGACCTAGATGGAAAGTGGGATGGAAAACAATTAATACTTGATGAAAAATTTGTCTGGAACGATGGAGAAATTCAAAATAGGCAATGGACAATCAATAAAATCGATGAACATAACTATGAAGGCACTGCTGGTGATGTAGTTGGAACTGCAAAGGGTTTTTCTTATGGTCCTGCATTCAAGTTTGAATATGTGCTGTTAGTTCCTGTAAAAGGAAGAGAAATGAAAATAACTTTTGATGATTGGATCTTTATGCAAGATGAAAGAGTAGCAATTAATAGAGCAAAAATGACAAAGTTTGGTATTAAAGTTGCAGAATTAACTGTGATGTTTGTAAAAGATTAAATTTATTTTTTTTGAAGCTTCGTCATTTTTCTTATCAAATATAAGTAGATCCCATTTGGCAAAATCTTAAAAAATTTTAATATTAAAAATAAACTTTTAGGAAAAGCTATTTCAAATGAATTTTTATTTATTAAACCATCATAAATCTGTTCAGCTGCATATTGTGTAGTTTTTAAAAATGGCATTTTAAATGTGTTTTTATCCGTAAGTCTTGTTTTGATAAAGCCAGGGCTGACTAGACATACGCGAACATCATATCTTTGAAAATCAAGATATAAGCTTTCTGCTAAATTAATAAGAGCTGCTTTTGCAGGTCCATAGGCAGTTGAATTTGGTAATCCTCTGTATCCTGCAGTAGAAGATACAATAGATATAATTCCTTGTCTTTTTTCTTTGTAATATTTTTCAACAGCTTTAATACAATTTATGGTTCCAATATAATTCACATTTGTAACATCAATTATGTTCTGAAGATCAAAATCCTTCTCTTTTTCAGGCTCATAAATTGCAGTAGAAAAAAAACAAATATCAACCTTATTGTATTTCTCCACGATTGTTTTAAAAACTGAATTACATGCTTCATAATCAACAATATCTAATTTCAAATAATCAATATTTTCATTTTTATCTGAAATATCTTTTAAGACTTCCTCACGTCTTGATGATATAATTACCTGCCATCCTTTATTTGCAAACTTTAATGCAACTGCTTTTCCTATTCCACTGCTACCGCCAGTTATCCAAATTACTTTTTTCATCTATTTTTCTTTGTTTTATCTCATAAATTTTTATCGACATGCGACAAGAATTGAATAGTATTAATTATATTGAGAACTATATCAACCATATGTTCAAAATTATAATCATATATGAGTTAATTTTCGTCGCGTTTTGGAATATTCTTTATTATTCTAACTCTGGAGTAGAGAACTGGTTCCAAGAAAAAATTTTGACAGCCATCTTTGTGTTTCTATCTACTATGGCTTTAGGACTAACTTTAATTTATGTGATTTATTATAGTTTAAAAATTACGGGGCTATCAAAAATTTTAAAATCACTTAAAGATCCTAGAAAAAGCAATACACAATAATTAATTACTAGAGGCGCATCTCTTAGAACAATACTTAACTTTTTCCCAATTAAGTTTCCATTTTTTTCTCCAAGAAAAAGGCTTGTTACAAACTTTGCATACCTTAGTTGGTAGGTTTTGTTTTTTCATATAATTGTTTTCTGTTTTTTAAAAATAAGAAAAATGCAGCAATTTCGTATATATAATGAAAAATAATAAATAAGGGTTTTATTGAAAAAATTTTAGATAGGATTTTATATTTTGGTATTTTTGACCAAATTATAATAAATGCTTTAGCACCTCCAATAACTTCACCATCATTTATTACATGCAACCTTCTGAGCAACTCTTTTTGCGACTTAGATGTTATTTTTATAGCCTCGTCATTATTTGTAATATCTATCCACTCCAAATCACTATTTGCAATTTTTTTATAGTGATTAATTTCCATTCTGCAAATATTGCAAGAATCGTTAAAATAAACTTTAATTCCCATAGGTATTATGTTTAATAAATTTGTTAGCCTGTGATAATATTAATTTTTTTCTATCTTCTTTCATTTTATCAAAAATTCTTACCATCATAGAGAGTCTTGGATTTTTTAAAAAAAACTTTCTATTTCTATCTATGAAACGCCAGTAAAGACCATCCATAACATTACACCAGTTGCCCCTTTTAAAATCCATCATTTTCATAAAATAACTTGATCCACAGATATAAGGCTTAGTTGCGAAAATTCCACCATCACTAAACAAACCCATTCCATAAACATTTGGAACCATAACCCAATCAGATGAGTCCACAAACATTTCCATGAACCATTTATAAACTGATTTTGGTTCAACTTCGCATAAATTCATAATATTTGACAATATCATTAATCTTTCAATGTGGTGCGACCAACCAAATTTGTCAGCATTTTTAATTGCATGATCTAAAGGATCCAAACCAGTGCTGCCAGCATAGAATGTATCTTTCATTTTTCTATTATGTTTAAAGAAATTTCCACTTTCCATTTCTTTACTATAATTTTGATATATTCCTCTCATAAACTCTCTCCAACCTATTATTTGTCTTATATAACCCTCTAAAGAATTTAGTCTCACACTCTTACTATGGTGATAAGTCATTATTTTTTGAATGATAATGTCTGGAGTTATTAAACCTAGATTTAAATACGGACTAAGAGCACTGTGAAATAAAATATTATTTTTTTGATCAACTGCATCTTCGTAATCACCAAATAGGTTTAACTTTTCTTTGATAAAAAAATCTAACAATTTTGAAATATCTTTATATTCAGTTGCAAACCAAAATTTTTTGGTATCACCTGGATGTTTACTAAATAATTTTTCAATAATTGGTTTTAAACTTTTTGTGTGTTTGGTTTCATTAATTTTTGGAAATTTTGGTATTAAGATATTTTTTGGCAGTTTTTTTCTATTATCCTCATCAAAACTCCATTTTCCTCCCTCTGGTGTACCATCTTTGTTTAACAAAATATTTAATCTTTCACGCTTTTCTTTATAATACTTAGCCATAAAGGGTTTTTTTGTTTTAGTTAAATATTTTTTAAAATCATCTCGACTATCTAAAAACATTGGAGATCTAATTATATTCCACTGAATATTTTGTTTTTTTAAAAAATTATTTATTTTTGTTTCAAAAAATTTATCCTCTATTTCGAAACTAGTTACTTCTTTTATCTTATTCATCTTTAATAATTTTTCTAATTTCGTCGTATAATCTTTTTTAAAATCAGTAGAATCGATTTTTGAATAATTTAACTTAAATTTATTTTCCTTCAATTTATCCGCATAAGATCTCATTGAAGATAAGAATAGTAGAATTTTTAATTTATGATGTCTTTCATATGTACATAATTGGTAGTCTTCTGACATAAAAAATAGGTGGTCTTTTTTGAAGCGGTCAAGATTTTTTAATGGAAATAACTGATTTCCAAGTATAAAAAATAATTTCATTAATTATTATATGTCAGAAAAATATCTAATTGTCGGTGCGACAGGTTCTATCGGATCTAATTTAGCAGAGCAATTGAACTTTTCTGGTAACAAAGTTCATTTAGTTGGCAGAGATGAGAGCCAACTAGAAAAATTATCTGAAAAGTTAAATTCTCAATATACCGTTACAGATGTATTAGATGATGGATTTGTAGATAAAATAAAATCAGACATTTCAGACATTAAAGGTTTAGCTTATTGTGTTGGATCAATTGATTTAAAGCCATTGAAGATGGCAACTGAGAATGATTTTAATAAATGTATGAAACTTAATTTTTATTCTGCGGTAGACTTAATCAAAGGATATCAAGATAACCTAAAACAAAATAATGGTTCAATTGTTTTATTTTCAACAGTTGCGGCTCAAAGAGGGTTTACAAATCACTCAATAATAGCATCAACCAAAGCGGCCATTGAGGGACTTACAGTGTCATTAGCAGCTGAATTTGCTCCAAACATAAGAGTTAACAGTGTTGCTCTAAGTTTAACTAATTCTAAGATAGCTCAACCAATGTTAAAAAATACAGCAATCGCTCAAGGAATAGCTAAAGCCCACCCACTTAAAAGACTAGGTGAGGGTAAAGATGGAGCAGCTTTAGCAAAATTTTTACTTACCGAGGAAAGTTCTTGGGTAACGGGTCAAATAATTGCAGTTGATGGTGGAAGATCAAAACTTTCATAAAGTGAAAAAAATAATATACGTCTTAATTCTTCTTTTAGTATTTAGCTCAAAATCGTATTCACAAAACTTCAAATTAGAAAAATTAGTTAAACTAGACGCACCTTGGGGGTCTTCTTTTGTTAATGATAGAGAAATAATTGTTACAGAAAAAAGTGGAAAAATAAAAATTGTAAATATTTTATCTAGGGAAATTAAAGAAATTAGTCATCAACTTAATTTTGTTGTCCATGGCCAAGGTGGCTTATTAGATATTATTCATAAAGATAATTATATTTGGATTTCATATACTGAAGATAGAGGTGGATATAAAACTAGCACTTCTATTGCAAGAGCAGAATTTAATAAGAAAAAATTAAACTTTAAAAATATTTTTCAAGCAAATCCCCCAATAGACTCTGGTTATCATTTTGGATCAAGATTAGTTATCAAAGATAATTTTATATTTGCTTCTGCCGGTGAGAGAGGACAAGGTATGATTGCACAAGATGCTTCAAAGCATCCAGGTAGTATTATAAGAGTTCATTTAGATGGAAGTATACCAAAAGATAATCCAAAATTTGAGGGAATGGTAGATTGGTTGCCAGAGATTTATCAAATTGGAATTAGAAATCCTCAAGGGATGGCACTTTCTGAATTTGATGGAAAAGTTTACATGAGTAACCATGGTGCAAAAGGTGGAGATTGGTTTGGAGAAGTTAAAAAAGGTGAAAATTATGGATGGAAAATTTTAGGATGGGGAGGAACCAATTATTCTGGAATTCCAATTGGCCCAAAATGGAAACCTGGATTTACAAAAGCTATTCAATATTGGGTGCCCTCAATAGCAACTAGCGCAATAACTATTTATAAAGGTAAAGAATTTAATGAGTGGAATAGTCATGCCTTGATCACTTCGCTAAAAGACAAATCCTTAAGAAAATTGAAATTTGATGACTTAACAAATGTAAAAGAAGAGGTTATTTTTAAAAATAAAATTGGAAGAATAAGAGATATTCAGGTTCATCCGACGAATGGAAAAATTTATTTTTTAAGTCAAGATGCTTTATGGTTAATGCAAAGAAAATAGTATATATTAAAGTTTATGGATGATGTTGTCATAGTTGGTGGAGGTATAATAGGTGCTGCAACTGCCTACTTTCTATCAATAGAAGGTAGAAAAGTTAAAGTAATAGAGAGAGACCCTACATATAAGACTGCCTCATTTCCTTTATCTTTAGGTGGATTTAGAAGACAATTTTTTCAAAAAGAGAACATACTTTTAGGTAAATTTGCTAGAGAATTCATTTTTAAAATACCAGAATTATTAAAAACAAAAAATAATCCAAATCCAACAGCAAGCATGGTTCCTAATGGATACCTTTTAATGTTTGGACCAGAACATGCGGAGGAACAATATAAAGCTTTAGAAAATCATAGAGAATGCGAGGCAGGCACAAAAAATATTAAAGGTTCAGAATTAAATAAAATATTTCCATACATTAATAACGAAGGTATAGAAACAGCAACATATACTGATAATAAAAGCGAAGGTTGGATTGATCCTTTTATGTTTCATAGTGCTTTAAAAAGTAAAGCAATTGAGTTAGGTGCAGAATTTTTAAAAGGTGACATTAAAAATTTGTCTGAGATAAATGCAAAAACTATTATTTCAGCAGCAGGTTGCTGGACTAAAGAATTGTTATCAGATATTCCAGTAGAGCCACAAAAGCACACTGTATTCAGAGTAAAATGTCCAAAGCATTTTCCTGATATGCCATTAACTGGAGATTTAACAACAGGCGTATATTGGAGACCAGAGGGTAAAGAATTTTTAGCAGGTTCACCTATATCTGTATTTGATGCGAAAGATTTAGAGCCAGCATGGAATGATTTTGAAGAATTAGTTTGGCCTGCTCTGGCAAAAAGAGTCCCAGCCTTTGAAGAACTAAAATTAACTGGTGGATGGGCAGGATTTTATGATTGTAATAAACTTGATAACAACGCAGTTGTTGGTAAACATCCAAAATATGACAATGTTTATTTAGCCTCTGGTTTCACTGGAAGAGGTTTGATGCAGGCACCAGGTATTGGAAGGGCTCTAACTGAATTAATTACAACAGGTAGCTATCAATCAATAGATATAAGTGTTTTTGATGTAGAAAGAGTTTTGAAAAGTAATGCTAGACCAGAACCTTACGTTTTATAATTTTTTAATATAAACTCCTAGTATTCCATTAAATATAGATACAGCTAATATCAATAATTGTCCTTTAAACGAGTAAAATTCAAAGGATGGGTAAAAACTTATACCAATTGAAAAAAAAAGATAAGTTAAAATAAAAGGTCGATAAAATTTTTTTATAAAATTTAAAATTCTCACTTACTTTCTAGTTGCAATATAAACGCCAATTGTTGCAAGTATAAATCCTGCTATATCAATATTAGATAACTTTTCTCCTAAAAATAAATAGGCCATCACAGCTGTTGTAGGTGGGACAAGAAAAAATAATGTTGAAGTTTTACTCACTGAGCCTGCTTTTATTAAAAACATTAAAATTGTAAAGGCTCCAAATGACACTAAAATAATCTGATGTGTCATTCCTAATAAAAATCCTGTTGTAAAATTTATATAAGGAGTTTCAAATATTGATATTAAAATTAAATTAAAAGAACAGCCCCCAAAAGCTTGAAATCCATTATTAACTGATAAAGGTACATTGCCGCTTAGTTTTTTTTGCCACAAGGTTCCTGTAGTGATTGCAGCAAGGGCAATAAAACAAGTTAATAATCCATCTTTAGGAAACTCTTCTCCAAAATCTACTCCGAGTACTAGCAACGAGCCTACAAACCCAAACACAATACCAACCCACTGCCTCCATCCTATTACCTCTTTATAGATTGGTCCTGATAATAAATTAGTTAATATTGGTTGAAGAGTAACTATTAATGCTACAACACTTGCAGGAACTCCTACATGAAAAGCGTACCAACAACCACCAAGGTACAATCCATGAAATAATACACCGGTAGTTATACTTTCTAATATATATCTAAATTTTGTAAAAATTATCTCTTTTTTAAGTAATGCGAATAAGAAGAAACCTACAGTTACAAATCCAAATCTAAAGGCAAGTGCTGCAAAAGGTGATGCATTCTGAACTATAATATCACCCGAGATGAATGCAGATGACCATAGCAATATAAATAGTAAAGGAAATGTTTTAATCATTTATTGAGGATTTTAAGTCACAAAATTTCTAAACTAAATTTTGACAAGCATTTTGCCAATATTTTTACCGTTTAATAAATCAATAAATGACTTTGGAGCATTCTCTATTCCTTCGTAGATAGTTTCTTTAAATTTAATTTTACCATCCGCTAACCATTTTGACATTTCAGTTTCAAATGGCTCTCTTTCATTATCGTGATCAAAAATAAGAAATCCTTTAATTGTAAGTCTTTTTACTAAAACATAAGCCATATTTTTCAAACCAGATCCAGGATTTGTTGCATTCATCTGTGAAATTCTTCCACAAATCACAATACGACCATATGTTTTCATTTGGAAAATAGCGGACTCTAAAAAGTCTCCACCAACATTATCAAAATAAAGATCAAAACCTTCAGGACAAATTTCCTTGAAATGTAATACAAGGTTTTCTACTTTCTTATAATTAAAAGCATGATCAACTTTTAATTCATCTTTTAACCAATCAACTTTTTCATCAGACCCTGTGCTTGCAATAACTTTACAACCAAGATTTTTTGCAATTTGGCAAACTGTAGATCCAACACTACCTCCAGCAGAAGAGACTAATATAGTTTGGCCAGATTTCAATTTTCCATGTTTGAAAAGTCCAATGTAAGCTGTGTGACCTGTCATTCCAAGTGGTCCCAAGTACGACTGTATAGGCATATCAATTGGTTTAAGTTTCTTTAGTTCATCAGAACTACAAACAAATTTATCTCTCATACCAAGACCGCTAAATACTAAATCTCCAACACTAAAATCTTTATCATTTGAGAGTTCTACTTTACCAATTGCATAACCTTCCATTTCTTCACCAATTTTAAATGGTGGTTTATAATTTTTTCTCTCAGTCATTCTTGCACGCATGTATGGATCAACTGATATCCATGAATTTGACACTAAAATATTTTTTTCATCATTAATTGAAATTTCTTTTGATTTTATTTCAAAATCTGTCTCTTTTGGTAAGCCGGTTGGAATATAATTTTTTAAAGATACGTATTTACTAACCACAAACATTTTAGGACCCCCAAATACTATTTAATATTGCTTCGCGTCTACATCCTTTTTTATATCTTAAGTAATTAAGAAAATTTATTTGGTAATAATCTTGATGAACAGCCTCTGCAATATAAAATTTATCAAATTTTCTTACATAAGTTACTACTTTTTTATTAAATTTTTTCTCTATTTCCTTAATACTATTTTCTATTAAGTTTTTTTGCTTATCATTTTGATAAAATGCCACTGATCTATAACTATATCCCTTGTCACAAAATTGTCCTACAGCATCAAAGGGATCAATGTTTACCCAGAATTCTTCTAAGAGTTTTTCATAGCTAACTACTTCTGGAATATATATGACTTCAATAACTTCAAAATGGCCTGTGTTTCCATATGTAACTTCTTTATATGTTGGATTTTCTGTAGTGCCACCTGAGTAGCCAGAGATAACTTTTGAAACACCAAGAATATTTTCAAAAGATTCCTCCATACACCAAAAGCATCCTCCAGCAAAATAAGCTTTTTCAAAATTTGGTGAATTTGCAAAGCTGATTGAAGAAATTAGAAAGAAAATTATTGATAAAAGTTTTTTCATTAAAGGTAGCTATCTAGATTAGTGATAGCTTACCTTTAATGTTTTATATTTAAAACTCTATTTTTTTTGATATTTTGCCGCTTCTTCAGAACCGCCTGTAGCGCTTCCTTTACTATATGAGTGAGCACCCATTCCTGCTAACTGCCCATCTTTTACAATTAAATATTGATCTCTCATTTCAGTACCATCAAAAAAGCACTCAAGTATTTCTCTAACACCGTCTGCATATCTAGCTTGGGCGGATAGTGAAGTTCCAGAAGTATGAGGTGTCATTCCATGGTTTGGCATTGTTCTCCATACATGATCGTTTGGAGCTGGCTGAGGAAACCACACGTCTCCTGCATATCCACTTAGTTGACCACTTTCTAAAGCTTTAGCAATTGCATCTCTATTACAAATTTTACCTCTTGCTGTATTCACAATATATGCACCTTTTTTCATTTTAGATATCATTTCATCATCAAATAAATTTTCTGTTTCAGGATGAAGAGGACAGTTAATTGTAACAACATCACATACTTTAACCATAGACTCTACAGTTTCATGAAAAGTAAGATTTAACTCTTTTTCAACTGATTCAGGTAATCTATGTCTATCAAAATAATGAAGATGTACATCAAATGGTTTCATTTTTCTTAATGCATCTAAACCAATTCTTCCAGCCGCAACTGTTCCAATGTGCATTCCTTCAACATCGTAGGACCTTTGAACTGCATCAGCAATATTCCATCCACCTTCATTAACAATTCGGTGTTGGTTGTGATAATCTCTTACCATTGAAACAATCATCATTACTATGTGCTCAGCAACTGATCTTGAATTACAAAATGTTACTTCTACAACATCAATTTTATTATCCATTGCTGCCTGTAAATCTACATGGTCTGAACCAATTCCTGCTGTGATAGCAATTTTTAAATTTTTTGCTTTTTCAATTCTCTCTTTTGTTAAATAATATGGAAAGAATGGTTGAGAAATAACTATATCAGCATCAACGATATGTTTGTCAGCTTCACATCCATCTCCATCTTTACTATTTGTTACAACTAACTCATGACCGTTACTCTCTAAAAATTTTCTTAATCCTAATTCACCAGATACACATCCTAATAGTTCTCCAGGCGTAAAATCTCTACCTTTTGGACTTGGTAGTGTCATCCCATCTGGATATTTTTCTAGTTTTGGAAGATCTGACAATGGGTAGCTTTTAGGCATCCCACCTTTTGGATCATCATATAATACGCAAAGTACTTTCATTTTTTCTCCTAATATTTATGTTTTAAAATCTCTCTATAGATATTTTCTTAAGAAAGTGTAGCATAAAATTAGAACATCAATCAAACGAATAGTAGTTGTTTAGGGGTATTTCTTTTTAGCAACGAATTTATTCAGAATAATTCCAAAGGCTATTATAATCAAACATCCAGTTAGTATTGGAGAAAACAAATAGTCAAACGATACTGAGCCCAATATGACTATAATAGGATTTCCTCCAGCTGGGGGGTGGGTTACATCTAGTAAGATCATCAATCCAACACCAAGACCTACCGCTAAAGGTATTGATATATAAATTGGCAATGGGATAAAATTATAAAATAGAATTCCAATTGTAGAAGTTACTAGATGACCAAATAATATATTTTTAGGTTTCGCAAATGGACTTTCTGGGTAACCATATAAAAGAACCATTGAAGATCCAAATGATGCAATTAAAAAAAGTCCAAAATTAGTTTTATAAGTTAATAAAGTGAGAATACCAATTGTTATAGTTGTGAAAATCAACGCTAAAAGGGATCTTATAATTCTATCTTTGTTCATTTATTGTATTACTTTTTTTAAAGCTTTTATTGGAAGCGTTAAACATTCTTTTCTTGCATAATTTTTTTTATCAAAGATTTTTTTAAACTCTTTCCATTCACTTGGAAATGAAATATTTTCTTTATCATTAAACTTATCCAATAATTTTAAAAAATTTTTAATTTTATCTTTACTTTTTTTCTTAAAATTCTTTGTAGCTAAATTCGCAGATGCATTGCAATATATGCAAGATTGAGATTGATAAGAGAAATCTTTTATAACATTGTCTTTAATAATTAAAAAAATTTCAATCTCATCACCACAAATTTGACTTTTATATTTAATCGAATGAGTGCAGTTATTAATATGTTTATTGTTTTTGGTATCAGAAGCTATTTTTAAAATATTAATATCCATTAATTTGAGTATTTATTTGATTGTTATTATACAAATTTATATTTATATTTTCATACTTCTTAAATAAAAAAATAGCACATGCTAAACTTAAAAAATCCTCAAGTAGCCATCCCAATCGTATTAATTGCTGGTATTTTTTGGTCATTTGGTCCATATGTTGTAAGGCACATCGATCAGCCAGAAACAGTTCCTTGGCAATATTTATTTACAAGAGGAATAGTTATTTTTCTTTTGCTTAATATGTATTTGTTCCTTGAGGAAGGAAAAGAGTTTTATAAAAATTATTTTAAGGTGGGTATATCAGGTCTAATTGGAGGAATTGGACTCGGCACTGCAATGATAACATTTATATGGTCAATTACTAATACAACAGCAGCTATAACTTTACTTTGCCTTGCAGCAATGCCATTCATAACAGCTTTATTAGGGTTTTTATTTTTAAAAGAAAAAATTTCATTAACAGTATGGATTGCGATTGTAGTTGCAGCAGTGGGTATATGTATAATGGCTTTTGACAATTCTGGTAAAAATTCATTGCTAGGGCTTGTGTTTGGACTTATTTCTGCATTGGGTTTCTCAATTTTTTCTGTTTCACTTAGATGGAGAAAAGAAACACCAAAATTTACTACTGTAGCATTTGCGGGGCTTTTCTGTTTCATATTTTCTGCTGTAATGCTTATGTCGAACGATGCTAATTTTTTATCTACTGGAAAAAATGAAGCCTTATTTGCTACTCATGGAACTCTAGTATGTATGGGTTTGATTTTGTATTCAATTGGATCAAAAAATATTCCAGCAGCTGATCTAACTTTACTCTCACTTACTGAGGTAATCGGTGGAATATTCTGGGTATGGTTACCATGGATGGGAATTAATGAAGTTCCATCTACTAATACTATTATTGGTGGATTTTTTATTTTTATGTCAATTTTTTACTACAGCCTCATTATGCAGTCTAATAGAAGATTTATAGGTTTAAACTAAAATGATTAATGAAAAAGTAATTGTCAATAGTTGGAATGAATGGGATCCATTGAAACATGTAATAGTAGGCAAAGCAGATGGTACTTGTATACCTGCCCCTGAGCCAGCATTAGATGCCAAAGTTCCTGAAGACAGCGATATGAGAGGAAAATTTGGTCCAAGAACTAAAGATACTGTAGATAAAGCAAATCAGCTTTTAGATAATTTCTCAAATATATTAAAAAAAAGAGGGATTAAAGTTGATAGACCAGATCCAATTGATTTCAATCAAAAAACATCTACACCAGATTGGCAGTCTGAGACAATGTTTGGTTGCATGCCACCGAGAGACGTTTTGTTAACTGTAGGAAATGAAATTTTAGAGGCTACGATGAGTTATCGTTGCCGATGGTTTGAATACCTATGTTACCGACCACTTTTAAAACAATATTATAATTCAGATCCAAATATGAGACACGAATCTGCTCCTAAACCTAGGTTAACAGATGAGGATTACAGAGAAGATTACTTATCAGATAAAATAGGAATTCAAAAAAGACTGGAATGGACAGAAAATAAATATTTTGTAACTACTGAAGAGGAGCCATTATTTGATGCTGCTGACGTTTTAAGATTTGGAAAAGATTTAGTAGTACAACATGGTTTTACGACAAATTTAAAAGGAATTGATTGGTTACAAAGACATTATAAAGATCACAGGGTTCATGCTGTTAATTTTCCAGGTGATCCTTATCCAATTCATATAGATGCAACTTTCACACCTATAAAGGAGGGTCTAATAATTAACAATCCTCAAAGACGACTTCCTAAAGAGCAAAGAAAATTGTTTGAAAATAACGGATGGAAAATTATTGATAGTGCTCAACCTGCACACAATGAACCTCCTCCTCTATGTTATTCTTCAACATGGCTATCAATGAATGTTTTAGTTTTAGATCCAAAAACTGTATGTGTAGAAAAAAGTGAAGTATACCAAGCAGAACAACTTGATAAATTAGGAATGGAGGTTGTTCCTGTTGAGCTTAGAGACGCTTATGCATTCGGAGGTGGATTGCATTGTTGTACAGCAGATGTTTATAGAGAAGGTGAATTAAAAGATTATTTTCCAAAACAATAACTGTGACACAGATAAAAACAAAAAGAGAAAGAGTAAAATTTGCTTCAGATAACGTTACAGGTGCATGTCCAGAGGTCTTAAATGCACTTCTTAAAGCTAATGATGAGGACAAAACCCCATATGGTAATGATGAACTTTCGAAAAACTTACAAAATAAATTTTCAGAGATATTTGAGAGAGAAGTTATAGTTTTTCCAACAGCTTCAGGAACAGCAGCTAATGCTTTAGCATTATCAACTATGACTCCGTCTTTTGGAAATATCTATTGCCATAGACTTTCCCATATAAATGTTGATGAATGTGGAGCTCCCGAATTTTATACTGGAGGTGCAAAATTAGTTAATCTGAACGGTAATAATGGAAAAATAATAGCAGAAGAACTAGATAGAAACATCTCTGGAAAAGGTGTGGTACATCATACTCAACCCTCATCAGTAAGTATTACCCAATTATGTGAAACAGGTGTTGCTTACAATTTAGATGAAATAAAAAAAATATCAGAGATCACTCATAAACATGATCTAAATATTCATATGGATGGTGCAAGATTTGCAAATGCGTTAGTTTCATTAAACTGTACTCCAGCAGAAATGACATGGAAGTCTGGAATTGATGTACTGTCATTTGGAGCAACTAAAAATGGATGCTTAGCAGCAGAAGCAATTATTTTTTTTAAACCAGAGTTAGTCGGAAATTTAGCTTTTTTAATGAAAAGAGCAGGGCATTTACTATCAAAGATGCGTTTTGTATCAGCTCAATTAGATGCTTATATCTCAAATGAAGTTTGGTTAAAAAATGCAAGGCATGCAAATGCTATGGGAAAAAAACTAAGCCAAGGCTTATTGAAACACAAAAATATTGAGTTAGCTTACCCAACAGATGCAAATGAGGTTTTTGTTAAAATACCAAAAAATATAATTGATCAATTTAATTCAAATGGTTACAAAATTAACGATGATGAGTGGGAAGATAAAGCTGTTAGATTAGTTGCTGCCTGGAATACTCATCCAGATGATATAGATTCATTTCTAAATATAATTAAATCTTAATTTAGCTGGGATTTTCTTTTAGGAAATCAATATAATTTACTATTTCATCAAATTTTTCATCCTCAATATCTTTATAACTTGCTTTAAATTTACTCTTTACACAAATTGCAACATGCGCGTAAGGATTTCTGCCCTTAGGATGATTGGGATGGTCTGGAAGTTGTCCTTGTAAATAATCGCCAGCTTCCTGAATGATTTTCCAGAGTTTACCTGCGTTTTCTGGCGTCATTAACCCTCAAAACTTGATTTATCTCTTTTGTATCTAGTTTGTATCTAGTTATCCTATAAAATCCTATATTCAGAACCACGATTCCTAAAAGTTTTTCCATTAAAAAAATTTATAACTTATTTGTACTTTTTTCTAAAATATTTAAATACACATTTTTAATAATTCTATTCATATTAATTGAAGGATTTAAAATGGAGCATTGATCAGATCCAATTTTTAATGTTTTTCTATTTATTTTGCCTGTATTTTTTTCATTACTGTCTATTGCTTTTATATCTAGCTCTATATCACTTGAAGTTCTTTTATAAGTTCCATTAAAATCAAACCAAAGATCATCTTCAAAACCATAACCTATTAAATTAGTTAAATTTTGAAATTCGATTCCAATTAAATATGGACTATCATCTACAAAGTTTGGATCACCTCCACATATAAGTTTAACACCTTCAATATTTTCAACTTTCTTTCTTTTATACTGCAGTATTCTTTTGAAATCTTGGAAGGATATAATTTTAGCATCCTTTAAATTATGCATTAAAATGTTTAGAAAATATGCATCATCTTTCTCAAATACATCCGTTTTTCTTAGATCTATAAGCGCCTCGTTTGGAGTAACAGAGTTTGAAAAATCTAACTTACTTGGTGATATGTCAGTAATTTGAAATTGCTTAAATACATCATCTTTTTTTTTACTGTCAGCAAAGCCTGGAGTATGCCACATCCAAAATAAAAGAATTATTGCTAAAATTTTTTTCATCTAATTATCAGATATTATTTCAATAAGTTTACCACTCTTAACTTTTACTATTCTAAACTTACCACTAGAAAGTGGCATAACTAATTCAAATGTTGGTATTTTACTTAACACTTTAACAGGTCTAATAAACCAATCTGCAGGATGAATATACGCTAGTGATTTCTCACCTTTATGATCAAATACTTCTACGGAACATCCCATTGTTCCACAATAATCATGTGAGCCTGAGCAAGTGCTATATGTAGCATAAACAATTTTTTCTGGTTCAGGTGTTCCTCCTAAATCTAAAATAATCTCAGGATTTTTATCAGGGCAATGGTTATCTGCATTAACTGGCATAAACCACAACAATCCAAGAACCACGATCCCTAAAAGTTTTTTCATTAATCCTTAAATAAATAAATAAAAGTTAAAATTATAAGCACTATGATAATCCAAATAGTAAAATTAGTTAACAATTGTTTTAATTTAGAATTAGACTGCAAAAAAGCAGGCAGAACCAACAATAGAACTCCTATCATATATACTACGGATATTAGTTGATCCATGATCCAAGATTAACAAATCCTGAACCACGAGTCTATTTGCTTTGAAAATGGCTATTTGATTTATCTCTTTTGTATCTAGTTTGTAATGTAGTTTTTTAATTAAATTAATGAGTCTTTTAGCGATTTATTTCAAACTAACTTTTTAATATTCGCATAAGTACTGTAGTTTAATGTAGCTTGATGTGGAAAAATGTGTCCCTCTAATCCCGTAAATAATCGCCAGCTTCCTTAATTAAAGTCCACAGTTTACGCCGATTATTTTCTGTCATAACCCCTAAAACCTCAAAACATTTCCAAAAGTTCTAGCTTGGGTATTAGTTACATTATTTTCTCAAGTTTCCAAGCTTCATCTTTAGCATTAAACTTTGCGTTCCAGTCTTTAGATCTTTGATCTTCAAATAAGGCATAAAATTTTTCTTCATCAGTGACATTTGCAATAAAAATCATTTTACCTTCACGAATATGCGCCCATTCAAATGATGAAGTACACTTTACAATTTCATCTTTAAATATACTGTATAATTCATCTGCATCTTTTTTGGTTCCTTCATATGTTGTTGTTCCAACAAAGTTCATATTTTTTCCTTTCTTTAATTAATTTGCGAATATTAATGTACCAGATTCTATTTTGCTATTCGACAGGTTGAATTTTTTAACAATATTTTGATTGTCGAATAAAATAGTTAAAGTATTTCTGTTACCTTTAGTTTTTGTACCGAGCAAACCTAACGTAAATATGACTGAACCAACTGTTTCGGCTGTAAATGCGGTAGCGTCATCATATTGATATTTGTATATCAATTGACCACCATCAGTAAATGAGGTTTCAAGTGGATCACCAAACATACCTTCAATCTCTGATTTAGTTGTTTTTCCCTCAGTAATTGTTGCTTTTACTTGTTTGCTATCCACATCTTTTAGAGATTTATTTCCTACATCAGCACAACTAACTAGGAATAAAGTTACAAAAATTAGTGAACAAATTTTCTTCATTAAAAATTATTATAATTTTAGCACAAATAACCTTGAGATCAATCTACATTTAATCTCTAAAGTTTATAAATTCAATTGGAAGCCCTATATCTATTGCTTCTATTGCAGATATTGCTTCTTGAAGATCATCTCTTTTCTTTCCTAGAGCTCTTAATTCTTCTCCTTGAATTTTAATTTGGATTTTAAGTTTTAGTTTTTTTACATCAGCAATAATTTTCTTAGCATTTTCTTGACTAATGCCCTCTGCTAATTCACTGACTTGTCTGATGGTTCCACCAGCTGCACCTTCTGAATTTTTAACGATTATTACTCTTGGATCTACTTTTCTTCTTATAAGATGAACTTGTAACAATTCATTTACTTGTTTTAATTTTAATTCATCTGGCGCTATTGTAGTTACTATTTTATCTTTTCTCTCAATTGAAATATTAAGTCCCTTAAAATCATATCGGTTAGAAATTTCTCTTAAACAATTTGCAAGAGCATTGTCAAATTCTTGATAA